>CAUJJS010000164.1 GCA_963205415.1 Pseudomonadota bacterium
CGGCCACACGCGAGCTCTTCCAACACCCCGGCACGCTTCACTTCACGATCTGACAACCCAAGCTCCCCAACCATGTGTGCCCAGCCAAAAAGGGGACACTTCTATCTGGTTGGAAGGGGACATTACTAACTTGGACTAACACATTGTGCGTTAGGGTTTTTGCTCCACGCGTTTCGCGGTTAGAATCAAGACACCGTACCGCACCGTATTGTGCGAACCCTTCTTGATATGTGGGCCATGCCGTGCCGGCCTTGCCCCGACCCGCCGGAGATCGCAGCATGAGCACGTTCAACGCACCCCTCGACGACATCCGATTCGTGCTCTCCGAGCTGTTGGATGTGCCCGCGATCCAAGCCTTGCCCGGTCAGAGCGATACCACGATCGAACTGATCGATGCGGTGCTGGAAGAAGCCGGCAAGTTCAGCACGCAGGTACTGGCGCCACTCAACCGCGTGGGCGATGTCGAGGGCAGTCAGTGGCACGACGGCGAAGTCACCACGGCGCCGGGTTTCAAAGAGGCTTATCGGCAGTACTGCGAATCGGGCTGGAACGCGCTGCCCTTTCCCACCCAATGGGGCGGCCAAGGCTTGCCGGCCATCGTGTCCAGTCCGGTTTCCGAACTGGTGATGTCGGCCAACCTCTCGTTCTCGCTGTGCCCGATGCTGACCTCCGGCGCAGTGTCGGCCCTGCTGCTGGTCGGTTCGGATCAGCTCAAGCAGACCTTCCTGCCGAAAATGGTCAGTGGCGAGTGGACCGGCACCATGAACCTCACCGAGCCGCAGGCCGGCTCTGACCTTTCGCTCGTTCGCACTCGCGCCGTGCCCGAGGGCGATCACTACCGCGTGTTCGGGCAGAAGATCTTCATCACCTACGGCGAACAGGATTTCACCGACAACATCGTGCATCTGGTGCTGGCGCGCCTGCCCGATGCGCCCGAGGGCGTGAAGGGGATTTCGCTGTTCGTGGTGCCCAAGTTTCTGGTCAATGACGATGGCTCGCTGGGCGCGCGCAACGATGTGCGCTGCGCCTCGCTGGAACACAAGCTCGGCATCCACGCCAGCCCGACCGCCGTGCTCAACTACGGTGAAAAAGACGGCGCCATCGGCTATCTGGTGGGCGAGGCCAATCGCGGCCTGGAGTACATGTTCATCATGATGAATGAGGCCCGCTACTTCGTTGGCGTGCAGGGCATCGCGATCAGCGAGCGCGCCTATCAACAGGCCGCAGCTTACGCGCATGAACGCATGCAGGGTCGCGATCTGGCCAATCCGAAAGGGCCGACGGCGCCGATCGCGCGCCAACCCGATGTACGCCGCATGCTGCTCACCATGCGCGCCATCACCGAGGCCAACCGCGCGCTGTCGATGAGCTTGGCGTCCTTGCTCGATCACGGCCATGCCGGCAACAAGGATGCCCAAGCACTGACCGAATTCCTGGTGCCGATCCACAAAGGCTGGGCCACCGAAGCGGCGAACGAGGTCACCAGCCTTGGCGTGCAGGTTCATGGCGGCATGGGCTTCATCGAGGAAACCGGCGCCGCCCAACACTTGCGCGATGCGCGCATCACCGCGATCTACGAAGGCACCACCGCGATCCAGGCCAACGACCTGATCGGGCGCAAGACCGCACGTGACCAAGGTGCGGTCGCAGCGGCACTCATTGCCCAGATGCGTGAGGCAATCGCAACGCTGGACGCCAGCACCGACGCCGACCTCAAAGTCATCGCCCAGCGCCTGCGTGCGGCGGTAGCGGATTTCGAAGTCTGCGTGATCCACGTCGCCACGAACTACATGACCCAGTTGCAGGCCGTACACGCCGGCTCGGTGCCCTACCTGCAACTGGCCGGCTTGGTGTGCGGCGGCTGGCAGATGGCACGCGCTGCCCATGCGGCTCGTCGCAGGCTTGATGCCAATGAAGGTGATGCCGGTTTCAACACCGCCAAACTCAAGACCGCGCGCTTCTACGCCGATCATCTTTTGACACGCGTGTCCGGCTTGCGCGAGACGGTATTGAACGGCGCCAGTGCGGTGTTGGAGTTTCCCGAAGATCGCTTCTGAGGCGGAACTTCAACCCGTTTCGAGTGGCTT
Organism: Pseudomonadota bacterium; assembly: GCA_963205415.1. GTDB lineage: Bacteria > Pseudomonadota > Gammaproteobacteria > Xanthomonadales > Xanthomonadaceae > Denitratimonas. The sequence continues at coordinate 2,088 of CAUJJS010000164.1, forward strand.
GGCCGAGGAATGGCACGCGCTTTGTCAGGTACTTCGTCACGTCACTCAGGCGAACACGTAGCGCACCACGTGGAAGAAGATCGGCGCGGCAAAGGTGACCGAATCCAGGCGATCCAACATGCCGCCGTGGCCTTCGATCATCTGGCCCCAATCCTTGGCGTGCAGGCTGCGCTTGACCGCCGACAAGGCCAGCCCGCCGAGGAAGCCGCAGATCACGATCAACAAGGCCATCAAGCCCGATTGCAACGGGGTGAAGGGCGTGATCCACCACAGCGCCGCGCCCACGCCGGCGGCAGCCAAACCACCGCCGACCAAACCCTCCACGGTTTTCGAGGGGCTCACGCTGGGCGCGAGTTTGTGTTTGCCGAACAATTTGCCAAACACGTACTGCAGCACGTCCGACAACTGCACCACGAGCAACAGATACAACAACAGCAACAGATTGCCGTTCTCGTAGCCAGGAATATCCAGCAACAACAGCGCCGGCGCGTAGCTGATGCAGTACACCGTGAGCATCAAGCCCCACTGGATCTTGGTGTTGCGCGCGAGAAAATCCTCGGTGTCTCCCGCCAGCGCCGACACCGCCGGCAGCAGCAGGAAGCCATACACCGGAATGCACATCACGAATAGGCCGTACCAGTCGATTCCGATCAGGAAATACTGCAGAGGAATGGCAAGGTAAAAACACAAACACAGCACCAGATGATCGCCACGACGGGTGGGCGTCAAGGTGACAAATTCGCGCAAGGCCATGAACGAAGCCAAGCCGAACAACACCAAGGTTGCCACCCGCCCCAACACAAAGCAGGCACACAGCACCGCCACCATCACCCACCAGGCATTGATGCGTGCCACAAGGTTGTCCACCGTGGCCCCCGGTTTGCGCCACTTGAGTACGGCAGCGATGCTGCTGGCGAGCAACAGCAACACCAGCACGCCACCCATCACCTGCCAGAACGCCTCCGGGGTGCGGTCCAAAAGCGCGGCCCAAAATTCACCAAGCGACTCGATCATGCCAACTCCATTACCGCCGCACGGGCGCGTTGCAAATAGGCCTCTTTGGTTTCGCCAGCTTCAACCTTGACGACTGGGCCAAAACGGGCCGAGCAGATCAGGGGCACCGGCAACAGGCTGCCCTTGGGCAGGCTGCGACGGGCGTTGTCGAGGTACACCGCCACCGGCTCGACGTCTGGATGCGCACAGGCCAGGTGATACAGGCCGGATTTGAATGCCCCCGGCGTCTCGCCGGGATTGCGTGTGCCTTCTGGAAACAGGATCAGCGAATCCCCCGCCGCCAGCGCTTCATGCAGTGGCGCCAGCGGATCACCATCAGCCTTGTTGCGGTCGCGCTCGATCAAGACCGCATTCAAGCCGCGATGCGCGATCACGGCGCGAAATCCCGAACCCCAGTAATCCTTGGCGGCCACCGGCCGCGTACGTCGGCGCAGGCTCGGCGGCAGTGACGCCCACAGTGTGACCGTATCGAGATGGCTGCCATGGTTGGCGAAATAAATACGCTGACGTGCGTCGGGTTGTACCCCGATCCAGCGCGGATAGGCGCCAAACAGCAACTTGGCCAACATGACAAGGGCGCGGCGGATCATGGTGTGGCGCGGCTCAATTGCCGAGCGATGGCGCGGGTGCGGGTGATGCAGGTCAGCGCCGTGCCGACTGCAATCACGATGGAGCCCAGCAGCAGCACCTGCACGCTGGCACGCCAATGCAACTCTGCCGCGCCCAACAGGAGGGCGACGGTCATCACCGCCATGCGGTGTGGCTTGGCTTGCGGGCCACGAAAATCCTGTGCCAAACCCAAGCTGCCGCCAGTGACGCGGATATAGGCCGTCAGTGCCGCGAGCAAGGCCATCAACCAGCCCAGCCACGGATAGCCTGCCGCAATGCCCAGCGCGACCAGAAACAGCGAGTCGGCAATGCGATCCGGCAACTCGTTGTAGAGCGCGCCGAGCGGTGATTGCTTGCCCCCTTCGACCGCCACCATGCCATCAAGCATGTTGCACAGCAGGCGCAACTGCACGCAGACCGCGCCCAGCACAAAGCCCAAGGGCGTGGGCCAGTACAGCAAAAGTCCGGCACCGATCAGGGCAAAAACGATGCTGATGACGGAAATCTGATTGGGCGTAATCGCGCTTCGGACCAAGGCTGCGGCCAGCGCCTTGGCCCAGCTCGCGTTGCGTGTGGTGAGCGGGCGACGATCGGCTTTCATGTGGGTGTTTCCTTGCTGACTTGGCTATCGGAAGCCCGCTCAGGCCATTGCGCGGGCAAGGTCGGCACCGCGCTGCCGCGCCAGCGTCGCAGGGTACGTTGGAAGAACAGACTGTTGGGAATCTGCACCAAGGTGCCGTTCTGCCCATCGCCACTCTCCATCAAGGTGGTGTAGAGCAAATTGACATCCATCACGCGGCCCTTGAAGCCGGGCTTCTCGCCGTTCTCGACCAACTCCACGGTGTCGTGCAGACGGAAGGGCCGCGTGAACAGGATCAGGATCGAACAGAAGATATTGGACAGCACGCTCCAAGCCGCGAAGAAGGCGATGGCGCCCACGGCGGCAAAGCTGGTGAAGGCCGTCCACAGCACCGTTCCCGATACGCCAAACACGTCCAGAATCAGGAGCAAGGCGGTCACGGCGATCACGGTGCCCACCGCGCGACGCACGATCAGCACCAGCGCCAGTGGCAATTCGCGCTGCCGGCACACGCGCTCGATCAATTTTCGCACCAGCGTTTGCAGCAGCCACGCCAATACCAAGATCGTCAGCACCTTGACCGCAGGCCACAGCCACTGTTGCCCCCATTGCATCCATTCAAGCAGGCGTTCGTGCATTGCCACACACCCTTGGAATCATGGGGCGTGATCCTAGCTGCAATCATCGCGCCACGCGCAGGCGACAAAAGATGATAATCAGCCGCTATCAACCTTGGCAGCCAGTATGCAAACACGCGATGTACTCATCATAGGGGGCGGCCACAACGGTCTGGTGTGCGCGGCCTACCTGGCGGCAGCGGGTTTGAAGGTGACCGTCTTGGAACGGCGCTCGGTCTTGGGTGGCGCGGCCGTTACAGAGGAATTTCATCCCGGCTTTCGCAACTCCACCGCCAGCTACACCGTCAGTCTGCTCAACCCGCAGGTGATCGCCGACCTGCATCTGGTGCATCACGGCTTGAAGGTCGTCGAGCGGCCGTATTCGAACTTCCTGCCCTTGCCCGATGGCACGGCGTTTCGTTTGGGTGGCGCTGCGGGCGCGGCTGATCTGGCGCGGCTATCGCAACGCGATAGCGAGCGCCTGCCGGAGTACTACGCGATGCTGGAACGCGTGGTGGCGGTGCTGCGCGAACTCATGGTGCGCACGCCGCCGAATGTGTCGGATCGCTTCGTGCTGGCCGATTGGCTGGCCTCGGTAAGTGTGGCGCGCGCACTCAAGCGACTGGACATGCGCGGCCGGCGCGAGCTGCTGGACCTTTTCACCAAATCCGCCGCTGAACTGCTCGACGCCTGGTTCGAAAGCGAGCCGCTGAAAGCCGCCTTGGGCTGGGATTCGGTGGTCGGCAATTTCGCCAGCCCCTATACGCCGGGCAGCGCCTATGTGCTCTTGCATCATGTGTTTGGTGAAGTGAATGGCAAGCAGGGCGTGTGGGGCCACGCCATCGGTGGCATGGGCGCGATCACCCAGGCGATCGCCGCCGAATGCCGTGCGCGCGGTGTGGAACTGATCACCGAGGCCGCCGTTGCCAAGGTGCAGACGCGTGACGGCCGCGCCGTGGGTTTGGCCTTGGACGATGGGCGCGAGTTCAGCGCCCGCTGCGTGGTCGCCAACGTCAATCCCAAGCTGCTCTACACCCGCTTGATGGCAGCGGACGATCTCGACGCCGACACCCGCGAGCGCATCGGGCGCTATCGCTGCGGCTCTGGCACCTTCCGCATGAATGTGGCGCTGTCGGAACTGCCGGACTTTCGCGCAGCCCCAGGCACCTCGCTGCAGGCGCATCATCAAAGCGGCATCCTGATCGGGCCGAGCCTGGCCTATATGGAACGCGCCTTCTTCGATGCCAAGTCGCGCGAGCACAACCCCGGCTGGGCGCGTGAACCGATCGTGGAACTGGTGATTTCTTCCACCTTGGACGACAGCCTTGCGCCCGCGGGCCAGCACGTTGCGAGCCTCTTCTGCCAGCACGTCAATCCCGAGGTCACCGGCGGCTGGGATACGCACCGCGACACCGTGGCGAAGCTGATGATCGACACCGTGGACCGTTACGCCCCCAATTTTGCGCGCAGCGTGCTGGGTTATCGGGCGCTTTCGCCACTCGATCTGGAGCGCGACTTCGGCTTGATCGGCGGCGACATCTTCCACGGTGCCTTGGGGCTCGATCAGATGTTCAGCGCCCGCCCGCTGTTGGGCCAAGGCAACTATCGCGGCGCGATCGCAGGTTTGTACCTGTGTGGATCGGGCACCCATCCGGGTGGTGGTGTCACGGGCCTGCCGGGGCGCAATGCGGCACGCGAAATCGTGCGCGATCTGGGGCGTCGCGGCTGAAAACTCCGGCCTGATGCTGCGAACGTTTCGCGTTTGCACAGGGTAAACCTTGCACAGCTTCACACCGGCCGATGACATGACCGTTCGGCCTGTTCTGCACTCGTGCGAACCGGCTAGACTCGCGCCACGCGTGAGGCAGGAGGTGTGATGCAACCGACCGATGTCCGCAACCCGCAGTACTTCCACAAAGTGGTGGACTGCCAATGGGCCTGCCCTGCGCATACCCGTGTGCCCGAGTACATCCGCCTGATCGCGGCGGGCCGCCACGACGATGCCTATCTGCTGAACTGGGATGCCAATGTCTTTCCCGGCATCCTGGGACGGGTGTGCGACCGCCCCTGCGAACCGGCCTGTCGACGTGGCCGAGTGGAAGAGAACAACGGCGAAAAACCCGAGCCGGTGGCGATCTGCCGCCTGAAGCGCGTGGCCGCCGATAACCGCAACGAGGGCATCGAGGCGCAGATGCGCCAACGCCTGCCTGAAGCCGTGCCCGGTGCCGGACTCAAGCGCGTGGCCTGCATCGGCGCGGGTCCAGCCTCGCTCACCGTGGCGCGTGATCTGGCGCCGCTCGGCTATGACATCACCGTGTTCGAGGCCGATGCCAAGGCCGGTGGTTTCATGCGCACCCAGGTGCCGCGTTTTCGCCTGCCCGAGCGGGTGATCGACGAGGAAGTGGGTTATGTGCTCGGCTTGGGTGCCAAACTCGTCAGCAACACCCGCATCGAATCCATGCGTGCGCTCTTGGCGCAGGATTTCGACGCCATCTTCGTCGGCACCGGCGCGCCGCGCGGCCGTGATTTGCAGCTACCGGGACGAGACGAAGCCGCTGCGAAGATCCACGTCGGCATCGACTGGCTGGCGTCGGTCTACTTCGGCCACGTCAAAAAAGTCGGGCGGCGCGTGATCGTGCTGGGCGGTGGCAACACCGCGATGGACTGCTGCCGTTCGGCGCGGCGGCTCGGATCGAGCGACGTCAAGGTGATCGTGCGCTCGGGCTTCGAGGAGATGAAGGCCTCGCCCTGGGAGAAGGAGGATGCCCTCCACGAAGGCATCCCCATCCTCAACTACCACGTGCCCAAGGCCTTCGTGCAGGCCGATGGCAAGCTGGTCGGCATGAGCTTCGAGATCGTCGAAGCGAAGTACGACGACAAGGGCCGCCGCAGCCTGATCCCCACCGGCGCGCCGGATGCGTTTTTCCCCTGCGACGAGGTGCTGATCGCCGTCGGCCAGGAGAACGCCTTCCCCTGGATCGAGCGCGATGTGGGCATCGAGTTCGACAAGTGGGGCCTGCCGGTGCTCAACGAGGATTCGCTGCAGTCCACGCTGCCGAACGTCTTCTTCGGGGGCGATGCCGCCTTCGGGCCGAAGAACATCATCACCGCGGTGGCGCATGGCCACCAGGCCGCCGTGTCGATCGACAAGTGGCT
>CAUJJS010000165.1 GCA_963205415.1 Pseudomonadota bacterium
TGGTTGCACCGACCCTTGCGCGATCAGCGCGTGTTGCGGGCGCGTCACCACGCGGTGTTAACCCTGCTGGAATCCAACGCGCAGGAAGCCTTGCGCGAACGCTTTCGGGCCTTGGGTGATCTGGAACGCATCCTCACCCGCGTGGCCCTGCGTTCCGCGCGGCCGCGCGACCTGTCCACGCTGCGCGATGGCTTGCTGGGCTTGCCTGCGATTGCGGCGCACGTGCGTGCATTCGATTCCCCGCGTCTGGCCGAACTGAGTCTGGAATTGGGCGAACACGACAACCAAGCTGAGCACCTGCGCCGTGCCATTGCGCCCAGTCCCTCGCTGCTAGTGCGCGATGGCGGGGTGATTGCCGATGGCTACGATGTCCAACTGGATGAATTGCGCGCGCTGTCCACCCGTGCCGATCAATTCCTGATCGATCTGGAACAACGCGAACGCGAAGCCACCGGCATCCCGACGCTCAAGGTCGGTTACAACCGCGTGCACGGCTACTACATCGAAATCAGCAAGGCGCAATCCGACAAGGCGCCCTTGCACTACAGCCGACGGCAAACTCTGGCCAACGCCGAGCGTTACATCACCGAGGAATTGAAGGGTTTCGAGGACAAGGTGCTGGGTGCGCGTGAGCGATCGTTGGCGCGGGAAAAGGAACTTTACGAAGCCCTGCTGGAAGACCTCAATACCGAGCTGGAATCCCTTCGTCGCTGCGCCATGGCGCTGTCCGAGCTGGATGTTTTGGCCGGCTTTGCCGAGCGCGCGCTGACACTCGACTGGACATGTCCCACGCTGAGTCAGGAGCCTGGCATCGCGATCGAACGTGGCCGCCATCCGGTGGTGGAGGCGGTGCGCGAGGAGCCCTTCGAGCCCAATGATCTCGCGCTTTCCCCGGCGCGGCGCATGCTCATCATCACCGGCCCCAACATGGGTGGTAAATCCACCTACATGCGCCAGAACGCCTTGATCGTGCTGCTCGCCCACATCGGCAGCTTCGTGCCGGCCGCGAGCGCCACGATCGGCCCGATCGACCGCATCCTCACCCGCATTGGTGCCGGTGATGATTTGGCGCGCGGCCAATCCACCTTCATGGTGGAGATGAGCGAAACCAGCTACATCTTGCACCACGCCACCGAGCACTCCTTGGTGTTGATGGATGAAATTGGTCGTGGCACCTCGACTTACGATGGCCTGGCCCTGGCCGAGGCCTGCGCCCGGCATCTGGCCTTCGTCAACCGCGCCTACACCCTGTTCGCCACCCATTACTTCGAACTGACCGCGCTCGCCGATGCCAATGCCGCAGGCTTTCCCGGTGGCATCGCCAACGTGCATCTGGACGCGGTCGAACACGGCGAGCAACTGGTGTTCATGCATGCGGTGAAAGATGGCCCGGCCAATCGCAGTTTCGGCCTGCAGGTGGCCGCGCTCGCGGGACTTCCCAAACCGGTGCTGGCGCAAGCGCGTGCGGTGTTGCTCACGTTGGAATCCGGCCTCAGCCACGCGCTCGATCAACCGGCGCCGGCGGCGTCCAATCACACCGGCGGCCAGATGGGTTTGTTTGCGCCGTCCTTGCCTTCACCCGCAGAAGAAACCCTGCGCACGCTCGACCCGGATTCGCTCAGCCCACGCGAGGCGCTGGACCTGATCTATCGCCTGCGGCGCATGCTTTGAATCACGCGCCCAGCAAGGCATCGAGCCGGATGCGCGCGATCCTGTCGATCTGACGCAAAGCCTCGGCGTATTCAAGCTCTGGCGTGTTCGACAGGCGCGTGCGCAGGCTGGCGATCACGCTGCTGCGGGTGTGGCCGGTGACCGCCAGGATGAAGGGAAACCCAAAGCGTTCCTGATAGCGGGCATTGAGTTGGCTCAGTTCGGCAAACTCTTCGGGCGTGCAGCGATCCAGGCCCGCGCCGCGTTGTTCTCCTTGCGAGGCCACGGTCAATTCACCGGCGATCGCGGCCTTGCCCGCCAGTTGCGGGTGGGCGCGGATCAAGTTGAGCTGCGCGGCGTGACTGGCATGGGCCACGACCGCGGCCATGACCTGTGCCAAGGCATCGACATGGGCAAACGGGCGTTGCGCGTACACCGCCTCGGCCACCCAAGGGGAATGTTCGTAGATGCCGCCGAGGGCGGCGACGAAATCGGCGGCGCTGGCCTGATTCAGATCATCCATGCGCATGGTCAAGCTCTCGGCGCGTCGGCGCGCGCAACGAAGGGATGGCGGGCATGCCAATGCCGCGCGATGTCCAATCGCCGGCACACCCACACGCGTTCGTGACGGGCAATGTGGTCGAGAAATCGTTGCAGGGCGATGAAGCGCCCGGGCCGGCCCAGAATGCGTGCGTGCATGCCGATGGAGAGCATGCGCGGGCAGTCTTCGCCTTCGGCGTAAAGCACATCGAAACTGTCACGCAGGTAGTCGAAAAACTGGGTGGCGGTGTTGAAACCCTGTGGGCTGGCAAAACGCATGTCGTTGGCATCGAGGGTGTAGGGCACGATCAACTGTGGTCGATGCGAGCCATCACCCAACTCCACATCCATCCAGAACGGCAAGTCGTCGCCGTAGTAATCGGAGTCGTAGAGAAAGCCGCCGTGCTCGACCACCAAGCGGCGCGTATTGGGGCTGTCGCGGCCGGTGTACCAACCCAGTGGCGCGGCGCCGGTCAGGCGGGTGTGGATTTCGACCGCACGCTGCAGGTGTTGGCGTTCGGTGTCGATGTCGATGTTCTGGTAGTGGATCCAACGCCAGCCGTGCGAGGCGATCTCGTGGCCACGTTCGAGGCAGGCGGCCGTCAATTCCGGATTGCGCTCCATCGCCATGGCCACGCCGAACACGGTCAGTGGCAGCGCGCGACGCTCGAATTCGCGCAGGATGCGCCAGGCGCCCACGCGTGAGCCGTATTCGTAGATCGATTCCATGCTCATGTGCCGCGCCGGATAGCTCGCCGCACCGATGATTTCCGACAGGAACTGCTCGCTGCCGGCATCGCCGTGCAGCACGCAATTTTCGCCGCCTTCTTCGAGGTTGAGCACAAATTGCACCGCGATGCGCGCAGCATTCGGCCAATCGGCGTGCGGTGGATGGGCGCCGTAGCCGCGGAGGTCGCGCGGGTAATCGATGGACGAAGACATGTCTGCTGGGTGTGGGGGAAAGTTCAATGATAGGCCGGCGCTGCGGTGTTCAATCCACACTCAACGCGCGCACCTCGTCGATCTGCCGTTGCGAAATCGCGGCCGCATCGTTGCCCCAACTGCCGCGCACATGGTTGAGCACCTCGATCAGCTCGGCATCGCTCAGGCGATTGACGAAAGGCGGCATCGAATGCGGCTCAGGGTTGCCCTGGGTACTCGGGGCGGCAGCGCCGATCAGCACGATGCGAATCAGGTTGACCGGATCGGCCGCCGTGACCTGCGCGTTGCCGGCCAGTGGCGGGTAGACCCGCGCCCGACCGCGCCCGTCCTTGCCGTGGCAATCGGCACACTGCTGCGCGTACAACGCGGTACTGGCCAAGGTGACGGTTTCACGCGCGCGCGGCACCGGCAGACGCGCGCCGTGGCGGATCGGCGCCGGCGCCAGGCTCAGGAGGTATTCGGCCATGGCCTCGGCATCGGCCTGACTCAAGTACTGGGTGCTGTCATGCACCACATCGGCCATGGGACCGAAGGCACTGGATTGCGGCGCCACGCCCACGCGCAGGTACTCGGCCAGATCGGCCACATTCCAACCCGACAAGGCCTCGCGATCCAGCGCGGGCGCGACCCAGCCTTGCTGCGGAATGCGCGCGCCGGCAAATCGCAGCGGTGCAATCAAAGCCCCAAAGGCGCCGCGCCGGCCATGGCACATGGCGCAATGGCCGAGCCCTTCCACCAGATAGCGCCCGCGCTGCCAAGTTGGACTGAGTGCATCGGCTTGGGGCAAGGGCGTGGGGCGATGGAAGGCCATGCGCCAGATGAGCATCGCCGCACGCCAGCCCGCAATGCCATCCAACTGCGTTGGCGGAGGTTCGGATTGCACCGGCGTTTGCTGCTTCAGCCAGGCAAAGATCGCATCCAGGTCGGCATCGACCACATGCTGGAAATGCTGGAAGGGAAAGACGGGATACAAGAGGCCACGGCGACTGACGCCGTGCTTCATGGCGTGACGGAACTCGGCCGCCGACCAGTCACCCAGACCGGTCGCAGGATCAGGGCTCAGGTTGGTCGAATACACCGTGCCCCAGTCGGTCGCGAAAGCGCGCCCTCCGGCCAAGGCTGGGCCACCGGGCACGCTGTGACATCCGATGCAATCGCCGATACGCGCGAGGTAGGCACCCCGTTGGATCTGCGCAGCATCGGCGACGGTGGATTCATGCGCGCCATTGGTCGGCACCTGCAAGGCCGCCACGCCGCCTTGCGCGGCAATCAGCACCACGAGGACCACGACCGCGAGGCTCAGCAGCGGAAACCCGACCACCAACGGCCACCATGCCCGCCACGTCGACGCCCCGGCCGTCACGGCTCGACCCCATGCGCCGAATCAAGCGCTTGGGTGCCGCCGCAGGCGCGTGGCAATTCCCAAGTTCCGGCCGGCGCCGGTCGGCTGCCCGCGGCCGGCACCTGGGTGGCGATGTAGCCGGCCAAGAGGCGGATTTCACCGGGCTGGAGGGCGTGGACCACCGCGCTCATGCAGTCGGGTGCGATCGAATGGCGCGCGCCGGTCATCCAACCGCCCAGTTGCGCGACCAGATAGTCCACCGGCAAACCCGCCAAGGCGGGAACACCTGGCTCGATGCCGTTCAACGCGGGTCCATGGCAGCTCGCGCAAGCCGGCAGATCGCGGCTGGCGTCGCCGTGCTCGACCAGCGCCTGGGCATGGTCGCGATCGCGTATGTGCTGTGCCGGCGGCGTCGCGTGCCGGGTTTCCACGAATGGCAGGCTGGCGTAGTGGCGAGCAATTTGCGCCAGCCAGGCATCGTCCCAGTTGCGCATCAGGTACACCATCTGCGGATAGTGCCGACGCCCATCGCGGAAGCCTTGCAACTGCGTAAAAAGATAGCCGGCAGGCTTGCCGGCAAGGTGCGGGTAATACGCGCTGCCCGGCATGCCTTCGCCCTGTGGGCCATGACAGGCAGCGCAAGCAGCCAGTCGTTCGCCCATGGCCTGAGCCTCGTCGGCGGGCGTGTCGGCCATCGCGGCGCTGGCCATCAATGCAAGCAATAGGGCGGGAAGTTTCATGGCTTGGGTTTCATGATCCGATTGAAACCTACCATCAAATCGCATGTTGCGAACCGATGTGAAGCCCATCACGTGCGCCATCGCGAATCTGAACGGCACCCCCATACGCCGTGGACCCTTGACTTCCGGCACTGCCACGCGCCTTCGTCCGTGCATAGCCTGTTAAAATCGCCGGTCCCGTCCCACAGTTTCTGGCAAGGTCTCTCATGTCTCTTGATTTCGAACAAGCTCGATTCACCATGGTGCAGCAGCAAGTGCGCCCTTGGGAGGTCGCCGACGCCCGTGTGCTGGAAGTGCTGGGTACGATCAAGCGCGAGGATTTCGTGCCGACCCGCCATCGTCGCATGGCCTTCGCCGATTTGGCCCTGCCACTGGAGCATGGCCAGACCATGATGAAGCCCGTGGTCGAAGGCCGCATGTTGCAGGCCTTGGCCTTGGATCCACGCGACGAGGTGCTGGAAGTGGGCACTGGCGGCGGCTTCATTTCATTTTGCTTGGCGGCGCTGGCGCGTGATGTGGTGAGCATCGACATCCACGCCGATTTCGTCGAGCGCAGCCGCGCGCGCGCGGTCGAAGCCGGCATCTCCAATCTGCAGGTGATCCATGCCGATGCCATGGCCTATCGCACCGCACGGCGTTTCGACGCCATTGCCGTCACCGGCGCGGTGGATGCGGTGCCGGCGCATTTCATCACCTGGCTCAAGCCGGGCGGTCGCCTGTTCGCGGTGCGTGGTCACACCCTCGTACAAACTGCCGTCGTGTTGCAGGCTGATGAGCACGGACGCGTCCGTGAGCAGAGCCTTTTCGAAACCGAGCTGCCCTATCTGGTGGGCGCTGAACCTGTGGCGCGATTTGCGCTCTGACCCTTATCGATTGTTTTGGAGTGTCCCCATGCCGTTGCCCCGACTGACCCCACTTGCACTGGTCCTGAGCATGACGCTCGGCGGCGCCACGGCGAGCGCCTCCGATCTGATGCAGGCCTACACCTTGGCGCGTGACAGCGATCCGCAACTGGCGATTGCCGAAAGCAGCCGCGAAGCCGGACAATTGCGTGTGACGCAGGCGCGTTCCAGCTTGTTACCCAATCTGAGCGGCTCGGCCAGCTATTCGCGTTCGGGCATGGAGAGTTCCGGCGAACGGGTGTTGTCGGTGGATCCGCCGATCGTCTCGACCAACACCACGCAGTCGCACTCCAACGGCCGCACTTTTGGCCTTCAGCTCAATCAATCCATCTACAACCACGCCAACTACACCCAGTTGCGCGCCGCCAAGAAGCGCGATGCCATGGGCGAGGCGCAATTCGACGCCGAGAACGACAACCTGATCGTGCGCGTGGCTGAAGCCTACTTCAACACCCTGACGGCCATCGATGCGCTGGTGAATTCCCATGCCGAAGAGCGCGCAGTGAAGCGTCAGCTCGATCAAGCCGAGCAGCGTTTCGATGTTGGCCTGACCGCCATCACCGACGTGCACGAAGCCCGCGCTCGTTATGACGGGTCGCGTGCCGGCACCATCGCCTCGGAAGTGGCACTGGAAGATGCACGCGAGGCCCTGACCCAGATCACCGGCCAGCCCTTGGAACACTTGCTGGGTTTGGGTGAGGATTTCGCCCCGACCCGTCCAAGTCCGGACGGCATCGATGCCTGGGTGGAACTCACCCGCGAACGCAATCCAACCCTGATTGCCCAGGCCTTGTCGGCTGAAGCCGACGAACTGGATGTGGCAACCGCACGCGCCAGCCACCTTCCGACTTTGTCGGCCTCGGCCAGTCGTGGTCGCAGCTACGGCTGGGGTACATCGGCCGCCGACCTCGGCATCATCCCGAGCAACAACAGCAGCGACGACTGGCGTGTGGGCATCAACCTCACCGTGCCGCTGTTCTCGGGTTTTGCCACCCAGACCCAGGTCAAGCTCGCGCTCAATGCGCGCGACCAGAACGCCTTCCGCTACGACCAGAACGAACGCACCATCCTGCGTCAGACGCGCAACGCGTATCGGGCACTGGACGCCGGCATCAGCGAAGTCGAGGCGCGCAAGCAGGCCGTGGTTTCAGCCCAGAGCGCACTGGAAGCCACCGAGGCCGGTTTCGAGGTCGGCACCCGAACCATCGTCGATGTCTTGCTCTCGCAACAGGTGCTGTTCCAGGCCCAGAGTGCCTACTCCAGCTCGCGCCACAACTTCCTGGTCAACACCTTGCGCTTGAAGCAAGCCGCGGGCGTCATCGAGGTGGCGGATCTGGAGGCGGTGAATCGCTTGCTGGTCAGCGACGCTGAAGCCGCCTTGGCGGATGCGTCCGAAGACCCGGCCAAGAACTGAGTAATCGCAGCACCTGGTGCGATCAGTGCCAGGTGACGGGTGATTTGCCGATCAAGGTGCGGCGCACGATCTCCAGCGTTTGCCGTGCCGCGCCGCGTTCGGCTTCGACCACGGCGATGCCGGCTTGGCCCATGCGCTCACGCAGTTTCGGTTGCGCCAAGATCCGCTGCAAGGCGGCACTGAGCGTCTCCGCCCCATCGATACGCTCGCAGGCACCGTGCTCGATCAAAAGCTCGGTGACTTCGGCAAAGTTGAAGGTGTTGGGGCCGACCAGAACAGGCACCCCCAAGGCAGCCGGTTCCAGTACGTTGTGGCCGCCGATGGGATCCAGACTGCCCGCCACGAAAGCGACGTCCGCCGTGGCGCAAAACGGCACCAGTTCACCGAGCGTGTCGAGCACGAAGCATTGACTGTCCGGGCGCGGCAGTTGGTTTTCGCTGCGGCAATGCGTCACGAAGCCATAACTTCGGCACAGTTGCAGCATCGGACGAAATCGTTCCGGGTGGCGGGGAACCACGATCAAGAGCGCGTCGGGGAAGGCACGCAGAACCCGCGCATGGCTTTCGATCACGGTGGCTTCTTCGCCCTCGTGGGTGCTGGCCGCGATCCAGACCGGCCGCAACGCGCCCCACTGCTGGCGCCACCGCAGGGCCTGAGCCGTCAGATGATCGGGTACGTGCATGTCGTACTTGAGGTTGCCCACGACGCGTACCCGTTCCGGTCGCGCACCCACTTCGAGGAAGCGCTGGGCGTCACGTTGGGACTGGGCCGCGATGAAGGTGGTGCTGCGGATGGCGACGCGAATCAGTGGGCGTACCGGCCCATAGCGATCCAACGAGCGCCGCGACAAACGGGCGTTGGCGATCAGGATGGGAATGCCGGAACGGCCGCATTCGCGGAACAGATTGGGCCAAATCTCGGTTTCCATGATGACCGCGATGCGCGGGCGGATCCGGCCCAGAAATCGCCGGATGGCACCGGGCAGGTCGTAGGGCAGATAGACGTGAAATACCTTGTCGCCCCACAACTGGCGCACCCGATCCGAGCCGGTGGGGGTGACCGTGGTGACGACCAGGACGTCATCGGGATAACGTTCGCGCAGCACATCGATCAAGGGCGCGGCGGCATTGACCTCACCCACCGACACCGCATGCACCCAGATCGAGCGCTCGATGCGTGGGTCTTTGAAGAACCCAAAACGCTCGAACCAGCGCGAAAAATAGCCACGCGAACGCAGGCCGCGAAAGGCCAGTCGATACAGGATCAGGGGGGTCAGCAGGTACAGCACCAAGGTGTAGGTGAACCTGCGGAACGCGGCCGTGAACCGTTTGAAGTTGGATGGTTGAGACATCGGTGAAAGAATAGCCTGCTTCGCCTGAAAGAGGCCGTAGTGCCGCGCTTACGGCACCCATCAACTCGACCATGACCGACGATCGCATCGCAGCCACTGCCCAAGACCCTCGGCCTCGGCCACCGCTCGGCCTGCGCCAATGGCCGGTATGGTGCGGTATCGGGCTGTTGATTCTGGCCGCAAATCTGCCCTGGGCGATGCAACGCGGCCTCGGGCAGGTGCTCGGCACGCTGATTCGATGGCTGGCGCGTTCGCGCCGCGCCGTGGTGCGCGCCAATCTGCGGGTGTGCTTTCCCGAGCGCGATGAGGTCTGGCGCGAGGATTTGCTCAAACGCAATTTCAGCGCGGTCGGCGTTGGCCTGTTTGAGTTCGCCCGCGCCTGGTGGGGTTCGATCGCGCCCTTGCGCGCCAGCACCGTGGTGCATGGGCTCGAACACCTCGAGGCTGCGCGTGCGAACGGGCGCGGCGCGATCCTGATTTCAGGCCATTTCATGACGCTGGAAATTGCCGCACGCTTGTTGTGCGAGCACGTCCCCGTGGCCGGCATGTATCGCCCGCACGACACGGCCGCGATGGAGTGGGCGGTCAAGCGCGGCCGCTTGCGCTACGCCAAAGCCATGTTCGGTCGCGACCAGTTGCGCTCGGCGCTGCGCTACCTCAAGCAAGGCGGCATTCTGTGGTTTGCACCCGATCAGGACACCTTGCGCGGAGACAATGTGTTCGTGCCGTTTTTCGGTGAACCGGCGCGCAGCCTCACCTCCACCCATCAATTGGCGCGGCTGTCGGGTGCAGCCGTGCTGGCTTTTCATCACCGGCGCGAACCCGATGGCCACTACACCCTGGAAGTGAAGCCGGCGATGGAGGGATTCCCGAGTGCCGATGCCCACGCCGATACCACGCGGGTGATGGCCGCGATTGAAGCCATGGTGCGCGATGCGCCCGATCAATACCTGTGGATGCACAAGCGCTTCAAGCGCCGACCGGAAGGCGCAGCCCCGATCTATGACTGATCGACGGCCATTACCGCCAGCCACACTGCGATCAACCAACACAGGAACAAGCCCCAAAAGGCCGAATACACGGCGTAATGGGTGTTGAGCGGAAATACCGCCACCAGCACGGCGATGCCGGTTCCGTTGGCCGCACCGGACGCATG
Organism: Pseudomonadota bacterium; assembly: GCA_963205415.1. Taxonomy (GTDB): domain Bacteria; phylum Pseudomonadota; class Gammaproteobacteria; order Xanthomonadales; family Xanthomonadaceae; genus Denitratimonas. The sequence continues at coordinate 10,038 of CAUJJS010000165.1, forward strand.
CCGGGCGTGCTGCCGATAGAGCCTCAGTACCGCGCCGATCATGCCGAGCCAGATCACAAGGCCGATCAGGCCGGTTTCGCTCAGCACTTCCAGCACGATCTGATGGGCGTGGAAGGCCCCGGTATCACCTTCGACAAAGGGGTCATCGGCATTGGCATAGGCCGGATAGGCATGGCGAAAGCCCCGCACGCCCACACCATTGACGGGGTGTGCCGCACTCATGCGCCAGGCCGCGTCCCATATTTCCAGGCGTCCCGACAGGGCGTGGTCGAGCCCCGCTCGATCCGCGCGAAACGCCTGCACGCTGCGCTCAATGCGTTCGGCAAAGCGCGCCGATGTGCTGTAGGCAAGGGTGGCAAGGGCGAGGCTTGCCACGGCCAGCACCGCCAGCGCCAGACTCGCACGGCGCCCGCCGTACACCCGCCAAAACACCAGCGCCGTACCCAGCGCAAAACCCAGCCAAGCTGCACGCGCACCGGCGAGCAGGATCAGGGACAACAGCAGCACCCAGGCCACGACCAGCCCACGGGTGCCGCCCAGACGATGCGCGACACACAGGACGATCGGCGCCAACACCGCCAGCACGCCGCCGAGCTTGAGGTTGTCGTCCCCGAAGATGCCGCTGAGGCGATCGCCCTGCAGCGGACCTCCCAAACTGACGCCAAAGCCGACCTGCACCACGGCATCCAGACACCACAGTGCCGCGATCAAGCCGATACCGGCCGTCAGTGCGTGTAGATCGCGCGTCCGCCAGCGACTGGCCGCCACAAACACCAGAAACGCCACCAAGCGCAGGTCGAGCGCCGCTTCACTCCAACTCTTTGCCGGCACCACGCTGTCCCAGGCCGAGATGAATTCAGCCAGCCAATAGCCCAGTCCGATGACGAGTGCGATCCGAACGGCAGGCTTGGTCCAATCGATTTGGCCGCGCAGGATCTGCGCCACACCGACGAGGGCACCGATCAAAACCGGCAATTCCGGCGCCACACCGAAAGGCAGCAGCGCGAGCGTGGCGAGCAGCAGCCACCACGCTAGCGGTCGCGCTGGCCGATCAGTCGCCACCGACCAGCTCCTGATACACCTGCAACACCGCGGCCTGCATTTGCGTCAGGCTGAAGGCTGGCCATGGCGCGGGTTGGGGTGGGTGCCGCAGCCACGTTATGGCGCGCGCCAGCAGCGCCTCGCGGTCGCCGAGCGCCACCGCACCCTCGGGAAATCCCCGCGCCAGCAACTCGCCCACGCCACCGTGTGCCCATCCCAGCACCGGCTTGCCCAGCGACAAGGCCTCGACCACGGTGCGGCCGAAGGCTTCGGGTTTGTTGGACAGTTGCAGCACGGCAAAACTCTCGGCCATGACCTCGCGAATATCGCGACGCGGCGGCGCCAGCACCACGACGTCGTTGACGCCCAGTGCCTGCATTCGCGCGCGCAACTCCTCCAGATAGCGCTCGCGCCCGGCTTCGACCACACCCTGCAACAGCAAGGCGACGTCATGGCCTTGGGTGCGCAGGGCCGCAATCCATTCGATCGCATCCAGATGCCCCTTGAGGCGGGTGCCACGGCCTGGCAGCACAAACCACGGGCGACCCGACAGCGCCGGATGCTCGCGAAAAAACGCTTCGCGCCATGCGGCGTCGGCGCGATATCCGCGTGGAAAGGCGGCGGCATCGATGCCACGTTCGATCACCCGCAGGCGTTGCGGATCCGTGCGGGGGTAGTTCGCCAGCACATGTTGGCGCACGGTGTCGGACACGCAGATCACCCGCTCGCCGCGCGTCAGGATCGCGCTGTAACCGCTGACCGAATTGAGACCATGCACCGTGGTCACGAAGGCCGGTCTTGCGCTGCCCAAGCCGCGCATCGCCAGCCAGCCGATCCAGGCGGGCAAGCGCGAGCGTGCATGCACGATGTCGGGTTGGTGCTGCGCGATCAAGCGCCACAGTCGCGGAACCTGTGCCAGCACACGGGGCGACTTGCGTCCGATCTCCAGACGAAGGTGGATGCCGCCGGCGGCTTCGATGTCGGGCACCAAGCGGCCACCTGCCGAAACCACCACGGCGTGGTGTCCCGCCTGCACGAGTGCCTGGGTGACTTCGAGCGTCGAACGTTCAACCCCGCCGGATTCCAGCGCCGGCAATAGTTGCATCACCGTGAGTGGACGCGCCACGTCAGCCGGTGCCGGTCAGACTCAGCCCTTGAACACGTAGACCGTGCTGCAGTACGGACAGGTCGCTTCGCCGTCGGCATCCACCGGCAAATACACCTGCGGATGCATGTTCCACAGCTCGGTCCCGGGCATCGGGCAGGACAGGCGCAGGTCGGCGCGGGTGACTTCGACGCGCTTCTTCGTGGTGTCGGGCTGAGTTGGGGCGGTAGTCATGGCGATAGGTCGATCAACGGCAAGGCCACGGATTTTAGCGCGGAAGCGCCGCGATCACCTGACCGCCGAGCGCCATCACGCTCGGCGGCCCAAGTTCGACTTACTCGGCCTTGGCTTCAGCCTTGGGTACGAAGGCTTCGAAGCTGATGTCGAGCTTGATCTCGGGACCGGTCACCATGGTGTAGGTTTCGATGCCGAAATCGGGGCGATTGATGGTGCCGGTGGCGTCGAAGCCAGCGGCCGGCGTCTTGCGCATCGGATGCTCACCGATCTTGTTGATCGTCACCACGAAGTGGGCGGGCTGGGTCTTGCCGTGGATGGTCAGATCGCCGGTCAGATTGAGTTTGCCCTCGCCCGCAGCTTCCACCTTGGTGCTCTTGAAGGTGGCGGTGGGGAAATTGGCGACATCGAAGAAGTCGGCGGCCTTGAGGTGGTCGTTCATCGCTGGCACCCCGACGTTCACGCTGTCCATCTGCGCGGTGATCGAGACCGAGGAATCGGCTGGTTTGGCCGGATCGTAGGTCACGCTGCCTTCGCTGACATTGAGGGCGCCGGTGATGTGCGAAAAGCCCATGTGGCTGTAGGTGAAGTGGATCTGGGCGTGATCGGGATCGACCGTGTAGGTCACCGACTCGGCCAGTGCCGGCATCGCAACCAGGGACATGGTGGACAGGGCAAGGGCAAGCAGTTTGGTTTTCATTGCAACACTCCTGTGGGACGGGTGGATTCAGACGATGCAGCAGGCTTCGTCGAAGGACAGGCGCGGATTGCGCGGGCGCAGCGAGGCAGGATTGCCATAGCCGATATTGACCATGAAATTGGCCCGCACCGCAGAATCCGGGAAAAACTCGGCAGTGACGCGTTCAGCATCGAAACCCGACATCGGCCCGCAGTCCAAGCCCAGCGCGCGCGCCGCCATGATCAGGTAGGCGCCTTGCAACGAGCTGCTGCGTAGGGCGATGGCTTCCAGATGCGCGGCTTCGGCATCGGCGAACCAGGCGCGTGCATCGACGTGCGGATACAGGTAGGGCAGCTTGTCGTAGAACGCGAGATCCATGCCGATGATCGCCGTGGCCGGCGCGGCGCCGGTTTTGGCACGATTGCCTTCGTCCATCAGCGGTGCCAGCCGCGCCTTGGCCTCGGCCGACACGACGAAGGCCACGCGCGCCGGCACGGTGTTGGTTTGGGTCGGGCCCATCCGTGCCAGATCCCAGATCTGCCGCAACTGCGATTCGCTGACGGGTTTGTCGAGCCAGGTATCGCGTTGCGCGGCAAAGGTGCGGGCGCCGAGAAACAACTGATCCAGCGCGGCGGCATCCAGTGGGGTGTGTGACATCAACCAATCTCCTTGAAATATTCAGTCCATCAGGCCAGATCAAACCAGACCGCGGCCGCATCGGTGATCGCCTGCAACGCGAAATCGGCACGGCCTGTGAAGGCCACGCCATCGCCGGCGTTCAATTCATTTTCGCCCAACAGCACGCATCCTCCAGTGATCTGCAAGTAACCACGCCGCCCTGTTTCAAGCTGTTGGCGCCGCATCGTGCCAGCCGGCAGGCGACTGAGGTAGATGCCAGCATCCTGATCGATCGCAAGACTCAATCCTTGCGCCGAACCAGTGACCACGGGCAGCCAGCCTTGTTCCTGATCATGACTGGAAAAATCGCGTTGTTGGTAGCTGGGTGACTGGTCGCGGTGCAAAGGATGCAGCCAGACCTGAAGAAAATGCACCGGCACCTCATCACTCGGGTTGAACTCGCTGTGCTCGATGCCGGTACCCGCACTCATGCGTTGCACTTCGCCGGCGCGGATGGTCTGGACATTGCCCATGCTGTCGCGGTGAGCCAATGCGCCCGACAACACGATCGAGACGATTTCCATGTTGGCGTGCGGATGGGTGGAAAACCCTTTCGCGGGTGCGACCACGTCCTCGTTGATCACGCGCAGGGCGCCATGGCCCATGCGCTTGGGGTCGTAGTAATGCCCGAAGGAAAAACTGTGGCGGCTGTCGAGCCACGCCAGGCGCGTGCGGCCACGCTCGCCGGAGCGGATGATCTGAATGTCCATGGCCACATTCTATGGACGCGCTTGGCGTACGATAAGCCGGATTGATACGAATCCAGCGTTCACGCGTACGCAACAATGAGCCATCTACTCAATATCCGAACCTTTCTGCGCGTCGCCGAACTGGAGAACTTTTCCGAGTCGGCGCGACAGTTGGGGATTTCCAAGTCGGTCGTCACCCGCCGCGTGCGCGAGCTCGAGGACGCACTCGGTACCCCGCTGCTGATGCGCACCACGCGCCGGGTGCGCCTGACCGAGTCCGGCGCCCTCTACCGCCAGCACGTCGCCGGTCTGGTGGAAGAACTGGACGCATTGGAAGCCAATTTGTCCGATGACCAATTGCAGTTTCGAGGCCTGATGCGCCTCAGTGCGCCGACCGCCTTCGGCACCCGTATCCTGCGCCCGGTCTTGGCCGACTTCTTTCGTCAACACCCGGAGTTGACCTTGGAACTGGTGCTCAACGACCAGCCGGTCAATCCGGCCGAAGAAGGCTACGACATCGCCATCACTGATCGCAGCGCGATTTCCGGCCAGTTTCAGGAGGAACCGCTGTTTCGTTTCGACCTGGTGTGTTGCGCCTCGCCGGCCTACCTCGCGGCGCGTGGCGCGCCGCAGGAGCCGGCGCAGCTACGTGAACACGATTGCATCCAGTACCTCTACAACGACAGCGGCCACGACTGGCGCTTCACGCGTGGCGAAGACAGTTTCCGGGTACTGGTGCACCCGCGCCTTTCCACCAATTCCGGCGCGATCATGCGCGACGCCGCACTCGCGGGCGAAGGCATCGCGGTGTTGCCGTACTTCCTGATTCGGGACGAATTGGTGAGCGGCGCCTTGAGCGAAGTCCTACCGGGCTTCCGACTCCCGCAAATGACCATGAAGGCGGTCCTGCCGCGGCGGCGCGAAACCCTGCGCCGCAGTCGGCAACTGGTGGAGTACTTGCGCCTGGAACTGGGCACGCAATGCCCGCAACGCGGTGCGCTGCGCGAGGCCCGACGCTGACATGGCGCGAAGCGTCCTGACACTGAGCGATGGCCATGCCGGCAATGCCAATCAGGCCGGGGCACTGGCGGCGGCGCTGTCCGACACGGTGGAGCCCTTGGTACTCGCGCCACGCGCGCCCTGGCGTTGGTTGGCCCCGCGTGGCGTGCTGGGCGCAGGCCACGCATTGGGGGCAGCGTTTGCGGCACGACTGCACGCGCCTTGGCCGGATCTGGTGATCGG
>CAUJJS010000166.1 GCA_963205415.1 Pseudomonadota bacterium
TCGATCTGGACGAACGCGGGCAACTGACCCTGCACGCGCTGGCGCCTGGGAGCTACGACCTCGAGGTCCGTGGTCGCAAGGGCGGTCACGGCTGGACCCTGGCTGCGCCCTTGCATTTGGACATCGTGCCGCCGTGGTGGCGGCGCAGCGGGGTTCAGGGCGGTGCTTTGGCGGCGTTGTTGATGTTGCTGTCGGCGGCCTTCCTTTGGCGGGTGCGCGAACTGCAACAACGTAACCGCGCCCTGCAGCAAGTGCATGACGAGCGCGAGTTGGCCTTTGCCCAGGCGCGTGAGAGCCGTGATCGGCTGGGGCATGCCTTCGATTTGCTGCGCCGCTTGACGATGAAGCTGGAAGCCACCAAGGAAGAGGAACGCAAGCACCTGTCACGTGAGTTGCACGACGAATTCGGTCAGGCCCTGACCGGCATCAAGATCAATTTGGGCGTGGCGCAGATGCAGACCCCGGCCTTGGCCAGCCTCAAGCAGATCAAGGATGCCACGAGCCTGGTCGATGGCCTGATCAGCCAGGTGCGCGCGCTGTCGCTGGATTTGCGACCGCCGCTGATTGACGAGGTTGGCTTGGTGCCGGCGCTGGAAACCTATCTTCATACGGTGGCGCAACGCAGCGACATGCCGATTCGGATCACGCTCGATCCCGAGGTCGCCATGCCCGACCCGCAACGACGCATCGCGGTGTTTCGCATCGTGCAGGAAGCCCTCACCAATGCCCTGCGTCATGCCAAGGCCAGCCAGATCACGGTGGAGGTGAGGGCGCAGGATGCCGGCGTTCGGATCGAAGTTTGCGATGATGGCTGCGGGTTCGAGGTCGGTGAGCGACTCGGAGCGGCCGATCAGGGCCTGGGGCTGTTCGGCGTGCGCGAACGCGTGCATGATCTGGGTGGGGAGTGGCAGATCGACTCGCACCCAGGGCAGGGCACCCGCGTGCGTGCCTTCATTCCTGTCAATGGAGAACGCGATGCGCGTGATACTGGCTGATGACCACCGCCTGGTGCGCGCCGGTCTGCGCGCGCTGCTGGAGTCCTTCGAAAACGTGCAAGTGCTGGCCGAATGTGGCGATGGACTGGATGCCTTGCAGCAAGTCGCCGAACATCGCCCGGATGTGTTGCTGCTGGACCTCTCGATGCCCAGACTCAACGGCTTGGAAGTGGCGCGGCGCGTGGCCGGGGTCAGCCCGCAAACCAAGGTGCTGGTGCTCTCGATGCACGCCGGCCCCGAGTACGTGGCGCAAGCCCTGCGTGCCAATGTTGCCGGCTATCTCATCAAGGATTCGGCCGTGGCCGAACTGCGCGTGGCGCTGGATGCCTTGGCGGAAGGGCGCGCCTATCTCAGCCCGGCGATTTCGCAGACCATCCTGCGCGGCTACCTGCGCACCGGCAAAGACCCGGCTGACGCCTTGGCCGAGCTTGGACAATTGACCACGCGCCAACGCGAGGTGCTGCAACTGATGGCCGAAGGTCACAGCACCCGCGCCATCGCCGATCGCCTGCACTTGAGCGTCAAGACCGTGGAGAGCCACCGCATGCAATTGATGGACCGGCTCGACATCCACGATGTGCCCGGCCTGGTGCGCTTTGCCATTCGCGCCGGACTGGTTTCGGCCGACTACACCGGCAAGGGCGGACGCAGCCCAACGGCGTGATTGCTGGACCGCGATTCAGGTCACCTCGACGGCACCACCGCCCCGCCACTCAGGGATTCCCCTAGTTCAAATCAGGGTCGACCCAATGGCTCATGAACGGCCTGCCCGATAGCGTGGCAGGCCTTCGTGGCGCCTTGGTGTTCACCTTCTTTTCATCTCGGGGTATCTCATGAAATTGTCTTTCACCTGTCCACGGAGTGTTGTGGCAGCCCTTGCGGCTGTGGCCATGACGCTCTTGGTGGCACCCGCCGCGCAGGCGGAGCTCAAGCAGCAAAACATCGTGCACCCGATTTCCAGTTCACAAAGCATCGCCGCCGGCACCGTGCGCAAGGTGAGTGATGGCGTGGACGCCAATGGCATGCCCTACACCGAAGTCACGATGGACGTGGGCGCCAGCGTCAAGGGTGCGGTCAAGACCGGCGGCCAGTACACCTTCCGTCAGTTCGGCCTGACCCAGCCGCGCACCATGCCAATGGCCGTTGCCTGCTGGTGGTGACGCCGGCGGAGTTGCCGCGTTGGCACGAAAACGAATACGTGGTGGCCTTCCTCTACCACCCGGCTGCGCGCACCGGCCTGCAGACCACGACCGGCTTGGCCCAAGGCAAGTTCGTCAAGGTCAATGACCACATCAGCAACCAGTTCGGCAACGCCGGCCTCTTTGCCGGCGTGCAAGCACGCCCCGGCACCCTGACGGCCAGCGAACAGGCTCTGCTCAACTCCAAGGGGCCGGTGGAGGTCGAGGCCTTCATGAGCCTTCTGCGTCATGTCGTCAAAGACCAACTGATCCAGAACGGAGGGCTGAAGTGATGACTACGCGCATTCGTCCCGCGCTGCTCGCGCTGTCCCTCGTCGCCGCCAGCAGCCAGGCTGCCGGCCCGCTGATCGTGTCCAATGAAACCGGCACCTTGAAGCCCATCGTTTGGGACACCAGCAACGGCCCGATTCCGGTCTACACCGACGGCGGCGAGGCTTTCACGTTTGATTTCGATGGTGTCACCCCGTTCGTCACCATCGAGCGTGCCAACGAACTGACCGCCTACGCGTTCAACGAGTGGAGCCGTGTGCCGACGTCCACTTTCGAGGCCACCATCCAAGGTACGATCTTGGAAAAGACCGGCGTGGCCGACATCACCGCCGCCAACGTCGGTGACTTCATCGATGTCGAGAATGGCCCGGGCTTCTGGGTCATCTACGACACCGATGGCAGCATCATGGAAGAGTTCTTCGGTATCGACAAAAACTCGGTGTTGGGTATTTCCACGCCTGAGTGGGGCGATGGCAATGGCACCATCGTCGAGTCCTGGACCCTGCTCAATGGCTGGCCGGTGCATATCGAAGACGTGGGTGAGTTGGAGCAACCCGGCGTGATCTTCGGTGGCGGTTTCGAGCGTGGGCAGCCTGCCGCGCAGTACGCCGGCGTGTTCACCCATGAAGTCGGCCACGCCATCAACCTGTCGCATTCGCAGGTCAACGGCAACATGGTCTACAACAGCTACAGCTACGCCCCGATGTATCCGGGCGTGCCGGGCTGCGTGGCGCCGTTGTTCAGTTATCAGGACTACTCGGCCTTGCCCGAGGACATGGCCGACGCTGCCGCGATCGAAACCATGTATCCCTTCATCGATTCGCAGGGCAAGGGCGGGCGCAAGCAGGCCAGCATCAACATGTCCGACGACATCACCGGCATCTCCAACCTGTATCCGACCGCCGAGTATCTCGCCCAGACCGGCACGATTTCGGGTGTGGTTAGGTTGAAAGACGGCAGCACCCCGTACAGCGGCTTGAACGTGATCGCGCGCAACATCAACGATCCGCAGTTCGACGCGGTGTCCGACATGAGCGGCAGCGCCACCCAGGGCCAGATCGGACCGGATGGCAACTTCGCCATTCGCGGCCTGAAGCCGGGTGCGCAGTATCGCCTCTACCTCGAAGAGATCACCGCCGGCGGTTACCCGACGTCGCCGCAGATGCTGGTGTCCGAAGGCGAGTATTGGAATACCGCCGAGAGTGCCAATCCGGCCACCGATCTGGCCTGCGATGCGGGCGTCATCACGGTCAGCGCGGGCGCTGCGGAAACGGCGAGCATCACCCTCAACGGCTATTCCGACGGCATCCAGTTCACCCCGCTGGTCAATGCCTACATGACCTCGCTCAACACGGCAGGCGATCGTGCCGGTGGTTCGGCCGCGGCGGGCACGCGGGCTGTCTTGTGGGACAAGAACGACGGCCTGCAATTGCTGCCGGTGTGGCTGGGAGCCTACAACGCCAACATCGACGCGCCCGGCACCCACATGGCGGTGCAGGTGGATCCGGAAGGCAATGGCATCAAGAGTCCGGCGGTTTGGACCGAAGGTGGCGCCTTGCAGTATCTGGGCGATTTGAACGGTGACAGCTGTGGTGGTGCCAACGACAGTGGCGCCGACAGCGCCATTGCCATGGGCATGGACAAGAGCGCCAGCGTACTTGCCGGCCTCGCCTACGCCGACTGGGATGGCGATGGAAACTGCCAGGGTGACGGCGAGCTCGTGCCCTTCGTCTGGGATGCAGGCGGTGGCATGCGGGCGCTGGATTATGATCCCGCCCAGTACTGGACCCGCGCCAATGCCGTCTCCGGCAACGGCCAGGTGATCGTGGGCACCTCCAACTTCCAGCAGGCCTGGGCCTGGGTGAATGAGGGCACGCGTATCGACCTGACCGCCGTTACCGGCGCGACGGACATCAATGCCGTCAACTTCGATGGCAGCGTGGTGGCCATGAGCGGTACGGACATCGACTGGCGCAACACCGGCATCTTCCTGTGGGATGGACGCACCGGCAGCACCGATCCTTCCACCTTCACCAATGTCGACAGCCTGCGCTACTGCGTGGACGTGCCGTACATGGACTTCTTCGGCACCAACCAATGCGACTCCATGACGCCGCAGGAAGTCTTTGACCAAGTGGGCGTGGTTCCGGTGAGCGTGTTCGGCACCAACGATGCCGGCACCGTGCTGGTGGGCCGCGCCGGCGACTTCTGGACCGGCATCTACGGCGCGATCTACGTGAAGGATATCGGCTGGATGGTGATGACCGAGTTCCTGCGCAAGCAGGGTGTGGTCGAAGCCAGCAACTACCCGATCGACAATCCGATGGGCATCAGCGGCGACGGTGACACCATCATGGGTGGCCTGGCCGGCGTGCAGTTCTCGTGGTTGATCGATCTGGAACAGGTGTACGTGTGCAAGAGCGGTGTTTCCACCGTCACCACCTTCCCCGATGGTTTGCGCACCGAAATCGCGGGCGGCGCCGAGTTTGGCCGTTGCGAGTTCATCGACTGATCCGGATTCATCCCCTCCGGTGAAGCCAACGATGCGGGAGCAATCCCGCCTCGTTTTTTATTGCCGCAAGAAAGCCGCCCAACGGGATCGGAGTCGGTGATGAGTGACGGCCATGCTGCGCCGGTGCGGCGCCTCGGGCACGAGTGCCGGGTGCGTATGAGTTGGCGGATTCGGTGCGACTGGGTTTGGTAAGGTGTGATCTGTCAGCAGGCGCGTGCCATGCGCGTAATCGAGACGATGGCGATCGCGGGCGCGCAGCTCGGGCACCACGAGTTCGACGAAATCCTGCAGAGTTTCGATTGGGCTCACGCCGGCAAGGTGTACGCCACGGGCCTCGGTGGCATCGACCCATTGGATGAGTTGTCGCGCCACCACGTCGGGTGTGCCGACACACCGCAAAGCCGCGTGCGGGCCGCGTTCCCTATGGGCCGAAGCGACATGTTCCTGCCACCAGCGTTGCTGTTCACGCGCGCGCTCCGCCTTGGTCTGAGCCTCTTCGTTGCTGGCGGCGGTAATCACATCCGCGGTCAGCAGGCTGATAGGTCGCTCGCGCCTCCGACCGGCCTCTTCCGACAACAAGCCCATGTCGGCAATATCCACACCCAAAGCCCGCAGTTCACTGCCGGCCACGACCACGGCTTGGGCGTGGCGTGCGGCAAAGGACTTGTCGCGTGCGCCACCGCGAATCAAAGCCAAGAGCGGCATGGGCAAGGGCGAAGCGGCGCTGGGGCTTTTGCCGGCATGCACGCCAGAATATTCCTTCAGCGCTTCCAGAAAGACATCGGCACGCGGCGTCGCAAGGCGGCCCATGCGCGAGCCGGCCGCAGGCTCGTCGCAGGCCAGATCCAGCGCGCAGGCAAAGCGGTTGCCATGGCTGCGTCGCAGTCGAACCAGATAGTCGGCCCAACGTTGTGGGTCGGCCTCGGCCACACGCACGCGCAACGCCACGTGCAGGTACGTGCTGGCCGACAACAGGGCTTCCACCGCGGCCAGCGCATCAGCGGACGGCGATGGAAGGCTTGCATCGGCCACAGCATCGGACACGCACACCAGATCGAAACCGCCACGCTCCAGCAAGCGTGCGACCGCCGTCCAGTCGTGTATCGAGTCCGTCGGTAGGTCCCCGAGCGACAGGGAGGTGCTGCAATGAATCGTGGTGTTCATGTCGCCATGGTAGAAGCGCGCAGGCGGCGCAGCGGGGTCAGCGATGTGATCGCTTGGAATATGCAAAGTACAAGGGCGACGGATCGGGCAGCATCGGCATTCGTGGGCGTCGGCGGTGCCTGCATCGCCGCGATCATCGGCAGTAAGCTGGACCCATCCCGAGAGGATATTTCCATGAGCATTCGTCGAATCCTGATTCTTTGCCTTGCGCTACTGCCCTTCGCCGTGGCTGCGCAGGAGGCCTACCGCAACGAGGTCGAAGCCTGGCGCACACAACGCTACGAAAACCTGAAGAAGCCCGAGGGCTATTTGAGCTATGTCGGTTCCGGCTTGGTGTCCGAAGGCGAGCACCGCGTAGGATCGGCGCCCGATAATGACATCGTGCTGCCGTATGGACCGGCGCATCTGGGTCGCCTGACGTTCGGGCTCGACGGCCACCTGAGTTTTGTCTCGGCCCCCGATGGGGAAGGGCGAATTGCCGGCAAACCCATTGGCGAGGTGACACTCAAGACCCAGCTCGATGAAGGCGGCCCCACCCGCATCGACTTTGCGAGCGCATGGTTTTATCTGGTGAAGATGGGCGATCTGATCGGCTGGCGTCTGCGTGATACGCAATCGCCGCTGCGCCAGCACTTCACCGGCATTCCGCACTTCGATGTTGATCCCAGCTGGCGCGTGGTGGCGCGCTGGGAGCCCTTTGATCTGCCGCGCACGCTGGAATACATCACCGTGTTGGGCACGCCTGAGCAAGGCGCGGTGTCGGGTCAAGCCGTGTTCGAACGCGATGGTCAGCGTTACACCCTGTGGCCGACCGATGCCGAGAATGGCCAACTGTTCTTCGTGTTTGCCGATCGCACGTCGGGAAAAATCACTTACGGTGGCGGTCGCTTCCTCTACGCCGATGCCCCCAAGAACGGCGAGGTGGTGTTGGACTTCAACCGCGCCTACAACCCGCCGTGCGCGCTCAACGCGCACGTGGTGTGTCCGACCGCGCCACCTGAGAATCGCTTGCGATTGGCAGTGGAAGCCGGCGAAAAGAAACCGGCCGGGCATTGATCGGCTCGCCCTTGCCACTGGTTTTGCCGGGCGCGACACCTACAATGACGCGGGTCTTGCCTTGGTAACGCGCGTGCCTGCCAGTTCTCCCCGACACACGAATAAGCGGCGCTTCACGCCCGCCCAGCTCTGGGGCGGGCTCTTGGCGATGGCCACGGCGATCTCCCTGTTGTTGTTTCTGGATCGTTATTTCGGTCGCCTGGCGAGCAACCGCTCCGGCGAGTGGTTGCGCATCCTGATCGAAGAAAGCAGCAGCACCTACATCGCGGCCCTGCTGGTGCCGGTGATGGTGTTTGCCACCCGCAAGCTGCCGCCGCTGGGTGCGAACTGGTTGCGCAATCTGCCGCTGCACGGACTGATCGCTCTGACCGTTGGCAGCATCCACACCACCATCACCTATGCCCTGCGCCACCTGCTCATCGCCGTTCCGGGCGTGGAAGGTGCGGGTGATTACAGTCTGAGCTTGAACCGCTATCTCCTGGCCTTGCCGACCGAGTTCATCGTGTACGCGGTGATCGTCGCCCTGACCTTGGTCGTGGATCGTTACCGTGGCGTGCGCAATCGCGAGCTGGAAGCGGTCGAATTGCGCGCCCAGCTCACCCAGGCGCAATTGCTGGCCCTGCAACGCCAGCTCGAACCGCAATTCATGTTCGGCACCCTGCGCTCGATCGCGCAATTGGTGTACGCCAATCCCAAGGCGGCCGAAGAAATGATCGCGCGCATGACGGCCTTGCTGCGGCACTCCTTCAGCAATGAGCAGTCTCACGAAACCACCCTCGATCATGAACTGCGCGTGCTCGACCTGTATCTGGAAATCATGCGTCTGCGCTATGCCGAGCGCCTGTTCGTACAGGTGGATTCTCCCGTGCAACTGGCACGCGCCACGATGCCGCGCTTCCTGCTGCAACCCTTGGTGGAAAACGCCTTGCGCGATGGCGATGATCCCTCGATGACCTTGGTGGCTGCACGCATTTCGGTGCGCGCCGAGGATGGCGTGTTGGTGATTCGTGTGCGCGATCAGAGTCCGCATGAGCATCCCTCGTCGCAGAGCGTGGCCATCACCAATGCCGCCGATCGCATCGCCAAGCTGTACGGGCCAGGCTATGGCGTGGCCAGCGTGCCGACCGATGAAGGCACCGAAGTCACCGTTCGCCTGCCGCTGCGCCTTCCCGAGGTGCGCGCGTGAGCCTGCAACCGGTCGCAAGCCTGATCGAACGGCTCCAGCGGCTGGGCAATGAAATGGTCATGCCGTTGACGGGTGCGTGCACGACCGAGCACAGCCCCCAGACGCGACCCACGTGCGTGGCCGAATGGCTGCTGCACTACGTCCCTACACCGCCACCAACCTGAGTCCGGAGCGCACAAGGTGATCAATTTCCCGATGTGGTCGACGTTCACCAAGGTGCCCGATCTCAACTACCGAACCAGTCAGACGGCGGTACGCGCCCTGCACCGTTACAGTGCGATGGTCGGGTGGATCACCTTGACCTTGGGCGTGATCACCGTGCTGGGCTGGATGTCAGGCTCGGCCGCACTGGCGGGTCTTTTCATCGGTTTGCCGCCGATGCATGGCTTCACTGGTTTGGGGTTCACCCTGCTGGGCACCTGCCTGCTGGTCATTCGCTACCAGCGGCGCTGGGGCGAGCTGCTGTCACTCGTTACGGCGGTAATCCTGCTGGGTTTTGCCCTGAGCAGTCTCGCCATCCATGTGGGTTGGCTCGATTCACGCATCACATCATGGACGCTCAGCACGCCTCATGGCCTGATGACTGCAACGATGCCGATCACCTCGTGCGTGGTCTTCATCCTCTTCAGCCTGCGCGTGCTGAGTTTTCATCGGTTGCGTTCGGTGCGCATGGTCGATGCGCTCTCCTTCGTGCTGCTGGCCGCCAGCATGATTGCCTTGGCAACGCTCGGTGTCAGCATGGCGCGGAATGACGCCTTGAGTTCGATTCCGGCCACACCCATGGCCGCGGTGCTCATGTTCGCCAATGCGCTGGCCTGGATCGCGGTGCGCCCGTCCACGCCCTTGGCATGGATCGTGGTGGCACGCGGGTCGGGCGGCACGGTGGCACGCTATCTGTTGCTGCCGGCCTTGATCCTGCCGTTGATTTACGCCTGGCTGATTCAGTGGGCACGCAGTGCATTGGGCATGGACGATGCCCTGCTCATCAGCCTGACGGCCTTCATTACCGGTGGCACGGTGTCATTTCTGGTCTGGCATGTAGCGGTATTCAGCGAACGCAACGAGCAGAAGCGACAAGAATTGGGGCGTTTGACACGCGCGGCCAGTACCGACGGGCTGACCGGTCTGGCCAATCGTCGCAGCTTCGATGAAACACTTCTGCATTTGTTGAAGCACCATGCAGACCAAGGGCGTGCGTTCAGTCTGTTGCTGCTGGATCTGGATCACTTCAAGTCCTACAACGACAGCTTCGGTCACCCCGCCGGTGATGAAGTCTTGCGCAGAGTGGGCACGTTGTTGCCCGAGAGCCTGCGCGGTGGCGACATGGCGGCGCGCTATGGGGGTGAAGAGTTTGCCGTCTTGCTGTCGGACTGCACAGCGCCTTCCGCCTTGCGCACGGCCGAGCGCATCCGCCTGGGATTCACGCTCGACCCATGGCCGCATCGACCGGTGACGGTCAGCATCGGCGTCGCCCAATCACGCACAGGTGATACGGCAGACAGTCTGATCGAGCGCGCCGATCAGGCGCTCTATGCCGCCAAGCAGCAAGGCCGCAATCGCGTGGCCAGCGACTGATCGTTCCAAGACGGACTCAGTGCGGATTTTCCCGCAGCGCCGCCTGCACCTGCTGATGGCGCGCTTGAACCGCGGCATCCGGTGCCTTGCCCATCAGGCTGACCAAGACAATGGCCGCGGTGGCCGCGATGAAGCCGGGCACGATTTCGTACAGGCCAAAGTGCTCGACCACAAACAGCTTCCAGGCGATGACGGTCAGCGCCCCCACCACGACCCCGGCCAGTGCTCCGTTGTGGGTCATGCGCTGCCAGCGTAGTGACAACAACACGACCGGTCCGAAAGCAGCACCAAACCCGGCCCCGGCATACGCCACCAGCCCGAGCACGCGGCTTGCCGGGTCACGCGCGAGCCACAGCGCGATCAAGGCCACGGCCAGCACCATCGCGCGTCCAACCCAAACCAACTCTTTCTGGCCTGCGTGGGGACGCAGAAAGCCACGGTAAAAATCCTCGGTCAGGGCGCTGGAGCACACCAACAGCTGACAGGACAG
>CAUJJS010000167.1 GCA_963205415.1 Pseudomonadota bacterium
CCCGGCGTGCAGGGTGCGGGTGATTACAGCTTGGGCTTGAACCGTTATCTCCTGGCATTGCCGACCGAGCTCATCGTCTACGCGGTGATCGTGGCCTTAACCTTGGTGGTGGACCGTTACCGTGGCGTGCGCAATCGCGAACTGGAAGCGGTTGAACTGCGCGCCCAGCTCACGCAGGCGCAGTTGTTGGCCCTGCAACGCCAGCTCGAACCGCAGTTCATGTTCGGCACCCTGCGTTCGATCGCACAACTGGTGTATGCCAATCCCAAGGCCGCCGAAGAGATGATTTCGCGCATGACGGCCCTGCTGCGGCATTCCTTCAGCAATGAGCAATCGCACGAAACCACGCTCGAACACGAGTTGCGCGTGCTCGATCTGTATCTGGAAATCATGCGCCTGCGCTATGCCGAGCGCCTGTTCGTGCAGGTGGATTCCCCCCCCGAATTGGCGCGCGCCACGGTGCCACGCTTTCTACTTCAACCCTTGGTGGAAAATGCCCTGCGCGATGGCGACAATCCGGCAATGACCTTGGTTGCGGCACGCATTTCGGTGCGTGCCGAGGGTGATGGGCTGGTGATCCGGGTGCGCGATCAGGGGCAGCACGCGGAAACGTCCAGTCAGACCTTGGCCATCACCAACGCGGTCGATCGCATCGCCAAGTTGTATGGCGCAGGCTACGGCGTGTCCAGCACGCCCACCGAGGAAGGCTCCGAGGTCACGGTACGCCTGCCGCTTCGCCTTCCCGAGGCACGCACGTGAGCCCGCAACCGCTCGCAAGCCTGATCGACCGGCTCCAGCGGTTGGGCAATGAAACGGTCATGCCGTTGACGGGCGCGTGCACGACCGGACACACAGCCCGGACGCGACCGACCTGCGTGGCCGAATGGCTGCTGCACTGCGTCCCGACACCCCCACCAACCTGAGTCCGGAACGCCAAGGTGATCAAATTCCCGATGTGGTCGACATTCGCCAAGGTGTCCGTTCTCAACTACCGAACCAGCCAGACGGCGGTACGTGCCCTGCACCGTTACAGTGCGGTGGTCGGGTGGATCACCTTGACCTTGGGCGCGATCACCGTGGCGGGCTGGTTGTCCGGTTCGGCCGCACTGGCGGGGCTTTTCATCGGCTTGCCGCCGATGCATGGCTTCACCGGTTTGGGGTTCAGCCTGTTGGGCACCTGCCTGCTGGTCATTCGCTACCAGCGGCGCTGGGGCGAACAGTTGTCACTCGTTGCGGCGATGATCCTGCTTGGTTTTGCCCTGAGCAGTCTTGCCATCCATGCGGGTTGGCTCGATTCACGCATCACATCCTGGACGCTCAGCACGCCCCATGGCCTCATGACTGCACCGATGCCGATCACCTCGTGCGTGGTCTTCATCCTCTTCAGCCTGCGCGTGCTGAGTTTTCATCGATTGCGTTCGGTGCGCGTGGTCGATGCGATCTCATTGATGCTGCTGGCCGCCAGCATGATCGCCTTGGCAACGCTCGGTGTCAGCATCGCGCGGAATGACGCCTTGAGTTCGATTCCGGCCACACCCATGGCCGCGGTGCTCATGTTCGCCAATGCGCTGGCCTGGATCGCGGTGCGTCCGTCCACGCCCTTGGCCTGGATCGTGGTGGCACGCGGCTCGGGCGGCACGGTGGCACGCTATCTGTTGCTGCCGGCCTTGATGCTGCCGCTGATCTACGCTTGGCTGATCCAGTGGGCACGCAATGCATTGGCCATGGACGATACCCTGCTCATCAGCCTGACGGCCTTCATCACCGGTGGCACGGCGTCATTTCTGGTCTGGCATGTAGCGGTATTCAGCGAACGCAACGAGCAGAAGCGACAAGAATTGGGGCGTTTGACGCGCGCGGCCAGTACCGACGGGCTGACCGGTCTGGCCAATCGTCGCAGCTTCGATGAAACACTTCTGCATCTGTTGAAGCACCATGCAGACCAAGGACGGGCGTTCAGTCTGTTGCTGCTGGATCTGGATCACTTCAAGTCCTACAACGACAGCTTCGGTCACCCGGCCGGTGATGAAGTCTTGCGCAGAGTGGGCGCGTTGTTGCCCGAGAGCCTGCGCGGTGGCGACATGGCGGCGCGCTATGGCGGTGAGGAGTTTGCCGTCCTGCTGTCGGACTGTACCGCGCCTTCCGCCTTGCGCACGGCCGAACGCATTCGCCTTGGATTCACGCTCGACCCATGGCCGCATCGACCGGTGACGGTCAGCATCGGCGTCACCCAATCACGCGCAGGCGATACCGCAGAACGCCTGATCGAGCGCGCCGATCAGGCGCTCTATGCCGCCAAGCAGCAAGGTCGCAATCGAGTGGCCAGCGCCTGACCGTCCCAAGGCGGCCTCAGTGCGGGTTTTCCCGCAGCGCCGCTTGCACCTGCTGATGGCGCGCTTGAACCGCAGCATCCGGTGCCTTGCCCATCAGGCTGACCAGAACAATGGCCGCGGTGGCCGCGATGAAGCCCGGCACGATTTCGTACAGGCCAAAGTGCTCGACCACAAACAGCTTCCAGGCGATGACGGTCAGCGCCCCCACCACGACCCCGGCCAGCGCGCCGTTGTGGGTCATGCGCTGCCACCGCAGTGACAACAACACGACCGGTCCGAAAGCGGCACCAAACCCGGCCCAGGCATACGCCACCAGCCCGAGCACGCGACTTTCCGGATCACGCGCGATCCACAGCGCGATCAAGGCCACGGCCAGCACCATCGCGCGTCCAACCCAAACCAACTCTTTCTGGCCTGCGTGGGGACGCAGAAAGCCACGGTAAAAATCCTCGGTCAGGGCGCTGGAGCACACCAACAGCTGACAGGACAG
>CAUJJS010000168.1 GCA_963205415.1 Pseudomonadota bacterium
GTGGCTTTGACCGCACGCCAACTTGGCGTGGTGCGCGTGCTGGCCGATGCGGGCGTGGACACCAATCAGCGCCTGCCGGGCGGCGTCACGCCATTGATGATTGCTGCGGTGTTGGGCCTGGTCGATGCCGTCGAGATTCTGCTCGATCACAGCGCCGATCCCTGGGCACTGGATGAGCAAGGCAGCAACGTCCTGCATGCGCTGGCGCAATACGGGTTTGGTGCCGACCATGGTCCAGCCTTGCTGGCCTGCTGGGACCTGCTGCTGGATGCCGGCGCGGATGCCGACGCCATCAATCAGCGCGGCGAAACCCCCTTGTTGCTGGTGCTGGGCGCCAGTTTCGATCACGGCGCCGAACGCCGCGAAGAACTGGTACTGGCCCAGGTCGAACGCCTCCTGCGCCACGGCGTAGGCCTAGGTGGCCATGACCGTCGCGGCTTTGGCCCCCTGCATCTGGCGGCCCTGCATGGCTTGGGCACGGTACTGCGCCGACTGCTGGCCGCCGGCGCCGATCCCAATGCACGCGATTCGATCAATCGCCGACCCGCCGAAATCGCCCTGATGCTGGGCTATGTCGATCTCGCCTCAGCGTTTGCGCCCAAGTCATCGACGCCATCGCTGGCGCGTTTCCTGCGCGAACCGGGCGGGCCAGGCTAGCCGCGGGCAGCGACCTAGAGCGCGTCGCCGTCCAGCTCGCCGGTGCGGATGCGCACCACCTGTTCGAGTGCGGAAACAAAGATCTTGCCATCACCGATCTTGCCGCTGTTGGCGGCGCGCTGGATGGCTTCGACCACACGCTCCAATTGGTCGTCGGTAACCGCCACTTCGACCTTCATCTTGGGCAGGAAATCGACCACATACTCGGCGCCGCGATACAGCTCGGTGTGGCCCTTCTGTCGGCCGAAGCCCTTGACCTCGGTCACCGTCACGCCGGTGACACCCACCTCCGACAAGGCCTCACGCACATCGTCGAGTTTGAACGGCTTGATGATCGCCATCACCATTTTCATGCGGGGCCTCCGGCAGGCAAGAACTAGGATTAGTCGCAGGCGATTTTAGTCTCTCTTCCGGCGGCGGCAATGCTTGGCAACTGGCAGTCTGTGTGCGTGTCGTTCTCAGGCCGATCAGGACCCGCCCCTCATGTCGCTCGCCCTTGTCCACAGCCGCGCCCAGACCGGCGTCCACGCCCAGGAAGTTCGGGTGGAAGTGCATCTGGCCGGCGGCCTGCCGGCGGTATCGATCGTCGGCCTGCCCGACGCGGCCGTGCGCGAAAGTCGCGATCGGGTGCGTGCAGCCTTGCAGTGTTCGCAACTGGAACTGCCGCAACGGCGCATCACCATCAATCTTGCGCCAGCCGATGTGCCCAAGGACGGCAGCCGTTTCGACCTGCCGATCGCGCTCGGCATCCTCGCGGCATCCGGACAACTGCCACGCGAGTCGCTGCGTGACATGGAGTTCCACGGCGAGCTGGCCCTGACCGGCGAGCTGCGTCCCATCGAGGGCGCGCTTCCGGCGGTATTGGCCGCCGCACGCGCCGGACGCAACATCGTGCTGCCGCTGGACAATCGTGCCGAAGCCTCGCTCGCCAATCATCCCGGCACACGTTTTGCCCGCTCTCTTCTGGAAGTGTGCGCCTTGCTCCAGAACGGCCGCGAACTGCCCGGGCCGGAAATTACGCCGACCCACGGCGATCATCCGAATGAGGGGCCGGACTTGTCGGAGGTGCGCGGCCAACCGCATGCACGACGTGCGCTGGAAGTGGCGGCAGCCGGCGCCCACAACCTGCTGATGGTAGGCCCGCCGGGCAGTGGCAAGTCGATGCTGGCGCAACGCCTGCCCACCTTGCTGCCCGCCTTGTCGGACGAACACGCACTGGAATGTGCCGCCATCGCTTCCCTTTGCGGGCGGGCGCTCGATCACTCCAACTGGCGCACACCGCCCTATCGCGCCCCGCACCACACCGCCACGGCGGTGGCACTGACGGGCGGTGGTGGCGCG
Organism: Pseudomonadota bacterium; assembly: GCA_963205415.1. Taxonomy (GTDB): domain Bacteria; phylum Pseudomonadota; class Gammaproteobacteria; order Xanthomonadales; family Xanthomonadaceae; genus Denitratimonas. Next base: position 1,999 of record CAUJJS010000168.1, read on the forward strand.
GCCAACCTGCGCCCCGGAGAAATCAGTCTGGCCCATCACGGCGTGCTGTTCCTCGACGAATTGCCGGAGTGGCAGCGCCACACCCTGGAAGTCCTGCGCGAGCCGCTCGAAACCGGACGCATCGTGATCTCACGGGCCGCACGACAAGCTGAGTTTCCGTCGCGTTTCCAATTGATCGCCGCGATGAACCCTTGCCCCTGCGGCTGGGCCGGTGATCCCGCCGGTCGCTGTCACTGCAGCCGCGAACAGATCAGCCGCTATCGCGGCCGCATCTCAGGGCCCCTGCTCGACCGCATCGACCTGCAGATCAACGTGCCACGCATTGCGTCGAGCGACCTTCGCCCCGAAGCGCCTCGCGGCGAAACCAGCGCCCAGGTGCGCGCACGGGTGGAACGCGCCCGCGCCGTGCAACGAGCACGCGCCGGCGTGGTCAACGCCGCACTGACCCAAGCCCAAACCGAGCGTGATTGTGTGCTCGCCGCAGGCGACCGACGCCTGTTGGAGCAGGCCATGGATCGCCTGCACCTGTCGGCCCGCGCCAGCCAGCGAATCCTGCGGGTGGCGCGCACCCTGGCCGACCTGAGCGGCAGCCAAGACATCGCCACCGCCCATCTGGCCGAAGCGATCAGCTATCGACGCCTGGAAGGCGATGCCTGAGCCGGTATCAGCGCAATCAGCGCGACCGTCCGATCGCTGCAACGACGGCCGCCGTTGCCTTGATCAAGTCCCGCGGCGTCAGCGCCACTTCCAGCCCGCGCCTTCCTGCGCTGACATGGATGCGCGCCAGTGACTGGGCACTGTCATCGATGAAGCTTCGCAGGCGCTTCTTCTGGCCCAGAGGACTGATGCCGCCCGCCACATAGCCGGTGCTGCGCTGCGCCGCATCCAGACCCGCCATCGCGCAGCGTCGCGCACCACAGGCCTGCGCCAATGCCTTGAGATCAAGCTGCGCGGCTACCGGCACGATGGCGACCAGCAACTCGCCCTGATCGGTTTGTGCAATCAAGGTCTTGAACACCTCACCGGCATCCAGCCCGAGTCGCCCCACGGCCTCCTCGCCATAGGCGTGATTGTCGGCATCGTGCTCGTAGCTACGAACTTCGTGTGCAACGCCGTGCTGGCGTAAGAACTGGATGGCAGGCGTCATGAAGAACTGGATGCCAGACGTTGATGCGGGGCCCCGCGCCAGATTCTCTGGCTCGGGGTTGACGGCTGGGCGTCAGGTCCATGGCCCGTGGGCATTTTCGCAACGGAAAGCGCCCTCGCAATGACATCGTCTCGACGTTCAGATGTTCCCATGGCTCAAGGCAATTGCCCATAACGGCGTTTGCGTTCGTCGGTGTAGTGCCACCACGGCTGCGGTGGCGCGCCGGCAAGGAAATCCGTTACGGACATGAAGGTGTCCAGCACGCAGGGATCGTGGCGTGCGCCAGTGGCGAGGCATAGCGCCTGATACAGGGCCAAGGGGTCGGCGCCGACCAGTTCGGTCGGCGCGTTGTATCCCAATCGCACGAAGTCCTTGGCCATTGCCGGCCCGACATTGGGCAGGTCGGTGAAGCGCGTGAGTCGTGCGCGATCGACTTTGGTGGGGTTCATGGTTGTGCGGCGTGCGCCTTGATCCAGTTCGAAAGTGGTTTCGTGTCGGTGTGCTCGCGCAGTGCGCTGCATTGCTGGATACGTTCGAGGGTTTGCCGCAGGCCACGCTCACCGCCGACAAGGTCTTTCACCCGTGGCGCAAAGAAGTCTTCCAGTTCCTTGGCCGACGCCGCATCACAACGGCCGGCAGAGAACATACCGGGCAGCCCGCCTTGGGCAAACGGTGACAGGCGCTTGCGCAGGGCGTCGTAGTTCTGGGTGAGCCACTGCCAGGTCGCGGCACGATTTTCGCGCTCGCCCATCTGGGCGCCGTAGAGCATGCCCATTTCGCCCAGTTGCACGGAATCACTCAGACCATAGGCGCGAGCCTTGGCGGCCAGTTCCGGATCACGCGTGCTGCCCAGCGCCCCGAGCAAGGCATAGCGATGGCGCGTATCGCGGCTGGCTTCGAAAGCCTTGCGTGCGACTTCATAAGCCTCGACACCACCCGACTGCACCGCCACTTCCAAGGCCGTGCCCAAGAGGTCGGCATCGGCCCGACTCAGATCGACCGTGCCGCTGCCATCCAGTCCGAGCGCCTGGCGACCTTGCTCGCCCAGCGCCTTGAGCGCGACAGGATCCTTGGCTCCGATCAAAAAGCCCACCACGCGCGAACGCAGGGTGGTGGTGGTCAGCGGCTCGCCTTCGACCCGCCGCCAGCCCAAGGTCTGCATCTTGGCTGCGTACTGCTGGACGGCCCAAGCATCGAGCGTGGCGCGGGCCGGGGCATCGAGCAGGTTCTCGCGGATCCAGCCCATCGGCCACGCCAATGCCGTGGCCACTTGCGGGGCGTCCGAGCGGGCCAAGGCCGGCATGGCATCGAGCAACAGCACCGGGTCGAGGCTGCCGCGATTGAAATTGGAGGACAGCGCATCGGCATACATCATCTGTTCGGCGGTGGAGAGCTTGGTGCTGGCCGCGCCCAGTGCGCTCAAGGCCGCCGGCTCCAGTTCGAACCGGTAGTAACCACGGGCGTCGGCATTGGGCAGGATCCACTGCGGGCAAGTACCCTCCAGCGCGAACTGCTGTTGCTTGCCATCGAGCAGCACGCACTGGGTCGTGCGTGTGTCGCCCTGCCCCAGTCGCACACAGACCGGCACGGTCCACAGCCGCTGCACGTCCTCGGTCACCTGATAGGGCAGGTAGCGGCTCTGGCTCAGATCAAGCGTGGCCTTGCCCGCGTCGCACTGCACACGGGCGGAGATCAAGGGCACACCGGGTTGGTCGAGGAAACTGCGCATGCCACGGGCGAAGGCCTCGCCCTTGCCACTGTGCTCGCCCAGGGTGGCGATCAGGTCATCCGAACTGCCGCTGCCAAAGGCATGACTGGCGAGGTACTCGCGCATGCCTTTGCGGAAGGTGGTTTCCCCGACCCACTGTTCGAACATCGCCAGCACGGCCGCGCCTTTCTGGTAGGTGATGCCATCGAAGGCACTCTGGATGTCACCCTGATTCTCGATCGGCTGACGGATCTTGCGCGTGCTGAGCAGGCTGTCGCTACTCATCGCCCATAGTCGGCCTTCCAGCGCGCCGAGATCGGCTTGGTATTCCGGGTGCAGGGCCACGGCCACCTTGGCCTGTGCCCAGGTGGCATAGGCTTCGTTGAGCCAGATGTCGTCCCACCACGGCACCGTCACCAGATCGCCGTACCACTGGTGTGCGATCTCGTGGGCATTGATGTTGAACACGCCACGGAACTGACCGGCACCGGAGTTTTCATCGGCCAGCAAAGCCGCATCGCGATAGATGATGAGGCCCGCGTTTTCCATCGCGCCGGCAGAAAAGTCGGGCGCGCCGAGCAGGTCGAGTTTGTCGAAAGGATAGGGCTGGCCGGTGTAGTCCTCGAAGAATGGCACGATCTCGGCGGCAGTCTTGAGTGCCCAGTCGAGTTTCTGCTTGCTGCCGCGCTTGCCGATGCCGCGCAAGGGCAAGGGCGCCTTGCGTACGCTGTTGGCGGCAATGGGCGTGCCTTCCACCACGTCCCACGGCCCGACGGCCAAGGCCACCAGATAGGTCGGCAAGGGTGGCGTGGTGGCAAAGCTCAGGGTTTTCCACTGGCCATCGTCCGATTTCTTCTCGCTGATCTGCTGCGCATTGGAAACCGCCACGTCTTGGCTGGGAACCGTCAGGCTGATGTCGAAGGGCACCTTGAAGCGCGGCTCGTCGAACGAGGGGAAAGCCCAGCGCGCACTGACCGGCTCCATCTGCGTGATCGCATAGGCGTCATCGCCCACGCTGACCTTGTACAGACCTTCCAACTTGCGGTTGAAGGGCGCATCCCAAGTGAAGGCCAGTTCGATCGTCTGCGCCGGCAGGCTCGCGGCAAAGCGCACCTCCAGCAGGCCTTCTTCGGCATGCGCCGTGGCAGTGGTGGCGATGGTCTTGCCGGCAGCATCGGTGGTGCTGACCTCGGTGATGTTCAGATCCTGCCCATGCAGCCAGAGGTGATCGCTGGCCTCGTTCAATGTCACCCGGATGCGCTCTGAGCCATCGAAACGCTCGGCCCGCGGATCGATTTTCAGTTGCAGGCTGTAGTGCAGTGGGGCTGCCGTGGTCGGCAATTTGCCCGTTGGCATGGCCGCGTGGGCCACGGGCAGGGTGAAAGCCAGAAGCATTGCAAGAATCAAACCGCCGCGCATGCTGCACCTCCTGCTGATGTGAATGCGCACGAAAACACGACGGACGCGAGCCGCAAAGGGCCAAAGGTCACCCCCGCGCCGTGGCACTGGCCAGATGGATTGCTTGGGTGTACAAATGTACACCATGGACACTTCGAACCTTTCCCCCATCCGTGCCGCCATCTACGCCTACCTGCGCCGGGAGCTGCTGGCCGGCCGGGCACCGAGCGTGGCGGAAATCGCCGCAGCTTTCGGATTTTCCTCGCGCAACGCCGCACAAAAACATGTCCAAGCCTTGCTGGCCGAGGGCCTGCTGGAACAGACCCCCGGGCAGATGCGCGGCCTGCGCTTGCCGGGTGGCGGCGCCGATCTGATGCCCTTGGCGGTGCTGGGCCGGGTCGCTGCGGGCCAGCCCATCGGCGCCGACATCGGCCTGGAGCAACACCTGCTGCTGGATCGGCGCCTGTTTTCACAACGCCCGGATTATCTGCTCAAGGTGCAGGGTGATTCGATGATCGACGACGGCATCTTCGACGGCGATCTGGTCGCGATCCAGCGCAGCGCCGAGGCGCGCAATGGCCAGACGGTGGTGGCACGCGTGGAGGGCGAGTTGACCATCAAGCGCCTGCAACGTGGGCGACGCGAGATCCTGCTGTTGCCACGCAATCCGGCGCACAGCCCGATCCGAGTGCTGCCGGGGCAGGATTTTGCCGTGGAAGGCGTATTCTGCGGCTTGGTGCGGCCAAGCTGACATGGGCGAGGTCGCATCCCTGCAAACCCTCCTCGCCACGCAGACGGTGTGGCGAGCCGGACGGCCGACAGCCCACTGCGAAAGCGGCGAGCCGACCGGCCATGACGCCCTCGATGCCCTGCTGCCGCAAGGCGGTTGGCCACGGCAGTCCATCACCGAACTGCTGTTGCCCGCCGATGGCGTGGGCGAGTTGAGCCTGCTGCTGCCCGCCTTGTCACGCCTGAGCCACGCAGGCCGCCCCATCGTGGTGGTGGCGCCGCCCTATTTGCCCTATGCCCCGGCCTGGCAGGCGGCCGGCGTGGCCTTGCAGCATCTGTACGTGCTGCGCGTGGCGGGCCGACAAGCCGCCTGGGCATTCGAACAATGCCTGCGCAGCGGGGCCTGCGGTGCCGTGCTGGGCTGGTTGCTGCAGGCCGACACCACCCTGCTGCGACGCCTGCAGTTGGCCGCCGATACCGGACGCTGCCTGGGTTTCGTGCTGCGACCCTCCCAGCACGCCAGCCATGCCTCGCCCGCACCACTGCGGATCGAGGCGGTGGCAGAGCCGGATGAAGGCATCGTCTGGCGCGTCCGCAAGTGTCGCGGTGGCCCGTTGCCGAACGCTGCCTTCGTTCCCGCGCAGGCATGAGGCAGACACATGCTCTGGGCCTGCATCCTGCTGCCACGGCTGGCGCTCGACGGCGTTCTTCGCCATCAAGCCGACTCCGGCCGTCCCCGCGTGTTGATCACAGGCCCATCACAACGTCGCCTGCTGCATTCGATCGATGCCGCGGCGGCAGAGGTCGGCCTGAAGGCCGGCATGGCCCTGACGGCGGCGCAGGCGCTGCATCCTGACCTTGGCATCTTCGCCCACGACGCCAAGGATGAAGAACGCTGGCAACGGTTTCTGGCGGCCTGGGCCTATCGCTTCAGCTCCAAGGTCAGCACCTGCTGGCCCGGCTGCGTGCTCTTGGAAGTGGAAGCCAGCTTCAGCCTGCTCGGGCCATGGCCACACATCGAGGCGCGCCTGCGCGAGGAATTGACCGAACTGGGCTTTTGCCACCGCATTGCACTGGCGCCCACGCCTGCGGCGGCGCGGGTGTTGGTCGGCGTACACGATGGACTGGCCGTGCTGCACCCGCAACCGATGACACGCGCACTCGATCAAATCTCGGTGCTGGAGGCCTGGCTGCCGGACACCGACAGCCAAGCCCTGTGGCGCATGGGCATTCGCAGTCTGGGCGCGCTGCGGCAACTGCCACGCGCCGCATTACGCCAACGCGCCGGTGTGGCGCTGCTGTCGTGGCTGGATCGGATGTACGACGATGGCACCGAGGCCTTGCCGCTTTATGCCCCGCCCGACCGTTTCGACCAGCGCCTGGAACTGGGACACGAAGTCGAGCATTCCACCGCCTTGCTGTTTCCGCTGCGTCGCCTGATCCAGGACCTGTGCACCTTTCTTTCCAGCCGCGACGGCGGGGTGCAGCATTTTGTCTTGCGTTTGGAACACGAGCGCGGCCAGCACGATATCGCCGTCAAGCTCCTCAGCCCCGAGCGTGACACTGCGGTGCTGTTCGAACTGGTGCGTCATCGTCTGGAACAGGCGCGCATCGAACAGCCGGTCGTGGCCTTGCGCCTTTTGGCACGCGAGTTGCCGCCTTTCGTTCCGGCTCTGCGCGAACTGTTCGATCTGCGCGATCGCCAGCAACTCCCTTGGCCGCAGTTGCGCGAACGTCTGCGCGCACGGCTGGGCGACGAGGTCGTGGGCCAAGTTTCCGTCCACGGCGATCCTCGCCCCGAACGCGCCTGGTGCTGGCAGGCCGAGGGCGACCACGCCGGCACACAGGCACCCTCGCGCCCGCCACGACCGCTGTGGTTGCTGTCGCAGCCGATTCCCCTGCGCGACCCGCGCTTGCGCATCCTTTCCGGCCCGGAGCGACTGGAAAGCGGCTGGTGGGATGGCGAAGACGCACGTCGCGATTACTACGTGCTGGAAACCTCACGCGGCCAGCGCGCCTGGGCCTTTGCCGCGCCCGGCGAACAATCGCACTGGATGCTGCACGGCTGGTTCGCATGACCACGCCTGCACCTCCCGAATCGGGCGCGGTCGAACTGCCGGCCTATGCCGAGCTGCATTGCCTGTCGGACTTTTCCTTCCTGCGCGGTGCGGCCAGTGCCGAGCACCTGTTCGCGCGCGCCAAGCACTGTGGCTATACCGCGCTGGCCATCACCGACGAATGCTCCATGGCTGGCATCGTGCGGGCCTGGGAATCGGCACGAAACCACGGTCTGAAACTGATCGTGGGCAGTGAATTGGTGCTCGATTGCGGGCTCAAGTGCGTGCTGCTGGTGGAGTCGCAATCTGGCTACGCCCAGCTGTGCCAATTGATCACCCGCGCCCGTCGCGCCGCAGTCAAGGGTTGTTATCACCTGAGCCGCGCCGACTTCGAACACGGCTGGCCCGATTCTAACAAGCGCGACTGCGGCCTGTTCGCGCTGTGGCTGCCGGGCACCTGCGTGCACGCCGATGAAGGCCGCTGGCTGCAATCACGTTTTGGCGCACGCAGCTTCCTTGCGGTGGAACTGCACCGCGATGGCGACGATGCCGCGCGTCTGGCCCAGCTTCTGGCAGTGGCCGAACAATTGTCCATGCCGGCCGTGGCCAGTGGCGATGTGCACATGGATGTGCGCCGTCGTCGCGCCTTGCAGGACACCCTCACCGCCATCCGTCACAAGCTGCCGCTGAGCGAATGTGGCGCCTGGCTGTTTCGCAATGGCGAGCGCCACCTGCGCCATCGCGCCGCACTCGCCAGGATTTATCCGGCCGAGCTGCTGGCCCATGCCACGCAACTGGCGCAACGCTGCCATTTCGATCTGGGCGAACTGCGCTATCAACACCCTTCCGAACGGGTGCCCGAAGGCCACAGCCCGAGCGCTTGGCTGCGTGAACTCACCCTGCGCGGACTGCGCCGACGCTGGGCCGAGGGCGCACCGACTCAGATCCTGAACCAGATCGAGGACGAACTGGCGCTGATCGCAGAGCTGGGCTACGAGGCTTTCTTCCTCACCGTCGAAGACATCGTGCGCTTTGCCCGCGAGCGCGGAATCCTGTGTCAGGGGCGTGGCTCGGCGGCCAATTCCGCGGTGTGTTTCGCGCTCGGCATCACCGTCGTCAATCCGGCCGAAAGCCGCTTGCTGATGGCGCGTTTTCTCTCGCGTGAACGGCACGAACCGCCCGATATCGACGTCGATTTCGAACACGAACGGCGCGAGGAAGTGTTGCAGTACATCTACGCCCGATACGGCCGCGAACGCGCCGCACTGGCCGCCACCGTGATTCGCTACCGCAGCCGCAGCGCGATGCGCGATGTGGCACGGGCCTTTGGCCTGCCGGCCGACCAGATCAACGCCTTGACTGCCTGCCACGCCCGCGGTCAAGGCGTGGTGCCTTTGGAGGTGCGCCTGCGCGAAGCCGGTTTCGACCCCGACAATCCCTTGATCCGGCGATTGACCCAGATCGCCGCACAGTTGCGCGGCCAGCCACGACACCTGTCTCAGCATGTGGGTGGATTCATCATCTCGCAGACACCGCTCTCCAGCCTCGTGCCAGTGGAAAACGCCGCCATGGCCGAACGCAGCATCATCCAGTGGGACAAGGATGACCTGGAAGCCCTGCGCCTGCTCAAGGTCGACTGCCTGGCTCTCGGCATGCTCAGTTGCATCCGCAAGGCGCTGGATCTGATCAAACAGCGGCGCGGTACCGACATGGATCTGGCCGACGTGCCCAACGACGATGCCGCCACCTACGCCATGATCCAAGCCGCAGATACCGTGGGCGTGTTCCAGATCGAATCGCGCGCCCAGATGAGCATGCTGCCGCGCCTGAAGCCGGCCTGTTTCCACGACCTGGTGGTGCAAGTGGCGATCGTGCGCCCCGGCCCGATCCAAGGCGACATGGTGCATCCCTACCTGCGCCGTCGCCAAGGCAAGGAAACCAACGACTGCCCCGAAGCCCTGCGCGACATCTTGGCCTCCACCCTCGGCATTCCCCTGTTTCAGGAACAGGTGATGGAACTGGTGATGCGCGCGGCCGACTACAGCCCCGAACAGGCCGACCGCCTGCGCCGCTCGATGGCCGCCTGGGGGCGCGGCGGCGACATGGAATCGCACCGCGCCGACATCCGCGAGCGCATGACGCGCAAGGGCTACGACAGCGGATTCGTCGAACGCATCCTCGAACAGATCAAGGGTTTTGGCTCATACGGTTTCCCGCAAAGCCACGCCGCCTCGTTCGCCAAATTGGTCTACATCAGTGCCTGGCTCAAATGCCACGAACCGGCGGCCTTTGCCTGCGCCCTGCTCAATTCCCAGCCCATGGGTTTTTATTCGCCCAGCCAGATCGTGCAGGACATCCGCCGCGCACAGGGCGCACGCCCTGCTGTCGTAGTGCGGCCGGTGGACGTGCAACACAGCCATTGGGATTGCACGCTCGAAGAGGACGCGCACGAGCGCGCCACGCAGCCTGCGATTCGACTGGGCCTGCGCCAGATCGCCGGCCTGTCGCAAGCCACTGGCCACGCCATCGTCCGCGCACGGCAGGCGCATCAATTCCGCGACATGCACGACCTGTGCGTGCGCGCCACGCTCGATGCCAAGGCTCGCAGCGCCCTCGCCGACGCCGGCGCCTTGCGCAATCTCGCGGGCGACCGTCACAACGCACGCTGGCAGATGGCGGGCTATCAGGCACCCCTGCCCCTGTTGCCCATGGCCCTGCCGGAAGAAGCCGTGGCACTGCCCAGCCCGCGCATCGGCGAGGAAGTCGTTGCCGATTACCTCAGCCTCGGGCTGAGCTTGAGCGCACACCCGCTGTCCTTGCTGCGCGTCCGACTGCAACGCGAACGCCTGCTCGATTCAGCTCGCCTGCGGCAACTGCAGCATGGTCGCGGCGTGCACTTTGCCGGCATCGTCACCCAGCGTCAGCGCCCCAGTACCGCCAAGGGCACAACCTTCGTCACCCTCGAAGACGAACACGGCACGGTGAACGTGATCGTCTGGCCCACCCTGGCCGTGCAACGTCGCCGCGAACTCCTGGGCGCACGCCTGCTGGCCGTGCATGGTCGCTGGGAACGCGTGGATGGCGTCGACCACCTCATCGCACGCGACCTGTACGACCTCAGTCACCTCCTGGGTCACCTGCAAACCCATTCGCGCGATTTTGCCTAAGGAGTAGCTGGACAAGTCGCCATTGGCTCGTCACTTCCGCGAAGGCGGGCATGACGGGCTTGCTCAGGCCCGTGCGCCTCGTGCTGCTGCCCGCGCTCAACTCGCGAGCACGCAGCGATTGCGCCCCTGTTCCTTGGCCCGATAGAGCGCCGCATCGGCACGTCGCATCAAGGCTTCGCCATCGGCATCCTCGATCGTGCGCCGCGCGAGGCCGGCACTGAAGGTCAGGCAAGCGCCCACGGATGAGGCTGGATGCGCGATTGCCCTTGCCGCCAGATCACGAGCCACCGCTTCAAGCGTGAACTGCGCAGTCTGCGCGGCATCATTGGAGAAAATCATGGCGAACTCTTCGCCACCCATGCGCGCAGCCTGAATGCCTGATGCCACTGCATGACTCGCGAGCAGCTCGCCGAACTGCTTGAGGCACTGGTCTCCGGCTGGATGGCCCAGTTGGTCGTTGTAAGCCTTGAAATAATCGATGTCGAGCATCGCCA
>CAUJJS010000169.1 GCA_963205415.1 Pseudomonadota bacterium
GATGGTGCTCATGGGACTTCTCCTTCCAAATACGCGTGTGGAGATGCGAGGCTACGCTTCCCATCGTGGCACCTGGTTGCCGAAACCCGCCAAAGCGCGGCACACTCGGGACGGGGAAGTCCCTTTCATTCGTTAGGGCGCAGGAGGTTCTATGCAAATTGAAGTCAGCTACGGTGAGCGTACCTATGGAACGGGCTTTGGTGCAACTGATTATAAGGTTAAATTTGGGCGACAAAAGTTATATAAGCTAGGGAGAGTGGATGATCGCCAATGTCCTGACACCGGCAAGGAGTAGAGTATGCGAATGGACAAGAAGCCATCACATCACGGCTTGGTAAGTGGTTTGCCTCCCTTCGTGTCGGAGGAAGCGGACCGCGAACAGTGGAAGCACGCCCCGAAGATATTGGGGCCGTCACTCGCGGCGCGAACAATGGGGCTGCCGAGCAAGGCGAAGTCAGCAAAGCCGAAATCCGAGAGCAATCACAGCGACTGATTGACCGCGCAAAAGCGGAAGGGTTTTTCTGGGGCAAGGAGCATCCGATCCTGTTCACGTTGCGCCGTATGCCATCCGCAGGCGGTACTGAGCATCAGGTATTCGCCGTAGGAACTGGCCAGGGCCGATTCATCATCAGAGCCACGGACAACGGTTACTTTGGCCCGCGTTCCGACATCTCCCTGGCGCAGTACCTTCTCATGCTCCGGAATCGTGGCTTCCCATGCTTCCGGAATCGTGGCTTCTCATGAACCGGAATCTCCAGGGTACGCTATGATTTCGACCAGCATCAATTTGTGGACAGCACCGTCGATCGATGATCTGGCGCGCTGGGGCGCAGTCTGGTATGGCGACCGCCTCCTGCATCGGCCATGGCGTGATCTGGCCATGGCACCGGCCACGCGCGTCGATGAGCCGAACGTTGCGTTCTACGGCTTCGGCTGGCGTCTGGAGGGTGATCTGCAATGGCACTCGGGCGAAAGTATCGGCTTTCGAGATGTCCTTTTGCGCTGGCCCGCACAGCGTTTTACCGTGGTGGTGCAGAGCAACCGCAACGCGCCGGAGCCCTTCGCACTGGCGCAGAGAATCGCTGCCCTGTTCAAGCCGTGATCGCGCAACAACCGTTACAATCGTTCCACCCAAAGACCAAACGACCGGGCACGCAGGGTGTGGCCTGCGAAGGAGCGTAACCCCATGAAAGACAAAGACGAGATCGTTTCCAACTGGTTGCCACGCTACACTGGCGTGCCACTGGATTCCTTCGGCGAACACATCCTGCTGACCAATTTTGGCGGCTACCTCGACGCCTTTGCCGACATCATGGGCGGCACCGTGGTTGGACGCGATCGCCCGATGCCCAGCTGCACGGTCGATGGCATCACCATGATCAATTTCGGCATGGGCAGCCCCAATGCTGCCACGGTGATGGATCTGCTCTCGGCGATCGAACCCAAGGCCGTGCTGTTTCTCGGCAAGGCCGGTGGCCTCAAGCGCAAAAACGCGCTGGGTGATTTGGTGTTACCGATCGCAGCGATCCGTGGTGAAGGCACGTCCAACGATTACCTCTTGCCACAAGTGCCGGCGCTACCGGCCTTCGCCTTGCAGCGCGTGGTCTCGACCACGATCCGCGATCGCGGTCACGACTACTGGACCGGCACGGTTTACACCACCAACCGCCGTGTCTGGGAACACGATGACGCCTTCAAGGAAAAGCTGCGGCAGATGCGCTGCATGGCGATCGACATGGAAACCGCCACGATTTTCGCGGTCGGTTTTGCCAATTCGATTCCGGCCGGCGCGTTGCTGCTGGTTTCCGATCAGCCGATGATCCCCGAAGGCGTCAAAACCGAAGCCAGCGACGCCAAGGTCACCAACAAGTTCGTCGAAGACCACATCCGCATCGGCATCGATGCGCTCAAGTTGATTCGGCGCCGCGGCAGCTCGGTCAAGCACCTGCGCTTTGATTGAACCTCGGTGCTGGCGATCAATGCATCGCCAACGCCACCAAGCTCAGGAAGATGCCCATGCTGCTCATGTCGGTGACCACGGACAAAAAGATCGCCGAGGCCGTGGCTGGATCGGCACCCATGCGGCGCAGCAGCATGGGAATGGCGGCACCGGCCAGGCCGGCGAACATGCAGCTCAGGGACAAGGCCACAAAAATCACCACCGACAATTTGATCGGTGCGACATCTGTCTGGGACTGGGCCACGAAATAAAGCGCCACGCCCGCAATCACACCGCTGACCATTCCATTGAGAAGGCCCATCCAGGCCTCCTTGGCCATCACCCGCCACGGCGAAACCGCGCGCAATTCGCCCAAGGTCATGCCACGAATGGCCACCGCGAGGGCTTGCGCGCCGAGGTTCGAACATTGGCCCGACATCACCGGCAGGAAGGCCGCCAGCACCACCAGTTTGTCGAGCGTGCTTTCAAACAGCCCGACCACGGTGGCCGCGCCGAAGGCCACCAGCATGTTGAGCAGCAACCACGGGTGACGGAAACGGAAGCTGCGCTGCCAGGGCGTGGCCAAACGCTCTTCTTTTTCCACGCCCACCATGCTGCCGGCCTGGGCGGAAATCTCAAAGGCCTGCTGTTCGAACAGCACCTGCCCGCGCACCACACCCAGCAAGCGACCGGCGTCATCGCAGACTGGATAGATCGGAAAGTGCCGCTTCACCACTTGCCGCATGGCTTCGACCAGTTTCTCCTGCGGCCGCAGGGAAAACGGATCGCGCAACATGATCTGATCCAACGTGGTATCGGCTTCTGCAAAGGCCAGTTCGCGAAAGGCCACCACACCGATCAAATGCCCGTCCCCATCGGTGATGAAGAGATAGATCACCATGCTGTGCCGCAGGATCTCGCGCAAGGTATCGAGCGTGTGCCCGACGGTGGCGGTCGGCGAAAACACCGCCACCGGGCTTTCCATCAAACGTCCGACGGTGCCTTCCGGATAGGTGTGGCCCACCAACCACAGCGGGGCCTGAGTCCCGAAAGGCACGGCCGCGGCGATGCGCTTGCGGCGCTCGGGATGGAACTCCTCCAGCACTTCGACGGCGTGGCCGATATGCAGGCGCGTGAGCAATTCGGCGATCTGGGCATCGGGCATTGGTGCCAGAAGATCGGCCGCGCTGCGCGGATCGAGGCCTGCAATGCGCGAATAAAGTTTGGGGGTGATGTCCATCGCGCGCATGCTATCAGCCCATCACGGGATGTGAGCGGCCCCGTTGCGATGCCGCAGCTCCAGTACTTCGCGCTGTGCATCGAGCCGAACAAGGGTGTCCGCGCGCTCAGGAAGTACGGCCAGCGCGTGCCGACTCAGGCGTTCGTAATGGGCGATGAAACGCGCCAGCGCCTGCGCATCCATGGCCTGCGGTGCCTGACGCTCGCGCAAGGCCTGTTCCTGTTGATCGCGCCAACGCCTGACCACCTCGAAGTCGGGCGCCTGCAACACCACCCAATGATCGACGCGCTGCCAGAGTTCGGCATAGGCAGCCCGCAATTGCGCGTTGACGAAACCGCGCCAACGGCCGTCGGTGTCTTCATCGCGCTCCAGTGCATTGATCGGCGCGATCAAGGCGGCATCCGTTTGTGCGGGAATGGCGAGGCACCAGCCTTCCAAGATGATCAAGGCCGGCGGTCGGGTGACGGCAAACCACTGCGCGGGCGCCATTCGATCATCCGTGCCCTTGTCGAAGCGCGGCAGCCACACCGGTTGATTCGGTGAGGCGTGGGGCAAGGCATCGAGAGCGCGATGCAACAGGCCCACATCATGCGTACCCGGAACCCCACGCGTGACCAATAACGGGTGCACGGTTTGGGCCAGTTGCCGCCGCTCGGCGCGGGTCAGGTACACATCATCCAACGACAGGCTCACCGCAGGCAGCGGTGCGACGGCAGAGAGCAATTGCGCGGCCAAGGTGCTCTTGCCGCTCCCCTGCAAGCCACTCACACCCAACACCAAGGGTTTGCCGGCTTGGCTCAAGCGGGTGCGCAGCGGTGTCAGGACGTGCTCTGCCAGCGGCTCCATGGGACGCGGTGTCAGTCGGCGCGCCGCCGCGCCGCCATGATGCGATCGTAGGCCGTGTTGATGGCGCGTGCGCGTTCCTCGGCCTGAGCGCGCACGGCTTCGGTCTCACCTACGACGCGATCGGGATGATGCGTCGCCATCAAGCGGCGCCAGGCCTGTTCGATCTCGATATCACTGGCCTCGGGCGACACGCCCAGTTGGTGGTAGTCCGCGTCCAACGAGGCCGTGGTTTTGCGCCGCTGCAACCAACCACTGTCCAAGGCGTGCCCCAACAGGCCACCGATCAACAGACCAAACGGATGGCGCATCAGCGCGAAACCCAGCAAGGCGCCCAGGATCTTGCCGTAATAACGGGTGCCAGGCACGTTCAAGGCTCTGGCTCGGGTGGAATCGTGGCGGGCCAGCGTTGCTGTGCGTACCAGCGGGCCAGTTCTTCGATGTCTTTGCGGCTGAGTTCGTCAATGACCGCGCTCATCACATCGCCCTCGCGGCGGCCCTCGCGGTATTGGTTGAGCGCCCACACCAGATAGAGCTCGTTCTGCCCACCGATGTGGGGCGCCGCCGGCGAACGGCTGCGTCCGTCACTGCCATGACATTGCGTGCACAGCGCGAGTTTTGGAGGTGCCGCCTGTCGTACTGCCTCGGACGAAGCATCCTGTGCAAGCAAAGCGATAACGAGTGGCAACGCAATCATGGTCGGTCTGATCTGTTCACGAGCTTCCGTGTTTTTCAGTTGCCGAGGCCGAGCTCGAAGCCATCGGGGAAAATCGCATCGGGATCAAAGACTGAAGGCACCAGACTTTGCAGCACGATGTACTGACCATCGCCGTCACGCAGCCGAAGCACGCCTGCAACCGGCGCGTTGCTGGTTTCGAAGCTGAAACGGAACATGCCACCCCAGTTCAAGCCGTGGGTGGAAGTGGGCGGTGAGCCGACACTGCCAGTCTCCCAGCGCAGCAGCGATGCCGTTGTCGTCAGCGTCCAATCATTGCTCGGGTTGCGATCGCCATCAGAAAATACCGGACTTTGAAGCGCCGTTGCCGCATCGGTCTGCACCTCGAAGGCGGTGAAGCCAACATTGGAGACCACCCTCAGGTTGGGCTCGGTGCCCTGCAGCTCGGCAACGGCATAGTCGAAGTTCGACACCACATAGTCGTAGCGCCAGCGACCATCGCCCAAGGCCGTCACCTTGACCGCCACCCGGCCGCGCCCATTGGCGGTGTCGATATCGGTGCTGCGAGCATTCGCGGAGGCCGTGCCTCGAGCCAGCCAGCGGTCTATCGCTGGGCCGAGCTTCAAGCCAGTGATTGCATCATCAGATGGCGCATCAACACTAGTCCAGTTTCCTGCGTTTTTCGCAAATGAGAGCGCGCGGGTCTGCATGGTGTTGTAGATGTTCACGTCATCGCGCACCACGTACCAGGATTCGACCCAGTACGTTGCTCCCGGATTCAAGCTCGGATCGATTTCATCCTCATGCACCGCCAATCGGAATGCCCAATTGCGACAGCCTTCACCACCGCCACCGATATTGCTGCAGGGCGTGCTGAGGCCATCGTCGTTGCCATCACAATCACGGTCGTAAACGCTGCCACAACGACCCCACTGGCCCTTGGCGGGAATGATCTCACTGCGAGGGCCGAGGTCGGAGATTTCGTCGTTGTTGTTTTGCGAGTAGGTATCCACACAACCGCGACCAAGGATGTGGTAATTGCCCGTGCCACTGTCACAACTGGCGTTGGTGGTCAGCCACGCATGTTTGACGCCGGAGCGACCGATTTGTTCGATCCGTCCGTCGGCGTCGATGCGGTACAGGTTCCAGATCAGGAAGGGGTGCTGGTCATTGTTGTAGGGCGCGAAGGGCCCGGTGAATTTCGTGTACCACGCCACATCGGCGGCGTACGTGGCCGTACTGCTGCCCAGCGGATCGGGCAGCATTGGCGGCGGCGAACCGCAGGGTGCCTGCGCACAGGGAACGGTGACTTGCTGCGCGCCATCATTCCGGTTGTTGCGCAGGGTCGAGGACGGGGCCAAGACGATTTTGGTGCCGGCCGACGGATCAAAATGATCGACACCCTCACGCATGATCTGGGTATCGAAGTAATACATGAACACATCCGCCTGGTAGGTCGCCCCGGACTGACCGGCCACCGGCGTGCCCGGCCATCGGGCCGCGGCCTGGGGTGCGTGGGGCGTGCCGCTTCGTCCCTCGACCTGGATGCGGCTGGCCAGCTTCAGGTTGGCAACGGCCATGCCCTGTAACTGCGGCGCGCCGAACTTCCGGGCCAAGGCCTTCGCCACCCGCAGGTCCGAGGCCTTGATCATGAGCGTGGGCGAACTTGGACCGCCTTCGATCTCGTACATCAGCCGATCCACATAGAACCAAGCAGTACCGTGTGAATCCACCAGATCCAGCCGGAAGGGATCACCGGCATGCGCCGCAAGGCGTGGTTCGCGCAGGGCTATCGTGCCCTTGGCGTGGATCACGTTGAATCCACCCTGCAAGGCCAGCGAACCTCGGATGAAACCAGCGAAACCGCTCGGGTCGTTGCGAAAATCCAAGGTGGTCTGCTCGCCCACATTCAGGCGCTCGTAATCGCGGGCATCGCGCTCTTTCGTGCCGGAAAGCGGCTGGATCTCGATGCCGTAGTTGCTCAGCAAGCTGCGGTTCCAGCGAAATGCCGATTCCCCGCCCCAGATGCGCCAGTCGTCCGCATGCGCGGGTACGGGCTGCTTCGTCGGGTTGTCAGCGACGGCCCACACGCTCACCGAGGACAAGACCACGAACGCAACGGCAAGTATGGATTTCATTCGACCCTCCAGAAAGACCACGTTGACTTCGCTGCGAACGCGCCTTGCGAAACCCGCAGGCCGCCCGTCCAGACGAACGGATGCGCCCCCTCAGGAAAGTCTGAATAAACCGCCATTGCGAGGAGCGCAGCGATGCGGCAATCGAGCAATCTTGGATGAACTTAAAGCATGGGTTGCTTCGCTCACGCTGACGCCATTTCCACTTGCCCAGACCTTCCCTTAAGAACCACAAACATGACATCGCAAGCGCGCAGCGTATCAACTTGTGTGAATGCTGAAAATCGCTTCGTGCGCTGCACTCGCGGCGCTCAGGTCAATTTCTCGCCACACACGATGACGCCATCCTCATCGGCATAGAGGTAATGCTCAGGCTCGACTTGCACGCCGGCAAGATCCAGGGCCACGTCGCGCAGGCCTTCGCCGTTCTTGTCCGTTTTCAGCGGACAACGGCCCAGAGCCTTCACACCCAAATCCAGCCCCGCGATCACCGCACTGTCGCGGATCGCCCCCACGACGAGGATGCCTTCCCAGCCCTTGTCCACGGCTTTGGCCGCCAGCATGTCGCCCAACATGGCGCGCTTGAGTGAAGCGCCGGCATCGATGACCAGCACTCGACCTTTGCCGGGCTCGGCCACCGCTTCACGCACCCGCGAATTGTCGTGATAGGCGCGGATCGTGCTGACCCTTCCGCAGAACGCGCGACGCCCTCCCAAGTCCATCCACGGCAGGGCAATCACCGAGACCGCGTGGGCATCACACAGATCAGCTGTGGTCCACGACGAGGAGGCACTCACGCGTGATCCATCAACTGAAAAAGCCCATGGCGCGGTTGCGTCCACGCTCGATGGCTTGGAGCATTTCCCCGATGGTGGTGGCGTAGTTCTTGGACCCGAAAATGGCCGAACCGGCCACAAAAGTATCGGCACCCGCGAGGGAAATTTCGTCGATGTTGTCGAGTTTGACCCCACCATCGACCTGCAAGCGAACCGGGCGCCCACTGCGTTCGATGCGATCGCGGATACGCCGCAGTTTTTCCAGCGCGGAGGGAATGAAAGCCTGCCCGCCAAAACCCGGATTGACCGACATCACCAGCACCAGATCGATGTCGCCCAACACCCAATCGAGCACTTCGAGTGGCGTCGCCGGATTGAGCACGATACCCGGCGTGCAGCCTTGCGCACGGATCAACTGGATGGTGCGGTGCGGGTGCGGGCTGGCCTCGGGATGAAAGCTGATGCCGGTGGCACCGGCCTTGGCAAACTCGGTGACCAGCGCATCGACCGGTTGCACCATCAGGTGCACGTCGATCGGTGCGGTCACGCCGTACTTGCGCAGCGCCTCGCACACCATCGGGCCAAAGCTCAGATTCGGCACGTAGTGGTTGTCCATCACATCGAAGTGGATCCAGTGGGCACCTGCAGCCAGCACCGCATCGACCTCCTCACCCAAGCGGGCAAAGTCAGCCGAAAGAATGGATGGGGCAATGATGGGTTCCTGCATGGCACGAGCTCCTGTTGGCGATCACACGCGGTGCGGCAGTGACGAATTGTGACTCAAATCGCAGCGAATGCATCACGGGTCAGGTTTTCCGGTGCGCCTTGGGTTCGACAGGCCACGTCGTCCTCGATCCGAATCCCACCGAAACGGCTCAGGTGTTCGACCTCGGCCCAGTCGATGTCACCGGCGTGCGGGCCTTCCTGCAAGCCTTGCAGCAGCATCGGAATGAAATACAGGCCGGGCTCGATCGTCACCACCATGCCGGCATCCAATGGCCGTGTCAGGCGCAGGAAGGGATGACCATCCGGTTTGGGAATCAAATCCCCGTGAATCGAGCCGGCGAACCCGGCCACATCGTGCACCTGCAATCCCAGCAAGTGACCGACGCCGTGCGGGAAGAACACCGAACTCACCCCCGTTTCGACCTGCGCCTCGGGGCTCATGCGCACCACGTTCCGATCACGCAGCACGGTGGCCAAACGCAGATGCGCATCGAGGTGGATGGCGCGGTAATCGTTGCCGGCGCGCACCTGATCGACCAGGGCCAGTTGCACCGTTTCAACGCCATCGATCAGCGCCTGAAAACGTGCGTCGTCACGGCAGTAGGTGCGGGTGATGTCACTCGAATAGCCATTGAAGCGTGCGCCCGCATCGATCAGGAAGGAGCGGGACTGTGGCGGCGCCGCGTGCTCTTGATGCTGGTAGTGCAGCACCGCCGCATGCTCGTTGAGCGCCACGATATTGCCGTAGGGCACATCGACATCATTGTGGCCGGCTGCGCCCAGATAGGCGCGGTTGATTTCATACTCGCTGGCGCCCGCCTCGAACGCGATACGCGCCGCGACATGCCCACGCGCGGCGCGGCGCGAAGCCATTCGCAGGCAGGCCAGTTCGTAGTCGGTTTTGTAGGCGCGTTGGTAGTGCAGCTCATCGAGCACAGCCTTGGGATTGTTCGGAACGAAGCCTTCCAGCGCCGCGTCGGCCTCGCCCAAGATCGCCATGCGCCCACTTTTGGGAAGGTGTTGCGCCGCTTCCTGCGGGCTGCGGATCACGCGAATATCGAAATGCTCGGTCCAGAAGCCCTGTGGCTCGGTGGGCGGCAGGTGCCAATAATCAGCAGGCTGGTGATAGACCAGTACCGGCTTTTTGCCCGGTGTGACCACAATCCAGCCGTCGGTGTGTTCAACCAGTGGCACGCACTGCAGGAAGTGCGGATTGATCGCAAACGGATAGGGCCGGTCGTCAAGAAACTGATACTTCAAGACACCCGAGGCGATCAGCAGGTGATCGTTGCCGCTGCGTTCCAGCGCCGCGTACATGCGCTGCAACACCGTGGCCAAATGATCGGGATAGAGCGTGGCAAGGTCCATGTGGGTTCCACAACGTTGGCAAACTCGCATTTTGGTCCCATCGACCGCAATACGAAACCATCTGCCCGTCACCTGGGCCGTTTGGCAATCGGTCATCGGCGTTGTAGCGTGGCGGACTTGATCCGATATCACCCAAGGCACAGGCCCATCGCATGAAACTTCACAGCGACAGCTTTCCCCATCGCGGCCCGATCCCCGCCGAATTTGCCTTCGGTCGCATCGGTGATGCCGAGAATCCCATCGCCCTGTCGGCCAATCGCAACCCGCATCTGGCGTGGGACGAGGTTCCCGAAGGCAGTGCGTCCTTCGTCTTGATCTGCGTGGACCCGGATGCGCCTTCGCGTGCCGATGATGTCAATCGCGCCGATCGCATTGTCGCGACCGATCTGCCGCGTACCGAGTTCGTGCACTGGGTGTTGGTCGATATCCCGGCCACGGTGCGCGAGATAGCCGCCGGTGCTTACGCCGATGACATCGTGGCCCGCGGCAAGCCGGCTGGAATCCGCGCCGATGGTTCTCGCGAGGGATTGAACGATTACACCGGCTGGTTTGCCAAGGATCCGGACATGGCCGGTACCTACCATGGCTACGACGGGCCATGCCCGCCGTTCAACGATGCCATCGCGCACCGTTACTTTTTCCGCCTGTTCGCGCTGGCTGTTCCGCGTCTGGACCTGCCTGCCCAATTCGATGCCTCTCAGGCCCTTGCGTCCATGCAAGGCCATGTGCTGGCCGAGACGGTGTTGTACGGCACCTACAGCCTGAATCCGGTCGTTTCCTGAACCGGCAAACTGGTATCGAACAGGTACTTTTTGTGCACTGCAAAATAGTGCATGATCACCTTGCGCCGCACCATCGTGGTTCGGCCATCCCCAGCCCCCGGAGCTTCCATGTCGTACGAAAACGTTGAAAAGCTGATACGAGACCACGCGATCGAGTTCGTCGATCTGCGCTTTGCCGATCTTTCCGGCAAACAACACCATTTGACCTTCCCGGTTCGCATCGTCGAACCCGCCCTGTTCGAAGACGGCCGCATGTTCGATGGCTCCTCGATCGGTGGCTGGAAGGGCATCAACGAGTCCGACATGGTGCTGCTGCCCGATCCGGACAGCGCCTACATCGATCCCTTCACCGCCGACCCGACCCTCGTGCTGGTGTGCGATGTGATGGAACCGGCCACGATGCAAGCCTACAGCCGTTGTCCGCGTTCGGTAGCACGCCGCGCCGAAGCCTTCCTCAAGTCCAGTGGTCTGGCCGATGTGGCCTACTTCGGGCCGGAGCCTGAGTTTTTCGTGTTCGATTCGGTGCGCTGGGGCAACGACATGGGACACGCGTTCTTCCACGTGGAATCCGAAGAAGCAAGCTGGAACAGTGCGCGTGAGTACGAACACGGCAATTCGGGCTATCGCCCATCCGTGAAGGGCGGTTACCTGCCGCTGGCGCCGGCCGATTCCCTGCACGACCTGCGCGCGGAAATGTGCAAGACCCTCGAGGCCATCGGCATCGAAGTGGAAGTGCACCACCACGAAGTGGCCAATGCCGGCCAGTGCGAGATCGGCGTGCGCTTCAACACCCTGGTGAAGAAAGCCGACGAGCTGATGGCGCTCAAGTACGTGGTGCGCAACGTCGCCCACCGCAATGGCAAGACCGCGACCTTCATGCCCAAGCCCTTGGTGGGTGATAACGGTTCGGGCATGCACGTGCACCAGTCGTTGGCACGCGACGGCCAAAACTTGTTCTCCGGCGAAGGTTACGGCGGGCTGTCGCAGATGGCGCTGTACTACATCGGCGGCATCTTCAAGCACGCACGTGCCATCAACGCCTTCAGCAACTCGGGCACCAACAGTTACAAGCGTCTGGTGCCAGGCTTCGAAGCCCCGATCCTCTTGGCCTATTCGGCCCGCAACCGCTCCGCCTCCTGCCGCATTCCGTGGGTGCCGAGTCCCAAGGCACGCCGCATCGAAACCCGTTTCCCTGATCCGCTGCAAAGTGGCTATCTGACCTTCGCTGCCTTGTTGATGGCCGGCCTCGACGGCATCCGCAACCGCATCGATCCAGGTCCGCCCTCGGACAAGGACCTCTACGACCTGCCGCCGGAAGAGGAAAAGAACATTCCGACCGTGTGCGCTTCGCTCGATCAAGCGCTGGAAGCCCTCGACAAGGATCGTGAATTCCTGAAAGTGGGCGGGGTGTTCAGCGATGACCTGATCGACGCCTACATCGCCTTCAAGATGAAGGAAGTCACTCGCTTCCGCGCCGCCGCCCATCCGCTCGAATACGACATGTATTACGGCGTCTGAACCCTGCAACACCTGCGCGCGGGCCGATCGTGGCCCGCGCGCAGCTTCACTCAGGTCAAGCAAACACACTTGACCGCACGGATTGATCCTTTCGTCGCGGCCTGCCACAGTTGGTGGTCACAGTTCTTCGACTTCGACAAGGACCTCCCATGAGCCGAACCGACACCGCCGGCAGCCGCTTCCGCGCCGCGCTCGCCGCTGAATCCCCGCTGCAGGTGATTGGGGCAATCAACGCCAACCACGCGCTGCTGGCCCAACGCGCCGGCTATCGCGCGATTTATCTGTCGGGCGGCGGTGTTGCAGCCGGCTCACTCGGCCTGCCGGATCTGGGCATCAACACGCTTGAAGATGTGCTGATCGATGTGCGCCGCATCACCGATGTCTGCGATCTGCCGTTGCTGGTGGACATCGATACCGGCTTTGGTCCATCGGCCTTCAACATCGAGCGCAGCATCAAGAGCCTGATCAAGGCCGGCGCCGCAGCCTGCCATATCGAAGATCAAGTTGGTGCCAAGCGCTGCGGCCATCGCCCCGGCAAGGAAATCGTTAGCCAGCAAGAGATGGCGGATCGGGTGAAGGCCGCCGCCGATGCCAAGACCGATGCGGATTTCTTCCTGATCGCGCGCACCGATGCCATTCAAGTGGATGGCGTGGACAAGGCGATCGAACGCGCCATCGCCTGCGTCGAAGCCGGCGCCGATGGCATCTTCGCCGAAGCGGCCTACGATCTTTCGACCTATCGGCGCTTCGTCGATGCGGTGACGGTGCCGGTGTTGGCCAATATCACCGAGTTCGGCAAGACCCCGTTGTTCTCGCGTGAGGAACTGGCCTCGGCCGGCGTTGCGATCCAGTTGTTCCCGCTGTCGGCGTTTCGTGCGATGAATCGGGCTGCGGAAACTGTCTATACCGCGATCCGCCGTGATGGCCACCAGAAGAACGTGGTGGACAGCATGCAAACCCGCGAAGAACTCTACGATCGCATCGGCTACCACGCCTTCGAACAAAAACTCGACGCGCTGTTTGCCGCCAAAAAATAATTCTTCCGCACGCCCGCATTGGCGCGGCGACTCATCCCTTGAATGAGGTTTACGTCATGTCCGAATCCACCACCGTCCCTGGCTTCAAGCCAAAGAAGTCCGTCGCCCTCTCCGGCACCGCCGCCGGCAACACCGAACTGTGCACCGTGGGCCGCAGCGGCAACGATCTGCATTATCGCGGCTACGACATTCTGGACCTGGCCGAAACCTGCGAATTTGAAGAAGTGGCCCACCTTCTGGTGCACGGCAAGCTGCCCAACACGGCCGAGCTGGCCGCCTACAAGGCCAAGCTTCGCGCCCTGCGCGGCATTCCGGCGGCGGTGAAAGCCGCACTGGAAGAACTGCCCCCTTCGGCCCATCCGATGGATGTGATGCGCACCGGCGTTTCGGTACTGGGCTGTGTGTCGCCGGAGAAGGACGATCACAACCACCCGGGCGCGCGTGACATCGCCGACAAGTTGATGGCCAGCCTCGGCTCCATGTTGCTGTACTGGTACCACTACAGCCACAACGGCCGCATTATCGATGTGGAAACCGATGACGATTCCATCGGCGGCCACTTCCTGCACTTGTTGCACGGTGAAAAGCCTCGCGCCTCGTGGGTGCGCGCCATGCACACGTCCTTGATCCTCTACGCCGAGCACGAGTTCAACGCCAGTACCTTCACCTGCCGCGTGATCGCCGGCACCGGCAGCGACATGCACAGCGCCATCGCCGGTGGCATCGGTGCCCTGCGCGGACCCAAGCACGGTGGCGCCAACGAAGTCGCCTTCGAAATCCAGAAGCGCTATGACAATCCGGATCAAGCCGAAGCCGACATCCGCGCACGGGTCGAGCGCAAGGAAGTCATCATCGGCTTCGGCCACCCGGTCTACACCGTGTCCGATCCACGCAACCAGGTCATCAAAAAGGTCGCACGCGAGCTTTCCGACGAGCAGCAGCATCGAAAGATGTACGACATCGCCGAGCGCTTGGAGTCGACCATGTGGGAGATCAAGAAGATGTTCCCCAACCTCGATTGGTTCAGCGCCGTCAGCTACCACATGATGGGCGTGCCGACCGCCATGTTCACCCCGCTGTTCGTGATTTCGCGCGCCTCCGGCTGGAGCGCCCACATCATCGAGCAGCGCATCGACGGCAAGATCATCCGCCCCAGCGCCAACTACACCGGCCCGGAAGACCGGAAGTTCGTGCCGCTGGCTGATCGCAACTGATAGACCGGGCATGCCGAAGCCCATCGTCGCGACCATGATCAAGGCCGCGACTTCGGCATCGATTAAAGCCTATGCGATAGCCGACGGGCGGCTTGCGGCATGACACCCAGCCACCTGTCATGCAGGCATCCACTCCTTGGCATCCTTCGAGCTGCAATGCGTATCAAGATGAGGTGGAGAAAACCCCGGTGGGTGGCCACAACGATGCTGTTGTCGCTGTGTTCGCCTGTGCTGGCGCAAGACCATCCCGGCAAGGGGCCGATCGGTCACGACAACGGTGTGTATCTCGCGTGCACCGGACCCACCGGCAGTGTTCGTGCGGTGATCTGCGTTCGAAGTGGTTCGGGCGGCGATGGTAGTCAGGCCACGCCAATAGGAAGCATCCAAAGCGCCATCAATGCGGCCAAGGCGGGCGATGTCATCGCCGTTGCCGAAGGCAGCTATGCGGAGAGTCTGGTGCTTGGCAGCGACGGCGCATACTCATCCAAAAACATCAGCTTGTTGGGCGGCTGCGCCAGCGACTTTTCCAGCCGCGACGCCGCGACCTTCGTCAGCACCATCGATGGCGGTGGTCTTGCGCGCGCAGTCACCATTTTCGTACAGGCCAATGCTGAAACGCGCATTGATGGCTTTGTCATCGCCCAGGGCGTAACGACGGATACCGGGGGCAACGGCGGCGGCATTCGCGCCGAGCTGATGGGAGGCGGGCCGCTGGTAATCTCGCATAACCTCGTCGCCAACAACCTCACCAATCCGAGCGCGAGCGATGTGCACGGCAGCATGCTGGATCGTCTGGACTCGGTCACCTTCGCCGCGCCGATCTTCTTCCACGTGGTGCGGTTTGTGTTTGTTTGAAGCTTGGGCTTCGTGCCGAGCTTGCGCTGCCGTATGAACCGGCCCGCAGCGCATGGCATGATCGTGGCGAAGCTTTCGATGACGGAGTGATGACATGGCCCAGGTGCAAGCGCGCTCGACGTTCGTGACCCTCGTGGGGTCGATATTCATCGTGCTGTCGAGCTTTGGCACCCTGATTTCGATCCTGCAAAACATCATGGCTTTCACGGTGTTCCAAAGTCCCGAGTTGCGCCAGGTGATGGAATCGCCACAGCCCGGCGTGCCGCCGGTGGCCGCGTTCATGACGAGCCACTTCCATCTCTTCACGCTGGCTTTCCTGCTGGTTTCCGTGCTTACCCTGGTCAGCGCCATCGGCTTGCTCAAGCGTCTGAACTGGGCGCGGCTGTGCTTTATCGGCATCATGGCCTTGGCGGTGTTGTGGTCTCTGTTGAGCCTTGTTCTCCAGTGGATGATGTCCTCATTCATGCTGGGGCAGTTCGCGGCAGCAAGTGGCGAGAACGGCATCGACATGAGGCCGTTCTTCCTCGCCGTGACGGTCATGAGCGCGGTCTTTTCGCTGGGGTTCGGCGTGCTGTTCGGATGGATCGCCAAACGCCTGCTGTCGCCTGAGGTGGTCGCGGAATTCTCGTCATGAATACGGTCTCGAGCCACGGGTTCTTCTGGCTCATGCGCTCCATCCGAAACACCGTGATTCTTTGGGCGTCCGTGTTTGCCGTGTCCTGGGTGCTGTCGGGCCTGGATTGGCGCGAGGCGATGCGCACGGCTGTTCTGGCCGCCTCCACCGGTGGCGCATTTGGGACGATCGAGTATCGGTATGTGTTCAACATCGCCGCAAGTTCGGGGCGGGCAGTGCTCGCTTTCTTGGCGTCATGCCTTTGGTGTCTCCCCTGTCTTTGGAGCTTGCCCGACATGCCGTTTCCACCGGCCTCGCTGTGGGACTTGGCCTGGGTAGTGGGTGTCGCGGCCTTGCTGTGCGTGGTCGGTCTGATTCCCTTGCGCTGGATGCATGGCCAGTGGATCCGGGATGACGCGGACTGAAACGTTCCGCTTGGAGCTTCGCATCAAGCGTCGGCGCGTGCGCGATGCTCGGCTTGAACATGCCGCTACACTGTTGTGTCGGTGATTCCAAGGCGCAACGATGTTTCATGCACATGCCCTGACGGGCAGCAAAGCCGAGCAGTACGGCCAACTTCTGGAACAGGTGCAGGCAATGCTGGCCGGTGAACACGACCGCGTGGCCAACGCCGCCAACCTGTCGGCGCTGGTGTATCACGCACTGCCACAACTGAACTGGGTGGGCTTTTATTTTTTCGATGGCCACGAGTTGGTGGTTGGCCCATTCCAAGGTAAACCTGCTTGCGTGCGCATCGCGTTGGGACGTGGCGTGTGTGGCACGGCGGCAGTCACGCGCCAGGTGCAGCGGGTCGAAGACGTGATGGCGTTCGATGGCCATATCGCTTGCGATGCGGACTCGCGCTCGGAACTGGTGGTGCCGCTCTACCGTGGCGACGAATTGATCGGTGTGTTTGATCTGGACAGCCCGGTGCCAGCGCGTTTTACCGCCGAGGACAAAGCCGGCCTGAGCGCCATTGCCCAAGCCTTTGTGGAGACGACCCGATGAGCAAGCCCTTGAGCGTGGGTCCCAAGTCAGCCGCCTGGCTGCGTCAGGTCGGTATCCGCACGCACGACGATCTGGCGGCGGT
The DNA here is from genome assembly GCA_963205415.1 of Pseudomonadota bacterium. Classification (GTDB taxonomy): domain Bacteria; phylum Pseudomonadota; class Gammaproteobacteria; order Xanthomonadales; family Xanthomonadaceae; genus Denitratimonas. The sequence goes on from CAUJJS010000169.1 coordinate 16,813, forward strand.
GGGCGCGGTCGGTGCGTTCGTGAAGTGCAAGCGTGCCGGCTTCAAGCCGAGCCTCAACCTGTTGTACTCACTGGAAGGCGTGTTGCTGGGCTGCCATTGGCAGAAGGTGCCGGAAGCGCGTCGGGCGGAGCTGGCCGCCGCGGCCGAAACCGAAGTCGCCAGAATTCCGCCGACGCGTGGTCGCGCCGCGGCACTGGTCGTAGGTCAGGTGCGCGATGTTTCAGGCGAATCTGGCGACTCGGGCGGGATGGATTACAGCTTCGGCTTTGATGAGCCCAGCGCCGGCGGCGATCACGATGGCGAGGCTTGACGTCGCTCAGGCCCGCACCGCGGCGTAATCGCGGGCGTTCTCGTTCCAGTCCGGCGTGCTGACGATCGTGGGCAGTACTTCGTCCGGACGCTGGACCAGTTGCCAGATGCCGGCATGTTCGGGATTCATGAAGTGCTGGTCGATGACCTGCTCCTGCATGAACTTCAACAGTGGCGACCAGTAGCCGCGTGAATTCAGCAAGACGATGGGCTTGTGGTAAATGCCCAGACGCTTGAGCGTGATCGCCTCGAACAATTCCTCCAACGTGCCGCAACCGCCAGGCAGGGCCAGCACCGCATCGGAGCCGGACAACAGCAGGTGCTTGCGCTCGCGCATGTCGCCGACCAGTTCCAGATGGGTCAGGCCGGGATGGCCCCATTCCAGATCGGCCATGAAGCGCGGCAGGATGCCCACGACTCGACCGCCTGCGGCCAGCGCGCCATCGGCGACCGCGCCCATTGAGCCGCGTGAGCCACCGCCGTACACGATTTCGCAGCCGGCTTGCGCCAGCAATTCACCCACACGACGCGCATCGTCGGTGTAGTCGCTTGCCGCGTGGTCACTGGAGGAAGCGTAAATGCAGACGCGCATGGCGATGGGCGATCGGTTCGAGGGTGGCCCATTCTGCCATCGCGCCGACGCCATGGCTTACGCCGTCCTCAACTGCGCGATGGCCGCGAAGACAAGGGCCCGAAACCCATGATCGCGGCCGCCGCGGCCACGGCCTGTGCCGATGGCGCGAGGTGCTGCAGCGCGCGCACGTAGACCTCACGCTTGAACGACACCACGTGGTCCAGCGGATACCAGAAATCCACCCATTGCCAGCGGTCGAACTCGGGCCGCGTGTGTCGATCCAGCCGCACCTGATCCTCACCGGCCAAAAGGCGCAACAGAAACCAGACCTGCTTCTGGCCGATGCAAAGCGGGTGTTGGTCATGGCGCAACAATCGGTGCGGCAGGCGATAGCGCAGCCAGCCCGGGGTTTCGGCCAGCACTTCCACATGCTCTTCCAGCAGGCCGGTTTCTTCTTCCAGCTCGCGGAACATCGCTTCGCGCGGGGTTTCATCCGAACGCATCCCGCCTTGCGGAAATTGCCAGCCATCCCGCCGCGCGCGCCGCGCCCAAAACACCCGACCATCGGTATGCATGAGGATGATGCCGACATTGGGGCGATAACCGTCCGGGTCGATCATCACGGACTCTCCAAACAACGCTGTCCCGAGAGTGCCACAGGCTGCCATGGGCAACAAGCTTGAGTGGAAGCGGAAGAGGCCCCCGATTGCCTCGACCACGCGCTGGCTTGATACTGCATGGCCCTTGGCATGGGCCCTTACGCGTGTGAATGAATTGCTTCATCTGGAAGCCGAGCTCGATGCGGGTTTGCAGCAGCTCGGTCTGGCGCGGCCGGGGCTGGCGCGTGCCTTGCTGGGGTATCAAGCGTTGATGCTGCAGTGGAATCGGGCTTACAACCTCACCGCGATTCGTGAGCCGCGCGAGATGCTGTCGAAGCACTTGCTGGATTCGTTGGCGATCGCGCCTTTCGTTTCCGGGCGGGTGGCTGACATTGGCACGGGCGCAGGACTGCCGGGCATCCCCTTGGCCATTCACAATCCGAGCCTGCGGGTGAGCTTGGTGGAAACGGTGGGCAAGAAGGCACGCTTCCTGCGCGAAGCGGTGCGGCACCTCGGTCTGGTGCAGGTCTCGGTGCATGCCTGCCGCGCCGAGGACGTACCCGAGAGCGGCCAACACGACCAGCTCATCGCGCGCGCTTTGGGCACGCTTGACGGTATCCTGTCGGCCGGCGGCCATTTGTTGCGGCCGGGCGGGCGTTTGTTGGCGATGAAGGGCCGGATTCCGGACGACGAAATCGCGGCCCTGCCCCAAGGCTATCGTTGGATCGCCACCCATCCACTTGTGGTGCCCGGACTCCATGCCGAGCGGCACCTCGTCGTTGTCGAGAAAACCTGAGAGCATCCATGTCGCGCATCATTGCGGTGGTCAACCAGAAAGGCGGGGTCGGCAAGACCACCACGGCCGTGAACCTTGCGGCGGCCTTGGCCGAAACCGGGCGGCGCGTGTTGCTGGTGGACTTGGATCCGCAGGGCAATGCCACCATGGCGTCGGGCGTGGACAAGCGCCAGGCGCAGCCATCCAACTGCGAAGTGCTGCTGGGTGAGGTGCCGGCGCGGGCCGCGATCCACGCCACCGCCGGCAAGTTTGATCTTTTGCCGAGCAATACCGATCTGATCGCGGCGGAAATGCAGTTGATGGACCTGCCCGAGCGCGAGACGCGGCTCAAGAAGGCGCTGGCCGAATTGGCGGGCGAGTATCACTACGTTCTGATCGACTGCCCGCCATCGCTGAGTCTGTTGACCTTGAACGCACTGGCGGCGGCGCAATCGGTGTTGGTGCCGATGCAGTGCGAATACTTCGCCCTCGAAGGCATTGCCGCGCTCACCGACACGCTCGAAGCGGTGCGTCGCAGGCTCAATCCGGGGCTGGAAATCGAAGGCATCGTGCGCACCATGTACGACCTGCGCAATGGCTTGACCGGCGCGGTTTCGAGCGAGCTGCAACGCCATTTTGGCGACAAGCTGTATCGCACCGTGATTCCGCGCAATATCCGATTGGCTGAGGCGCCCAGCCACGGCCAGAGCATCGTCGAATACGATCGCAATTCGCGCGGGGGCGTGGCCTATCTGGGCTTGGCCGGGGAAATGATCGGGCGCGAGCGTCAGCACCAGGGAGAACAGCACTGATGGCCAAGAAACCTGCCTTGGGGCGCGGACTGTCGAGTTTGATCGGGGATGTGCGCGGGGCGACGACCGCCACGGTGGAGGCCGGCGATCGCTTGGCCAGCCTGCCGATTGAAAAGATCCAGCCCGGCAAGTACCAGCCGCGCAGTCACTTCGATCAGGAAGGGCTGAACGAGCTGGCCGACTCGATCAAAGCGCAAGGCATGATCCAGCCGATCATCGTGCGCGCCGTCGGGGGTGGTCGGCACGAGATCATTGCCGGCGAGCGACGTTGGCGTGCCGCGCAACTGGCCAGTCTGCGCGAAGTGCCGGTGGTGATCCGTGAGGTTGAGGACAATGTCGCCTTGGCGATGGCCTTGATCGAAAACATCCAGCGTGAAGACCTCAACCCGCTGGAAGAAGCACTCGCCTTGAAGCGCCTGATCGACGAGTTCGAACTGACCCATCAGCAGGCCGCCGAAGCCGTCGGGCGCTCACGCGCTGCCGTCAGCAACCTCCTGCGCCTGCTGGAATTGCCCGAGGCGATCCGCGCTTTGGTCGAACGCCGTGAACTGGAGATGGGCCACGCCCGCGCCCTGCTCACCTTGCCGACGCCTCAAGCTCTGGCGCTGGCGCAACAAGCTGCAGCGGAAGCTTGGTCGGTGCGCGAAACCGAGCGCCGCGTGCAGGCGTTGCAAAAAGGCATCACGCCGGCGAGCAAAACGGTGGCGCGCAAACCCGATGCCGATGTGCAGGCGCTGGAGCGCGAGCTATCGGAAAGCTTCGGTGCCAAGGTGGCCGTGCAGGCGGGCCGTGGCGGGCGCGGCAAGTTGGTGATCAGCTATCACAGCCACGACGAGCTGGATGGCATCCTCGAACGCATGCGGCGCTGAGACTCAGGCACCCGCCGCACGCAGCGGCAGCGCCGCGCGTGATTCAATCCGAGGCCGCGTCGGGATCCCCATCAGCATCGATTGCATCCTCTGAAGCAACACGGTCACCGGCTTCGGCGGCAATCATGGCGCTGGCTGCGGCCACACCTACGATGGCCGCTTGGGCCGGTTGTTGGCCGGCCTTGCGACGCGCCTCGGCCTCGCGCATGTGGCGCAGTTCTTCTGGTCCCAACATGCGCACGTCGTCGTTGCGATTGCGGTCGATGCGCTGTGCCGCAACGGCCAGCGTGCCAATCAGCATGAAGGCCAAGGCGCCGACCAGGCAGATCAAGGCCAATGCGATCGACGTGGTGCGAAACAGCACCGCAAAGCACACCAGGGAGCCAACAAACCACAACCAGCGCATGACCGATCTCCGATACCTGCCAAGGGGCTCACACGCGGGCGCGTGCAGCGTGCCGGCCGCCAGTTTTCCGGGCTTTGCGCTTGCGGTCAACTACGGGCGGGATCACAGCAATGGCGAGAGTGGCCGTGCCGCCGCCTCACCCAGACGCCGCCACCACGAGCCACGCCGGCCGGCGCGGATTTCCAGCGCGTGCCGGGCAAAATCGTGCCATTGCGTTTCCAGCGCCCGCGCCAATGCCGCATCGGCCACCAGCACCGACAGTTCGAAATTGAGCCGGAAGCTGCGGGTATCGAAGTTGCCGCTGCCGATCATCACGTGGTCATCGTCCACCAAGGTGGCTTTGGCGTGCAGCAAATTGGGCTGGTATTCGAAGATGCGCACGCCGGCAGCCACGAGCTCGTCGTAATACGAGCGTGCGGCCGCACCCACCAGCAGCGAATCGGCGCGTCGCGGCAACATCACGCGCACGTCCATGCCGCCCAGCGCGGCATTCGACAGGGCCATGCGCGCCGCTTCGCTGGGCACGAAATAGGGCGTCACCAGCCAGACGCGCTGACGCGCCTGATGGATCAGTGCCACGCTCATGCGGTGGAAGGCTTCCCAGTTCGAGTCCGGCCCGGAGGGCACGACCAAGGTGGGCGCGCCGCCGTGCTCCTGTCGCGGCCACAAGCGCGCATCGCAAGGTGCGTGGCCGGTGACATAGGCCCAATCATCCAGAAAAGCCAATTGCAGGGCCGAAACGGCGGTACCGCCAAAACGCAGGTGCAGATCACAGTGCGAATCCGGGCGCCGGCGTCGATCCTGGGTGTCGGAAATGTTGATGCCGCCGGTGAATCCGACTTCGCCATCGACGATCAGGATCTTGCGGTGGTTGCGTAGGTTCAGGGTCGATCGCCGCAGCGGTTGCCAGCGAATGGGATGAAACCAGGCCAGTTCGCCACCGGAATTCAAGAATTCGCGCAAAAACCGTGGACGCAAGCGGGAGCTGCCGACGCTGTCGATCAGCAATCGCACCGCCACACCTTCACGCGCCTTGGCGGCGAGTGCGGCGCAGAAGCTACGGCCGCTGTCGTCGGGGTCGAAGATGTAACTGGCCAGATGGATGTGATGGCGTGCCTTGGCGATGGCTTCGAGCATGGCCTCGTAGGTGTGGGTGCCATCGCGCAGCAGCAGAGGCTCGCGCGCGTGCACCGCAGGAATGCCGGTGATGCGACGCGCAATGGCCATCAACTGTGGCTGCATCGTCTGGCATTCGTCGCAGGGCAAGGGTGCGTCCAGCGCGGCGCGTGCGCGCAGACGACGTTGACGCTGGCGGCGAATGCGGCGCGGGCCGAAGATGTGGTAGATCGCAAAGCCCACCAAGGGCAGGGCCGCCAGTGCCAACAGCCAGCCCAGCGTTGCGGCCGGTTCGCGCTTTTCCAGCACGATCCAGACCGCGATCACCAGCACGTACAGCGTCCAGCCGGCGGCCAGCGCCAAGCCGATGCCCGGCACCGAAGCCAGCAATTGCCAGAGCGATTCGTTCAGACGTAGCCCGCCAGGACAAAGAGCGCGATCGCCAGTACCCAGACCACCAGCATCCGCCACACCAAGGCCATCGAAGCATGCAGGCCCGCCAAGGCCGCTGGCGCATCGACCGGCGCTTCTGGTTCGAAACCATCGAGGCGATCTTGTTCCTGCTCGGCCGAAAGGTCGCGACGGAACTGCCGCACGCTGGCCAAGGCGGCGGCATCGAGAAAGCCGACGGCAAAGTCGAAGGATTGATCGTGTCGACGCGTATGCCAATCGCGCCATGCACCGTAAACCGCATCGAAGCTGCCGGCGATCGCCAGCGCCAAACTCATCAGGTGCGCCACCGGCCAATCCAGAATGGCGCGCAGGTGCTGGTAGCTGGCGCGGTGTGCCATCGGCAGCAAATCGGCTGTGCGCGCCTCACTGCCGCGCAGGCTGAGCCGATACATCAAAGCCCCGAACGGGCCCAGCAACAAAAACCACAGCAACACCCCGAACCAGCGTCGACGGGCCGCAGCAAACACCACGCTCACCCAGCCACTTTCATCCTGCGGGACGGCTTGTTCTTCACACAGACGCGCGCTGGCTTGGTTGCGTGCAAGCTCATCGGGGGCTTCCTCGATGGCTTCCACGTCCCGATCCAGGTCCCGTGGGCCCCAGCAGTAGATCAAAGTGGCCACGGCGAACAGAAAGGCCGGCACCCCAAAGAAGCGCCCGGCCAGTTGCGCCTGCAGGACGCCGAGCAGCAACAAGGGCAGGCCGAGCGAGAGGATGATCGAGAAGCGCGAAGCAAATGCCGCGCCGAAAATTCCTTCAGCGAAATTCAACCAACGGTCGAACCAGCCGTAGCGCCGCAGGCCGGCCAGCGCAGTCACGACGTGGCCCAGAAACAGCGCCAGCACCACCGCAATCAGGGTCGCAGACATGGGAGCTCCCGAAGTTCGTCGATGCCGATTCTAGCCCGCGTTGGGCGTCGTGGCTTTAGTCGTACCAATCGTGCAGTTGGGTCGGGTCGATTCGGGTCGCCAACCAATCCAGAATCAAGCGGCGAGAAATCGAAAAGGCCGGTGGCAGGTCCACTTCGCCATGACGGATGGCCTCGAACAGGGCATGGGCATCGAACCAGCGCGCATCCTCGAGTTCTTCGCCCACCGTGATCGTGGCCTTGGCGCAAGCCGCATGAAAACCCACCATCAAGGCGCCGGGAAAGGGCCAGGGCTGGGAGGAGTGGTAGTTCACCTCAGCCAACTGCACGCCGGCCTCTTCACCCACTTCGCGCCGTACCGCGTCTTCCAGCGACTCACCCGGCTCCACAAAGCCCGCCAAGGTTGACCAGCGACGCTCCGGCCAGCTGCGTTGGCGGCCGAGCAGGGCGCGAGGGCCATCGTGCACCAGCACGATGATGGCCGCATCGGTGCGCGGGAAATGCTGCAGGGCGCACTGTGGGTTGCGGCAGCGTGCGCAGTGCCCGGCCCGAACCAGTTGCGTGGCCGAGCCGCAGGCACCACAGAAGCGCGCCCGGCTTTGCCACAGCAGCAAGGCTTTGGCGTAGGCGAAGATCCCGTTGTGCAGTCGATCCCAATGGCTGGCCGCTTGGCGCAGGCCGATCCATTCGAGTGGTTCGGCCAATTCACCGGGAACCAGCTCCGAGGCAGGCAGGGTAAACCAGCCCGGCTCACCCGGGTTGATGCCAAGAAAACTGGCACTGTCGCGTCGCGCTTCGCCCAGATCCGCGCCGCGCAACGGCCGCGGACCGTGGGCGTTGCCCAAGGCGTGACCTTCGAAGTCGACCACCAGCACCTGCGCATCGGACCAGGCCCGGCGCACGGCCTCCGGCTCCAGGCGCACGGCTTCGGCCCGGTCGAGACTCAGGCCTGAAAAATGATTGTCGAGGCTGCGTTCGCGTGGCATCCGGCGCCTGCCGGCCCATCAGGCGGTGAACGAGGAGCCGCAGCCGCAGGTGGCGGTCGCATTCGGGTTGCGCACCACGAAATGCGAGCCGTTGAGGCTCTCGGCAAAATCCACCGTGGCACCCTGGAGGTAGGGCAAGCTGAGTGGATCGATCAACACACTCGCCCCGTCTTGCTCAAGTACGAGGTCATCGGCTTCGGTGACCTCATCCAGTTCAAATCCGTACTGGAAGCCCGAGCAGCCGCCGCCCGACACCGTGATCCGCAACTTGAGCGAAGGCTTGCCTTGGTCTTGCGCCAAGCGGCGCAGTTGCGCCACGGCGGCGGCGCTGATCTCGGGCAGTGGCGTAGGCGCCGGATTGGCGATGGTGTGGAGTGTGAGGCTGGACGAAGTCATGCCGGCAAGCATAGCGCAGAAGCCGTCGCGCAAATCGCGATGCAGGCGCCCCCGGCGTGCGCTTTCATGTGCCGATCAGCTGCGACGCGCTGGCCATCAGTCAGCATCCTTCTTCTGATTTGACTTGGATTCACTCGGGCCACTCAATTGCTTGGGGACGCCACTCTCATGGATGAGGCGACCGGTAATCATGGCGCCAGCAACCATTTCCACGACCGCGTAGTGGATATTGCCCTCCACCCGCGCCGTAGCTCCCAGTTCAATGCGTTGACTGGCGTAGACATCGCCACTCAGGTGGCCATTGAGAATCACGATCGGAGCGCGGACCTCGCCTTCGATGCGGCCGTTTTCGGAAACGGTCAGCACTGCGTTGCCGCTAGGGTCCGTCGCCAACACCGCGCCTTCGACCACGCCCTCCACATACAGGCCGCCATCGAAATGCACGTCCCCACAAATGCGGGCGCGTTGGCCGATCAGGGTTTCCACGCCACCACTGGGGCGTGCGGCTTTCTTCTTGTTGTCACCAAACATGCGAGGACTTACTCCTTGGGATTGGGCGCACTCCAAGGCACGACCTGTTCGATCTGACCTTGGTCCGAATGAAGGCTCACGCGCACCCGATGGGGCACAAAGCCGGCCGGCAGCATGAAGCTGCCTTCGATCTGTTGAAAGTACTTGAAGGAAAACTGACCCGGCGCGGCGTCCTTGTGCTCGAGCAAGGTGTCCCAGTCCAGGGTTTGCAAGCCGCCATCGACCGAGCCTTCCACACGCAGGCGAAACTGCCCGGTGCTGGTGGCCGCCCGCTTGAGGTTCTGAGTAAGCGTCAGCACGTAGCGCCAACTACCATCGCCCAAGGGCTCGAGGTCCAGACTGTGAACCGACAGTGGCTGACGCTGTGCATCGCCACCGGCCAGGCGCTCATAGAACGCCACGTCATTGCGCAATCCGGCCAGCTCGGCGTCGCGTTGGGCTAAGGTGTCCTGCAGAGCTCGGGCCGCATCGCGTTCGACTTGTTCCGAGCGTTCAAGCGTTGCGACCTTCTGCGTCAGCTTGTCCAGCCTTTGCTGCGCTTTGGCGTGATCCAGCTGCAAGGCGCGCCACTGCTGACGAAGCGTGGCCGCCTCAGGCACCGCACGCTGACCGCCCAGCCAATACGCACTTGCGATCAGCACCACGGCCAGCACCACGGCAACCGCCTTGAGTACATGGCGGTAGGGGCTATGCTGGGTGACGATCAAGCGCGGGGCTGGCGTGGAGGCCATGGAAGTCCGGGCGTGGGCGGCCCATCAGTTAGCCATCGCGTGGACCACGCGTCAACCTGTTCGTGCGTTTGTGTTCGCGCCTTAGCCGTGGTCTTTCGAGCGCTCACGCCAGTGGATGCCCAGCTGCCGCAGCCCTTCGAGGATGCTGATCTTGGGTTGATAGCCGAAGTCACGTTTGGCCGCGCTGATGTCGTAGTAGTGCGTGGTGGACAACTGTTCCACCAGAAAGCGCGTCAGCAACGGTTCGCCCTTGAGTGGCAACAGGCCGTAGGTCAGCTCCATCGAGGTTGCGAGTGCGTAAGCCACGCGATAGGGCAGAAGTTGGGTGACGGTCGGTGCGCCGGTGGCGCGCAACAGGCTGTTGATGATGTCGGCAATTGGCTTGGGCTCGCCGTTGGATATGAAATAGGCCTTGCCGGCACAGGCTGCGCCGGGCTTTTCGTGCAGGGCATCGAAGGCATCCAGATGGGCCTGCGCGGCGTTGTCGATATACGTGGTATCCACGAGGTTCATGCCATCGCCGATGAAGCGGAGTTTGCCCTCGCGTGCGCGGTCCACCAAGCGTGGCAACAGGTGGTTGTCGCCTGCGCCCCAGATCAAGCGTGGGCGCAAGGCCACCGTTGCCAGTGCATTGCCATTGGCTGCAAGCACGTGTTCTTCGGCCACCCGCTTGCTGGCTGGATACCAGGATTTATAGCGATCGGCGAGGAGCGCATCCTGCTCGTTCAGGCCTGCCACCGGACGCGTACCGCGATGGGCCACGCTGGGCGTGGAGGTGTACACCAAGGTGCGCACGCGGTTCATGCGGCAGGCGGCGATGACGTTCCAGGTGCCGCGCACGTTGGCGTCGAAATACTCCTGAAAACTGCCCCAGGCGCCGGCCTTGGCGGCCACGTGAAACACCGCATCGACATCGGCAAAGGCTGCGGTAACCGCTTCGAAATTGCTGATGTCGCCGCGAATCTGTTGGACCTTGATCGGCTTCAAGCGATCGTACTCATGGCGTGCGTAACTCAGCACCTCGTAGCCACGCTGGCGCAGGCGCATGCACAAGGCCGAACCGAGAAAACCGCCACCGCCTGTGACCAACACCCTCATGCCGCTTGCCCCTTGATCATGATCCGAGCACTGTAGGTTTCCCCTTGGCGGGGCGCAACCGCGAACCGACGCACGCCGTCAGGCGCCCGATTGGCGCAGCAGTTTGAGCACCATGCCCACCACGGCGAAAGCACCGCCCAGCAGCAAGGCCCACAACAACCACTGCCACGGCGTGGGAGAGCCGGAGCCATCCGGACGCGGCGCGAGCGCAGCACCACCGACCAGTTCGGCGCCACGGCCAAGCTGTGCCTCGGCGCCATTCCAGCGATCGTCTTGGTCGGCTTGCAACTGTCGGGCCACGGCCGCCAGCGGCGCATCGCTGCGCGTGCTGCGGGCGCTGCCAGCCGCCAGTCGATACGGGCCATCGCCCTGCGCCAGAAAGGCAAATTGATCCGGGCGATAGGACAACACCAAGACCGGCGCTTTGAGCTGCGCAGGCTCGGTGCGCACGCGCCATTCGCGATCGCGTACCCGACTGATGTCCAGTGCCGCCGAATCGACCTGGCCGTGTTGGCCGGCGAGTCGAAACACCGCCCCGCGAGCGCGCTCGCGCCACGGCAAATCGGCGCGCATACGGCTTTCGACGATGACCGTGGTCGCGCTGTTGCGATCGGCCAGTTCGAGGTTCACCCGTTCCACCGGAAACGGGCCGCTGCTGCTGTAGCGATAACTGCCGGCGGTGGCTTCGCCATGACCGTTCAGTTGCAAGGTTTCAAGACCAGGCTCCAGTTCCACACCCGGCAACACCCGCGTCACCTGCACGGCCGCAATCGGCAGCGGCTCGCGTGCATCGGTCCGCACCAAACGCAGGTAGGGCAATTGGGTGTTGGCGAACTCGACGCGTCGGCGCTCCAGTCGCATACCGTCTTCATCCAGACTCACCAAGGCTTGGCCTGCGGCCAGACGTGTCCAGCTCGACAAGTTGCGACTGCCGAACACATCCACCCGAGCCACCAGCGGTGCGGCGCCTGATTCGAAGGCCACCGTCAGACCGCGCACGGGGGCATGCAACATCGACAGGTCCATCAGCCAGTCGCTGCTCGGCGTCGCCGCCGGATCCGCATCGATCTGTGCATCCAGACGTTGCAGGCGTCCATCAGCACCCTGCGCAACCACCAGACGCACACGTTCACCACTGTTTTTGGGCGTGCCTGCAGGCAGTCGAAACAGTGGTACCTCCATGAGACTGGTCGCGGCCGATGCCATCGTGGTCTGCCCTGGCCACACCGCGTGCATCGGCGCCATCGACACCGGCTCGTTGGCGGCGTTGAACACCACCACATCGCCGACATCGTCACGCCACAAGCGTGCATAGACATCCGCGTTCAAACTCATGCGCACCAAGTCTCCGCTGCCGGTGATGCTCAAGGACCACTGCCAAGCGAAATCCTGTGGTGTGGGCGGCAAGCTGCGCAGTTCCTGCGCCGGCACACCCACGGCCAAACCCGCCAGCAGCACCCACACCCACCGTAATCTCATGTTGATTCTCCGCTTGCGGGACTGATTTGTCGGGGCGGTGTCGGAGCGATTCGCCCCACCAGCACCAAGAGACCACCCACGGCCATGAACGACACGATGCCGGCGAGATTGCCCATGTGACCACGATCGATCAGCACCAACTTCAGCAAGACCACGCCCATCAGGATCGCCCCGCTCAACCACAGTGGCCAGCGCTGGCTGCGCGAGCCGAGAATCCAAGCGGTCACACCCGCCACGGCCCACAGCACGGTGAGTGTGGTTTGCGCCACGCCATAGGACAGCAGCGAATCATCCCAAGGCAGATGAGCAAAATGATGCACCGCACGCAGGCCGGTGAAACTCAACCAGACGAAGCCTGCAATCGCCAGGTACGGCGCCCAGCGTCCCGCCTGAGCCGGGCCGATCGCTCGTACCAAGGCCAACACGCCCAGCAGGGGTGCCAATTCGGTCGGATTGAGCAGCGGCACATACGGCAAGGGTGCGGTGTCACCCGATAGCAGCAAGGATTGCACCGACGCCAGCGCCAGCACGATGCCCGCCGGCACAAACCAGCCCTTGGCGTACGCGGGAAATTCCCGACCCAGCGGCCACGTGCCCACGGCCGGCCAGCGCCAGGTCAGGATGACCAGCAACACCAAGGGCGTGAAGGTCGCGAAATAACTCCAATCCGCGCCCAGACCACTGTCGCGAGAGAGTCGTTGCAGCGCCAAGCCGTACACCAAGCTCAGGCAGGCCAGAAACAGGACGTGGGCAAGCCCCAGAAAGCGTTGCTGCGGCTGCCGCAGACTGGCCAGTGCCGCACAGCCAGCGACAACCCAGACCCACCAGAACCCCGCCGACGGCCAGTGCAGGGGCGAATGCAGGGTCGATCCGGATTCCGTGGCCGACAACAGGCTGCCCGCCAGCAACACGAACACGGCCCAGCCGACGCGTGGCCACGGCACCCAGCGGCGTGTGGCCGCCATCAGGCCGAGCGAGAGGGCAAAGAAGGCCACCCACGCGGACACGGAATAGCCGTACAACTCTCCTGCCAGCCAAGGGCCGGCGATTTCATCAACTTCGCGCGCACCGGCCAGAAACCACCAGAACAGGCCGAGCAGAAATCCCGGCCAAACCCAGAAGCGGTTCTTGCCAGCGCGTTCGAACAGGGCACTGATGGCAAACGCCGTCGCGGCCAGCACCACCGTCGAAAAGGCGTGCGCATTGAGGATCAACCATTCGCCGGGCGCCGCGTCCCAGGCGTCGTGTTCGAGCTGATTCCAAACCCAAGCTGCCGCCGCAGCCACATGCAGGGCGATGCCGGTCCACTGCGGCAAACGGCGATTCTGTCGCAGACCCAGCCAGACCAGCGCCGCACCTTCCAAAGCCCAGGTGATGCCCGTGGCACGCGCCGAAAAGGCCAAGGGCACCGCCAAGGTGGCAAAGCCCACCGCCAAGACACCAAATGATTGAGCAAGCAGCCAATGGCGACGATCGCGCATCAACCAGAACGCCAGTCCCGCATACATCACCGCCACCGCCAAGGCACTAAAGGCCAAGGCCATCGGCGTTGGGTAGAGCATCGCCGCTTGCAAGGGGAAGGCCAACAGCGGCGTGCCGAACACCAGGGTGCCATCGACGAAACCACGCCGCGCCTCGGGCGCACGCAACGCATGCAGCACCGCGATGGCGACGTAAAACAGGAAGAACGTGATCAGGAACGGTTCCACCGTCGGCAGATGCTGCGGTTCGTAGTACTGCGCGCCCCACGCCAGGCCCACCGCGAAGGTGAAGAAGAAGCCAATCAGATTGAGTGCCCGCCAGTGGCGGAACCAAGCGATGAAAAACACCGCCAGATTCAAGAGCGCATAGAACGAAAACAGAGCCACGTGGTTGCCGCTGCCGGTGGACAGCAACACCGGCGCCAAATACCCACCGAGAAAGCCCAACACCGCCAGAGCCAGTGCATCCTGCAACACCGCCAGCGCCGCCGCACCGGCCACCATCACCAGCACCAAGGCGAAAGCCAGCGTCGCCGGCAGCAGGTGATAGAGCCGATAAGCCGCAAACACCGTCAGCAACACGATGCCGATACCGCCGCCCTGCATACTCAATCCGAAGGCCGGACGCGCCTGCCGATTGCGCCAACCCCACACGATCGCCGTCAAGCCCAGCGCCGCCATGCCTGCCATGCGACCGGCCATCGACACCTTGATCCAGCCGGCATCGACCGAATACTTCAAGCCCGCCGCCACACCGAACAGCAGCACCAACATGCCGATCTTGACCGGCACGTTGCCTTCGAAGAGCCAGGCCCACAGGCGTGAGAGCGCACGCTCCACCGCATTGGGTGGCATCGGTTCGACCGGCGTAAACGCGGCCGGCTCGGGCCGGCTGACCGGCTCTGGCTCGGGCTCCCGTTCGGGGCCTCGCACGGGCATCGGCTCTGGCTCGACGGCATTCCACGCGCTCGCCATGGCCGGTTTGAGGTCATCGCTGAGCCGCGACTCGGCCTCGGCGATGGTCTCGCGTTGCGCCACGGCCATCGGCGCGACAGCCGGGACTGCGCCGCGTCGAGCGTGCGCTTCCGCTTCAAGTTCGACCACCCGCCGCCGCAAGCCCGACACGCGCGCCCACAGCCAACCCAGCATCGCTCCCAACACCATGGCCAGCGGCTCACGACCCAGCTCGCCAAGCCAAAGGCCGATGATGCCTCCCAGTACCACACCCAGCCACGCCATGTATCACCCTGCGAAGTTGGGCTTTCGCGCCCGGTGTCACCAGTATCACCGAAGTCGAAGCTCTCACGAGAACCCGTGTTGCAGCGCACGGTTCCCTACCCACGCATTGTGGGTATCATCGCGAACCTTTGCCTGCGGCATTTACA
>CAUJJS010000170.1 GCA_963205415.1 Pseudomonadota bacterium
CCCGAGGCTTCCGGACTTTCAAGAACCTGCACACGATCATCTTCCTCATCCGCGGCGGATTGAAGCTTCCGGCATCGCCCTTCGCCATCAGCCCAGCACAATGACAGGGCATTTGTCATCCACACGGATCGTTATAGTCCCGAAAACTGGCTTTCGTCAGCCTGCTGGTCTTGCCCTGTATCACCATGGCGGACGATGCCAAGCTTTACGAGCAGACCGGCTTCCAGCCGAGTTTGCTGGATGCTTCGCTGCCGGCTGCCGAACGCAGCCAAGCGTTTGCGCAAGTAATGGCCTTGGCCAATGCCGGTCATGTGCACGCCCAAAACCTTGCGGGCACGCTGTATTGGAAAGGGTCGGCTGTTGCCGGCTCTCCGGTTCAGCAGGACTTGGCCCAGGCCCGCGCCCTGCTTGGCAACGCCGCAACCCACGGCGATGTGACCAGCATGTCGCGGATGGCCGAGCTGGAACTTGAAGCCCAGCAGTGGCAAGCGGCCATGGTTTGGGCTCAGTTATTTACTTCTACTGTGTTATTAAACACGAAGCCGCTGGTAAGGTGAGGTCCCGCAACACGGGCATTGCGGGAGGCGTCTTGCGATGAGCCGAGCCAGTCTGAAGGCCAGCGTGGTGATCGAGTTGGGATGGTGACGCTGCATTGGGGCCAGATCCGCGCGGGCGGAAGCCTTTGGGTACGGCAGGCGCCTTGAGTTCGACGGGGTTTTTTTTACTGCGCAACCGCTCGCGCATCAAGAACCCGTAGGCGGCAATGCACAGGCTGGCGTGATGGTGAAAACCACGCCAGTTGCGCCCCTCATAGTGATGAAGGCCCAACTCCGACTTCAACTCTTGGTAGTCGCGTTCAATGCGCCATCGCCCTTGTGCCGTGGCAACCAGGGCTTTGACCGGCGTGTTGGCCGGCAGTGTCGAGAACCAGTAATGACGCGGCTCAGGCTCCCCCTGTGGCCATTCGATCAGCATCCACTGCTCATCATGGGACTGGCCATTGTGTGCCGCACGGACCCGTACCGCAGCGAACCGCGAACTGAGCAATGCCGCGCTACCTTCGCGCCAGCTGATCTGTCGATACTTCCTTGCTGGCAGGCTCTGCGCTACTTCACGCACCGAGACGGGTGCATGGGCCTTGTCGCGGACTGGCCGTGTGCGGGGGCGGCCGCCCTTGGGGCTGGCCGGCGGCATGGGTGCAGGCTGGTGCGATCCCCACCAGACCTTCGTGTTGCTGCGTACGCCGACCATATACTGCAGGCCGCGCTCGGTGAGCTGGTTTCGCCAGCCGGTCTCGGTGCCGTACGCCGCATCCGCCAGCACGACTCCGGTTGGAATCCCCGCCGCCAAGGCGGCATCGATCTGATCCATGGCCAGCGCCGTCTTGGTCTGGAATACGACCCGATCCGGAACGCCAGCCTTCTTGCGTCGCGTGGGGTCTTCTGTCCACTCCTCGGGGAGGTACAGCCAATAGCCTATTGGCAGGCTGCCGTGTTCGTTCGCGATCGACAGGCTCACGGCAACCTGACAGTTGTCGGTCTTGCCAAGGCGTCCGCAGTACTGACGCGCTACTCCGACCGAATGCGTCCCCTTCTTTGAAAATCCCGTGTCGTCCACGATCCAATGACACGTTGCACTCTTCTTGCTCAGTGCCGGGAGTACCTGTGTGGCCACTGCCGCCAGCAGCGCTTGATCGCTCCAGTCGGCATTGGCCACCAGATGGTGCATCGACTGGTGGGCAGATCGCACGTTCCGGGGTTGCACGCGTGCGGCCATGGGCTCCACGCTCTTGCGACCTCCAGGCAGCAGCAAACCCTTCAGGTACCACTGCGCGGGCAGTTTGCGATCCGCATGCGAAAGTGCCGAGGCAATCACTTCCCCGTACTGTTCAAAACGCTCTTCCAGCTTCCTGTCCAACACGGACCTCTCGCGCGGCATGAAGATTTTCAAATCATATCACGAGAAGTGTAACGTTTATGACACAGTAGAATTACCCATTACCTCGATCCGGAACGCTCGGCGCGCGAAGCCCACGGCATGATGTATGCCTACTCGTCCGACCTCATCAGCCGCATCTTGAAGGCTGGCGGCAAGATCGACGAGGGCGTATCGAGCAGCGTCAATTCCATGGTGGCGCGCTACGACACCAGCATTCGCGACGGGATTGACACCCTGCGGAAACGGATGCGCGATGGCAATCCACGCATGATCGCAGGCGCCATGCGTCCGAGGTTGCACGGCACCGACACCAAACTCAGTGGCTTTGCCGATTTCATCGTGGCCTACGATGGCAAGGGCGAACCCAAACAGGTGTGGCTGCTGAATTCGGTACCTGTTGCGCGCGTGGCAGAACTGACCCGCGCAGGCATGGACTTTTCCCGCGTCAATGGTGATTCCGACAACAGCGGCATGCGCTACATGCCGGTGACCTTGCGTCTGTTCGGCAAGAAAACGCGGGAACTGCGGCCACACCGCTGAGGGCAGGCACCCATAGGGATTTGAACCCCGTTTCGGTCGAGGAAACGGGGATTTCGCAGGGGTCATCCTGCGCCGTCAAGCTGATGACAAGGCCGTTAGCAGCCGCCGCACCGGTGCCGGCAATCCGAGGCTTGACCATGCGTCTTCGGCCACCCAGCGCCAGCCTTCATCGGTTTCAGCAATCCCGACACGCGCCTTCACTTCGTGCGCAAGCAGCGGGGTGATCTCAAGGCGGTAATGACTGAAGCTGTGATGGAAACTCGGAAGCGGCTCGCAGCGAAATGACGCTTCGATCTGGCTGCGGACAAGGTGCCGTAGGCGGGCTTCATCGGTGGCCTCGGGCAAGCTCCACAGCCCTTGCCAGACACCCGGGCCGAGGCGTTGTTGCAATAGCACGCGGCCATCGGCATCACGCGCCAACAGCATCAGGCATTGGCGTTGCGCGATGGATTTGCGCGGGCGTGATGTCGGCAGTTGCGCGACACGGCCATCACGCAAGGCGATGCAATCGGCCTTCACCGGACAGTGGTCGCAATCAGGCTTGCTGCGCGTGCAAACGGTAGCGCCCAGATCCATCAGGGCTTGGGTGTAATCGGCCAGGCGCTGCGCCGGCAGCAATTGCTCGGACCGTGCCCACAATGACCTTTGCACCGTGGTGTCGCCAGGCCAACCCTCGATGCCGGCCCAGCGTGCCAAGACGCGTCGTACGTTGCCGTCGAGGATGGCATGGGGCAGGCCATGCGCCTGCGCCAGGATCGCGCCCGCGGTGGATCGGCCAATGCCGGGCAAGGCCATCAGTTCATCGAGGGTCGTTGGCAGCGCGCCGTCGTGTCGCTGCAAGCAGATCTTCGCCGTGGCATGCAGGTTGCGGGCGCGGCTGTAGTAGCCCAAGCCCGACCACAGGGCCAGCACCTGTTCTTCGCTTGCTTCGGCGAGCGATGCAAGGTCGGGCAGGTTGGTGATGAAGCGTTCAAAGTATGGAATGACCGTTTGCACTTGGGTTTGCTGCAGCATGACTTCCGCCAGCCACACTCGATAGGGTTCACGCGGGTGCTGCCACGGCAGATCGTGGCGACCGTGATGATCGAACCATGCGAGCAAACGTTCGGCAAAGGGTGCCGGTTGCAGTGCGGGTTTCAAGCTCGACTCATGGGCTCGGCGCATCGGGTGCGCCGATGGATATCTTGACGCCCGTCGCCTCGACGCCGTCGATCTGCAGGCGCGGTATGTCGGCCTGTCCGACCAAAGGCGGCAGTGGTGAATTGTGCGGACTGCCAAGCCAGGCAAGGCTGTCGTTCAACGTCACTTGGCCGCGCAGGCCATCCTCGCCACGCAACAGGCTGAATCGAA
>CAUJJS010000171.1 GCA_963205415.1 Pseudomonadota bacterium
TTCTTTTCACTTTGGAAACACCATGTCCCTCGAACCCGTCCTGCGCGAACGCATCCAGAACCTGCTCGCACAAAATCCCGTCGTCCTGTTCATGAAGGGCATGCCCGGCGCGCCGCAATGCGGCTTTTCCGCCAAGGCCTCGGGCATCCTCGACAGTTTGGGCGTGAGCTACACCGGCGTGAACGTGCTGGCGGATGCGGAAATCCGCGAAGGCATCAAGGCCTACGGCAACTGGCCCACGATCCCGCAGTTGTACGTCAAGGGCGAGTTGATCGGCGGCAGCGACATCATTGCCGGCCTGATGGAATCGGGCGAGTTGTTTGGCCTTCTTGGCGTGGCCGAGCCCGACCGCACGCCGCCCACCATCCACATCACCGAATTGGCCGCCGAGAAGATCCGCGCCGCGATGGAAGATGCCGATGACCTGGTCCTGCATCTCTCCATCGGGCCGCGTTTCGAATCGCAGTTCCACCTGGCACCGGCCGACGCCAGCGACATCGTGGCCGAGGCTCGGGGCCTGGCGGTGCATTTCGATCTGGCCAGCGCCCAGCGCGCACGTGGCATCGAGGTCGATTGGGTGGAAAACGTTCACGGCGCCGGCCTCTCGATCCGCAACCCCAATGCTCCGGCGGCGGTGAAGTCGATTTCGGTGCGTGATCTACGCGACCGATTGACCGCTTCGACCATCACAGTGATCGACGTGCGTCCGCTCGCGGCACGTAGCATTGCCGCCTTCCCGGCGGCGCACGAAGTGCTCGACGAGTCCTCGCGCAAGCGACTGGAAGCCTTGCCCAAGAACACCGCACTGGCCTTCCTGTGTCACCACGGCAATTCCAGCCGGCAGGAAGCCGAAGCCTTCCGCGCACTGGGCTTCACCGAGGTTCACAACGTCGAAGGCGGCATCGATGCCTGGTCGGTGCATGTGGACACTTCGGTACCGCGTTACTGAGGCAGGGAGCTATTGCGACCTGCTCGCCTCCGGGCAGGTCAACAATCGCAACAGGCTACGATCAGGCGTGAAAATCGTGAATGATTGCGCTATCTTCGAGTCACCGTTCAGCTTGATGGTCTGCTGGGCGTGACCGAAACGACTCCGGGACAGTCGGATAGGAAGCACTCATGAACAGCATTTTGCGTATGACATCGATCCTTGCGATCAACTGCCTCGTCTTGACGGGCTGCGGTGGCTCGCGCGAATCCCGTGCCGCTGCGGCCTGCGAGGCTGCGGCCAAGGAAGGCGCACAGGGCAAGATGCTATCGGTCGACATCGAGGCACTGGCCAAGAGCGCCACGGCCACCGGCGAGGACACGCTCGAACTCACCGCGCCGATCACCCTCGATACCGGCCTTGAGACCGAGTACAAGCAGACGCTCAACTGCCGCGTGCAGTTTGTCGGCAATGATCTCAAGGTGCTGCGCGCCACCTTCGTGTTCTGAGTCAAAACCGCTCGCCACCGTGTCGCGACCCCATCGAGGTCCGGCGCGTGGCTCGCATCCCTGAATCAGCCTTGGGCTGGGGTAAAATGAGCCGCTCCCGCATGGCCGTCGCCGGCCATCCCACTTCTGGAGCACGCGCATGAAAGTTCGCCCCATCAACCCTCGGTTTGCACGCGCATGAGCGCGCCCAGAGGCTGTCTGTTCGTGGTGGCGGCGCCTTCCGGCACCGGCAAGTCGAGCCTGGTCAACGCGGTGCTGGCGCGCGAGCCGGAGATATCGCTGTCGATCTCATTCACCTCGCGTGGACCACGCCCCGACGAGCGCCACCACCAGCACTATCACTTCGTCAGCGTCGAGCAGTTCCAGACCATGATCGAAGCCGGTGACTTCTTCGAACACGCGCTGGTGCACGGCGATTACAAAGGCACGGCGCGTCAGTCGGTGGAGCCGTTTCTGGACGCGGGTCGAGACGTGCTGCTGGAAATCGACTGGCAAGGCGCGCGCCAGGTCCGCGCAAAAGTTCCCGAAGCGGTGACCATCTTCATCTTGCCGCCGTCGCGCACCGAACTGGAGCGTCGGCTGCGTAGCCGAGCGCAGGATTCGGAAGAGACCATCGTCCGACGACTGGCCGATTCGCGTGGCGAGATCGAACATGCCCACGAGTTCGACTACGTGGTGGTCAATCAAGACTTCGAACGTGCGGTCGAGGACCTGCGCGCCATCGTGCTGACCCAGCGCCTGCGCCGCGATCGCCAGTTGCAGCGCCACCAGGCACTGGTCGCCTCACTGCTGGCCTGACCCGCGATCGGCGTCCAACGCGAGCGATACAGCGTGTCGCGCAGTTGTGGCATGCTGCGCGGTCCAATGAAAATGATGAGAATGAGATAACGATGAGTGCAGCTGTAGTCAATTCGCGCGTCTATCCGCGCGCCGGCCTGGATATCCTTTCGCGCCAGGAAGTCAGTCGTCTGGAAGACGCAACCAATGGCGGCCTGCACGAGCTCCTGCGACGTTGCGCGCTGGCGGTGCTGACCTCGGGCACAGCCACCGACGATCCGCGCGCGGCCTTGGCGCGCTACCCCGATTTCGACATTCAAGCGGTGCAGCAGGATCGCGGCATCAAGCTCGAACTGACCAGTGCGCCGGCCGAGGCCTTCGTCGATGGCCGGATCATCACCGGCGTGGCCGAACTGCTGTTTGCCGTGGTGCGCGACATTGCCTACGTGTCTTCGGAAATCCAGAACAACGGGCAATTCAATCTCGACAATCCCGATGACATCACCAACGCGGTGTTCGAAATCCTGCGCAATGCGCGCGCGCTGCGTTCGCATGTGGATCCCAATCTTGTGGTGTGCTGGGGTGGCCATTCGATCGGGCGCGAGGAATACCTCTACACCAAGGATGTGGGCTATCAACTGGGCCTGCGCGGGCTGGACATCTGCACTGGCTGTGGCCCGGGCGCGATGAAGGGACCGATGAAGGGCGCAACCATCGCTCACGCCAAGCAGCGCCGCACCGGCAATCGTTACATCGGCATCACCGAGCCGGGCATCATCGCGGCCGAATCACCCAATCCGATCGTCAATGAACTGGTGATCATGCCGGACATCGAAAAGCGACTCGAGGCCTTCGTGCGCATCGGTCACGGCATCATCGTGTTCCCCGGCGGCGTGGGTACGGCCGAAGAAATCCTGTACCTGCTGGGCATCCTGATGGATCCGGCCAATGCCGGCATTCCGTTTCCGTTGGTGTTCACCGGCCCTTCGGAATCGGCGGCTTATTTCGAGCGTATCGATGCTTTCCTGCGTCTGACGCTGGGCGAGGAGGTAAGCAAGCACTATCAGATCATCGTGGCCAATCCGCGCGAGGTGGCGCGTACCATGCAGCAAGGTTTCAAGCAGGTGCTCAACCACCGGCTCGAATCCAAGGATGCGTTCTTCTTCAACTGGTCACTGCGCATCCAACCCGAGTTGCAGCATCCGTTCATGCCGACGCACGAGAACATGCACAGCCTGAATCTGCATCGTGAACTGCCGCCGCACGTGCTGGCGTCCAACCTGCGCCGTGCGTTCTCGGGCATCGTGGCTGGCAATGTCAAGGAAGAGGGCATGCGTGCGATCGAGCAACACGGACCCTTCGTGATCGATGGCGAGCCGGAGATCATGCGCGCGCTGGATCGCCTGCTGTGCGATTTCGTGGCGCAAAAGCGCATGAAAATGTCGGGCGAGTACCAGCCCTGCTATCGCTTGTCGGCTTGACCGAAAGAGCGACCCGCATCCGCCTGCGGGTCGCTATACGCCTCAATACAGTACGCGCGTTTTCAAGGTGCCATCGATGGTCGCCAACTCGCCGCGCATGCGCGTGGCGGTGTCGGCATCGGTGTCCACGTCGATGACGACATAGCCGATTGCCGCATCGGTTTGCAGATACTGGCCATTGATGTTGACGCCGGCACGCGAGAACACCTCGTTGATCTGGCTCAATACGCCCGGCACGTTGCGGTGGATATGCAGGAAACGGCGGGCGCCGGGATATTCGGGCAGGGACACTTCCGGGAAATTGACCGCCGACAGCGTGGATCCGTTGTCGCTGTAGCGGATCAACTTGGCGGCCACTTCGATGCCGATGTTGTCTTGAGCTTCGAGCGTGCTACCGCCGACGTGCGGGGTGAGGATCACGTTGTCCATTCCGCACAAGGGTGATTGGAAGAGATCGTCGTTGGCCTTGGGTTCGACGGGGAATACGTCGATCGCTGCACCGGCCAGATGCCCTGCGCGCAAGGCCACCGCCAGGGCGTCGATATCCACCACGCTGCCGCGTGAGGCATTGATCAACATCGAACCGCTGCGCATGCGAGCAATCTGATCGGTGCCGAACATCATCTTGGTGGCTGGGGTTTCGGGCACATGCAAGGTCACGATGTCCGAGCGCTCCAACAAGTCATCCAGACTCTTGGCGGCGCGGGCATTGCCCAATGCCAGTTTGGTTTCGATGTCGTGGTAGATCACCCGCATGCCGAAGGATTCGGCCAGCACGCCCACCTGGGTGCCGATGTGGCCGTAGCCGATGATGCCCAGCACCTTGTCGCGCACTTCGAAACTGCCTTCGGCAGATTTGTCCCATCCATGACGGTGGCAGAGGGCGTTCTTTTCCGGAATGCGGCGCATCAAGAGGATGGCCTCGGCAATCACCAGTTCGGCCACGCTGCGGGTGTTGGAGTAGGGTGCATTGAAAACGGGAATGCCGAGTTGTTTGGCGCTGACGAGATCGACCTGATTGGTGCCGATGCAAAAGCACCCGATGGCTGCCAGTCGGCGCGCTTCGTTCAACACTTTCGCGGTGAGCTGGGTGCGCGAACGCAAGCCGACGAAGTGTGCATCGGCGATGCGCGCAATCAGCTCATCCTCCGGCAACGACCTCTTGTGGTAATCAATCTGGCTGTAGCCGGCCGCTTCGAAGCTGGCCACGGCGCTGGGGCTGACGCCTTCCAGCAGCAGGATGCGGATGTCTTTCTTGGGAAATGAGGTTTCTTTCATGAGCCGGGACGTAGGGCGAACAGGACGGTGGGCGGGAAAAGCACTATGCCAGATTGAACGAATGTTTGCGGCAGTGCAACATTACACCGGAACTGCTGGCATCATCCGCGTCAGCCGCCACGGCGACCGACACCGCGCGTTATTACGAGATAAGCCATGACATCCGATCTGCTGTCCGATCTGGCCGCCCAGATACCCGAGCTGTTGCTCAAGACCGAGGCCGCCGATCTGGAGTTCTATGGCCGCGACTGGACGCGCCGCTGGAAACCGGCACCGCTCGCCATTGCCTTGCCTTCCAGCGTCGAGCAGGTCCAGGCCATCGTGCGTTGGGCGAAGGCACAGGCCGTGTCCATCGTGCCCTCGGGTGGACGCACCGGCCTATCGGGTGGGGCTGTGGCGGCTCAGGGCGAACTGGTGCTGAGCTTGGAGCGGATGAATCGCGTGCTGGGGTTTGACGCCCACGACCGCATCCTCACGGTGCAAGCCGGCATGACCTTGGAAGCCGTGCACGGCGCCGCACGCGAGCACGGCCTGATCTATCCCGTGGACTTTGCCGCGCGCGGTTCGTGCAGCATCGGCGGCAATATCGCCACCAATGCCGGTGGCATCCGCGTGATCCGTTATGGCAACACCCGCAACTGGATCGCCGGCCTGCGCGTGGTCAGTGGCGATGGTGAACTCCTGGAGCTCAATCGCGGACTGGTGAAGAACTCCAGCGGCTACGATTTTCGGCAACTGATGATCGGCTCCGAAGGCACGCTCGGCATCGTGGTCGAGGCACAGTTGTGGCTGACCGATCCGCCGCCCGAATCCAATGTGATGCTGCTGGCCCTGCCCTCGTTTGAGAGTCTGATGCAGGTATTCGGCCATCTGCGCGCGCGCCTGTCCTTGTCGGCGTTCGAGTTCCTGACCGATGTCGCGCTCAAGCATGTGGTCGCGCACGGTGCACAGGCACCGTTTGCGGACACCTACCCGTACTACGTGGTGACCGAATTCGATGCCGAAAGCCCGTCCCAACAAGAAGCGGCCTTGGGCGCATTCGAAGTGCTGCTCGAACAGGGTCTGGTCTGCGACGGCGTGATCGCGCAGAGCGATGCGCAAGCCGCGGCCTTGTGGCGCCTGCGCGAGGGCATCACCGAGTCCTTGGCGCGACACCTGCCCTACAAGAACGACATCGCGGTCCGCATCGGCGCGATGCCGGCCTTTCTTGCCGAGGCGCAGGTCTTGCTGACGCAGGCCTACCCGCATTTTGAAGTGGTGTGGTTCGGCCATATCGGCGATGGCAACCTCCACATCAACGTGCTCAAGCCCACAACCATGGACAACGCCGACTTCGTACACGAATGCAGTCGGGTGACGGAACTGCTGGCAAAGCTGTTGCATCAGCACGGCGGCAGCATTTCGGCCGAGCACGGCATCGGCCTGGTCAAAAAACCCTACCTTGCCAGCACGCGCTCCGAGACCGAGATCGGCATGATGCGCGCCATTCGGCAGGCGCTGGATCCGGCTGGCACACTCAATCCCGGCAAACTATTCGACCGCGACAACACCGCAACCCAAGGAGAAACCCCATGATGCGCTGGCTGCTGACGTGCACCCTGTTGCTGATCGCGCCCGCGGCGCTGGCCGCGCCACCCACGCCACTGCTGTGGAAGGCGCAGGGTGAATCGACCACGGTTTACCTGCTGGGCAGTTTCCACCTGCTCCGCGCCGATGACTATCCGCTCGACCCCGCGGTCGAATCCGCCTATGCCCAAGCCGAGCGCATGGCCTTTGAGATCGATCCTGCGGAAATGGCCGATCCATCGATGGTGCAGACGGTCCAGAAGCTGGCGCGCTTCTCCGACGAACGCCGCTTGAGCCAGGTGATTTCAGCCGATACCGCCAAAAAGCTGCGGCAGTTTCTCGGCAGCGATGCTGCGATGACGGCCTCCGAGCCCTTCAAGCCGTGGTACATGGGCCTCAACATCAGTGTCGGCATGATGGTGATGACGGGTCTGGACGTGAAGCTCGGCCTCGACCAGCACTTCATGCAGCGTGCGGTCAAGGACGGCAAGGTCGTGGCCGGACTGGAAACTGCGATGGAGCAGATGGCGGCACTCGATGGTGCGCCGATGGACGAGCAGGCGCGCATGCTGGATGAAGCACTGGAACCGGCTGCCGACACGCGCAAACGCATTCTGGAACTCCATGCCTTGTGGCGCACGGGCGATGCGGAAGGCTTGGAAAAGGCCGTCAACGAGGACATGCGTGACAACACGCCGGTCATGTACGAGCGGCTCAACCGCAATCGCAATCGCGCCTGGTTACCTCAAATCGTGGCCTTGGTCCACGGCAAGCAGACCGCAATGGTCGTGGTCGGCAGCATGCACCTGCTGGGCGCCGATGGCTTGGTCGAATTGCTGCGCGCCCGCGGCATCAAGGTCGAACGCGTCGCGACCGCTCCCATCGTGCTGGACAAGGCGGCCTGAGGGATTCGCCGCAGCCGTCCTAGCCGCTGCAGCTTCCGCAGCACACCGACGGCAGGCGCACGATCTGCTTGACCTGAATCGGGTGGCCTGCACGCGCGAGGGCTTCGATCAGTTCGCTGTCGAGCATGTTGGTACTGAGTCGCAGGGTGTGGCCGTCGCGGTCGAGGTCGGCGAAGGCGGCTGGATCGACATCCTGCAAGGCATCGCTGATGACGGCGAGATCCGGGCTTGGGCTATCGAGATGAATGGCGTATTCCATGCGGGAAACTCACGCTGGGATGGCCAACACGCCGTCTGCACACGCGCAGCGGTGCTGCCACGAGGCTCAGGATAGCACTGCGCATTCGCCGCGGCGGGCGTTTTGGGCCATGCAGCGCGCGGAGATTCAGAAAGGCCAGAAGATCGGAATGAAGATCACCCCGAGCACCCAAAAGATCAGGTTCAAGGGTAATCCAACTTTGACGAAATCCATGAACTGATAGCCGCCTGCACTGTGCACCATGGTGTTGGTTTGGTAGCCGATCGGGGTGAGGAAGCTGGTCGATGCGGAAAAGGTCACCGCAATCAGGAAGGGCGTGGCATCCACACCGATGGCATGGGCCGTGGACACGCCAATGGGCGTGAGCAGGATGGCTGAGGCCGAATTGCTCATCAGCTCGCTCAGGAGCAGTGCCATCAGGTACAACACCGCCAGCACCACGTGCGGGCCGAAGTGGCTGACGAGTCCCACGCTGTTGTCAACGATGAAACGCGCAGCGCCACTGCTGCTCATGGCAATGCCCAATGGCAAAAGGCCGGCCATCAACAACAGCACGCGCCAGTCAATTGACTCGTACACCGTATCCACATCCACGCAGCCGGCCATGACCATCGCCACCGCACCAAGAATCGCGGAAATGGTGATCGGCACCCAACCCATGGCCGACACTAGCACCACCGAGGCCATCACCACCAGCGCGAACGGCGTGCGCCAGCCCTTGGGACGCGGCGCACTGCGCTTGGACAGGACGATGATGTTGCGATTGCGGCGCAACTCGGCCGATTCGGACTCGGGCAACACCAACAGCAGGATGTCACCCACCTGCAGCACGATGTCGCCGAGCTTCTCGCGGATGATGTGATCGCGCCGCTGCACGCCCAGGATTCGGGTATGGTCGGGCAGGCGGTAGTCGAGTGCTGCAAGGCGGTGTTCGGCGATGACCGAATTGGGCGCGATCATCACCTCGACCATCACCTGTTTGTCGTCCGGCGGAATATCGGCTTGCGCTCGCGAGGAGGTGTTGAGCGTCAGGCGCATTTCCTGTTGCAGCTTTTCCAGCGCCGGCCATTGACCGCGAATCAGCAGCACATCGTCCTCGCGCAGAGTTTCCGAACGCGGTGACCACAGTCGTGCGCCCTCGCGCCACAAC
>CAUJJS010000172.1 GCA_963205415.1 Pseudomonadota bacterium
TCACGACGAGATCGTATTTCAGGATGGATTTGAGTCCTGAGGCATTGTTTTTCAGCGTCGATTTGCGCGGTGCAAGGTGATCGGTGTCGTGCGCCGTCACGGTCGCTGTGGCGATGGTTCTTTTCGACTCAAGGCAAACGCGTCAGCAGGTCGTTTTCGAGAATGCCACGCCGCCAGCCATCGATTGCATGGGGCCATTGTCGCGTTTGCAGGAGCGTTTCCAGATGGCGCTTGGCGCACAGCAGGCCTTCGGGGATGTGCAGCGTGCTCGCATGTTCGGCTACCACGGCCTGCATCGCCTTGAGCGGCGCGCGCAGGCTCGGGTCGGGTGCGGTCGCCAGTGGCATGAGCCGATCCTCTTCGGACAAGGGTGTCGAGACGGTCTGCCAGAGTTCCTCACGATTGCGGCGTGGTGCGCGTGGATGGCGATCGAGCAGGGCATGGAACGCGATTCGGGTGAGGGGGCGCGATGCCAGTTCCACCACCAATTCATTGTCGAGGATCCAACTGCGCGGGCGGTCCAGTTGTCGTGCCGTGGTTTCGCGCCACAGCAGCAGACGACGCAGCAGCGCCTGCGACGTTGGATTCATGTGTTGAGCGGCCCGCGAGCCAAGGTGTGGATTGGGATCAGGCGCATCATTGCTGGCCGTTTCGACCAGTCGATCGCAATCTTCTGAGAGCCACTCTCGCCGCCCGAGTTCGCACAATCGTTGATCCAGACGCGCATGCAGTTCGTGCAGATACAAAACATCGTCAGCCGCGTAACGACGCTGGGCATCGGTCAAGGGACGCTGCAGCCAGTCAGAGCGGGTTTCGCCTTTGTCGAGGTGGGTTCCAAGCATGTCTTCGACCAGAGATTGATAACTTCTCCCCGGACCAAAGCCAGCCAGGGCTGCGGCCAATTGGGTGTCGAATACGGGACGCACCACAAGATTCCAGCCGCGCTGGAAGGCCTGAACATCCTCGCTTGGGCTGTGCATGATTTTGAGTGAATCGCCCTGCAGCACCGTGCGCAGGGCGCCGGCGTCCGGCAAGGCCACCGGATCGATCAGGAAGGCATCGCCGTCGGCCCTGCACCATTGCACCAAGGCAAGACGCGGATAGTAGCTGCGCTCGCGAATGAATTCGGTGTCCAGAGCGATGGGGGAACGATCCCGCGTCGCAACCAGTGCGTCCCGCTGTTGAACTTGGTCAAGCCATTGGCTCATCGTGACGATCCGGCAAGTGTCTGAGTGCAACGATAATGGAACGCAGTCACGAAGATCTCGGGCTTGCCGCCAACCGCATCTGTGCACTACCGTCCACGCATTTGGGTTTGTCCGCGTGCTAGCCCTGACGCCGTGTGGAGTACGATCGCGTTGCCAAAATGTCGTTGGTCATCGTTGTTGGTTCTGAGCGTGTTGCTGGCGGCGTGCGGCGGCAGCGAGCCTGCGCAACAAGCACCGACAAACGCTCCAAGCGCCGAACCGGTGGTGCCGCCCAGCGGGGTAGTCGATTCGGTCGTGGCTGAGCGCGCGGCAGTGACCGAGGTACAGCAACTCGAAGCCGTCGACGAGCCGGTCGATGGTGACGACCCCACCTTGGCTCTGGACGCGCGCATCAAAGACTTGTTGCGCAAAGGTACTCGGCCAGCATTGCGCTTGGCCCTGCAACTATGGCTGGACCATCGCGATCTGGTTGGACCTTCGGCGACGGATCTGAGTGGGGTGCAAGTCGGAGCGGAGCGTGCGGCTGCTGGTCTGCTTGAATGGGACATGCTGGCGTTGTGGCATGACAACACGGGTTGGTCGCAGCGTGACCTGCCGCTGTTGCAACGATGGGCTGCGCAGGATGCGCGTGTTCTGAAACTCGCTGCGTTGTTGGAGCAAACCCAGAACGTTCGTCAATTGCTGACGCAGGCCTCGCAGGCCGAGGCTCGGGGGCGGCTGCTGGCACCGGAGTCAAACAATGCCGTGGCCAAGCTGCAGGCGGTACTGGCCATTGATGCCACGAACTCGGAAGCACTGCGCGCCTTGTCGCGGATCGAACAGGGGCTCATCAAGTCGGCCCTGTCGCAGGCCAATAGGACAAAATTCAAGGACGCGCAGGTGCTTTTGGCGCAAGCCAGTCGGGTTCGAAACAGCTCGGTTGCGGTACAGAACGCTGCCACGCGCGTGATGGAACTTCGCGAGCGTGCGGTGCAACAGCAGATGGCGCGCATTGACGCTGAATTGGCCACCGGAGATCTGGACGCGGCGACTCAGTTGATGCCAGGGCTGGAGGCCATCGCTTTGAATGAGCGCGCCACCGTGGCCGCGCGTGCCGCGATCGATCGCGTTCGGAAGTACGGTGCCTACGACGCGGGTGCTCTGTTTGCCGACCCTCTGGCGGGCGGTGGACACGGCCCGGGGATGGTGGTCATAGCCGTTGGGCAGTTTGAAATGGGCAGTCCACGCGGTGAGGAGGGACGTCGCAACAACGAGGGGCGGCAACACGAGGTGCGTTTCGTACGCGGCTTTGCCTTATCCCGTACCGAAGTCACGGTGGCGCAATTCCGGCGGTTCGTGGAGGCCAGCGACTTCCGCAGCACGGCCCAGAATGAACGTCATTCACTGGTCTACGACGAGAGCGGTGGTGCCTTGGTGGAAAAACGTCGGGTAAATTGGAAACACGACTACGCCGGCCGGGCGGCGGCCGACGACATGCCGGTGCTGCATGTTTCCTGGGACGACGCGCAGGCCTATGCGCGATGGCTGGCGGCGGAAACCGGCATGGCCTATCGCCTGCCGAGCGAGGCCGAATTCGAGTATGCCCTGCGCGCCGGTAGCACGAGCCGCTATCCCTGGGGCGAATCTGCGCCTGACACTCGGATGGAAAACCTCACCGGCGCACGGGATCGGTCGCCGAGTCATCGATCCTGGGCCAATGCCTTTGCCGGTTATGGCGATGGTTTCTGGGGTCCGGCGCCGGTGGCCAGCTTCCTGAGCAACGCTTTCGGAGTCAGCGACATCAACGGCAATGTCTCCGAATGGGTGGCCGACTGCTGGCACGACAGCTACTCGCGTGCGCCCAACGATGGCAGTGCCTGGGTCAATCCCGGCTGCAAGGAGCGCGTGGTACGCGGTGCCTCGTGGGCGAGTTCGCCAGCGCAGGCGCGTTCGGCCTTCCGCGCCGGGATGGATGCAAACACGACCAGTGCGCGAATCGGTTTTCGTGTGGCGCGCGACTTGTAAGGAAGCCGCTTCAGCGTGGCCGATTCAGTTCGAGAAGGTGGATAGGCCCAGCGGTCGTGGCGGATTGGCGCGTTCGGGCTGCAACTTCACGACGGCATCGGTGGGCGCGTCCGGGCCGCCTGTCAACAGACTGACACACGCCTTGGCATAGGCATCGGGCAATGGAATCGAACCCGGGTCTTCGGCGAAATACGCTCGTCCACGCAGAGCTGTCCGCATGGGGCCGGGCAGGGCACCGTGCACACGAACCGGTGAGTTGGCCAGTTCATCGCGCAAGATTGCGATGAGGCCAAGCAAGGCATGCTTGGAGACGCCATAGCTGCCCCAGAACGCCGAGCTGAGCTGTTCGGGATCGTCGATCAGGAACAGCACGCTGGCATCCTCGCGTTGGCGCAAGAGCGGCAGGCAAGCACGGGTCAGCAGCCATGGCGCCGTGAGGTTCACATGCATGCCCGTGAACCAGTCGTCCAGTGGCATGTTTTCCAGCGAAGCCAAGCCCTTGAACTCGGCGGCGCAGTGCACGATGCCATCCAGACGACCGCATTCGCGTTCCAGAGTACTGGCCAAAGTGGCGTAGTCGTCCGGTGTGGCGCCGGCCAGATCGAGTGGATAGATCGCAGGTTCCCGCGCGCCGTCAGCCTCCAGTGCGTCGTAGAGCTTGTTCAGGCGCGGAATGCGTCGGCCAAGCAGTACGACCTGTGCACCGGCGCGTGCGCAGGCGCGGGCCAAGACCTCGCCGAAACCACCATGGGCACCGACCACAAGGATCGTTCGATCGGCCAACGGCTGCTTGGCCTTGTCGGCGGGTGCTGGCGCAGGCATCAGGCCACCGTGCCGGCGTCGATCAACATGCGCTGCAATTCGCCTTGTTCGTAGAGCTCGGCCGTGATGTCGCTGCCACCAATCAGTTCGCCTTCGATGAACAACTGCGGGAAGGTCGGCCAGTTCGCATAGCGCGGCAATTGCGCGCGAATCTCGGGGTCTGCCAGGACGTTGACCGCCACGTAGGGGTGGTGGCAAGCATCGAGGGCGCGTGCCGCGCGCTCGGAGCAACTGCACATGGGAAAGTGCGGCGTTCCCTTCATGAACAGAACCACGGGATGCGCGTCCAGCACGGCGCGGATGCGATCGGTCGCACTCATCGTTGCAGAACTCCAGGCTGGGTGGGGCGGCACGGAAAAGCGCGCCGCGATAAACTCGCATTGTAGCCGCTCACGTTGCCGCAGGTGCCGCAAACGCCGGCTCGAATTCATACTTCAGGAGACACCATGGCCATCGAACTTCCCCCGCTGCCGTACGCCCGCGATGCGTTGGCACCCTACATTTCCGCCGAAACCATCGACTACCACTACGGCAAGCATCATCAGGCGTACGTCACCAATCTCAACAACCAAATCAAGGGTACGGATCTGGAAAACGCCGATCTGGAAACCATCGTACGCAAGGCCCAAGGCGGCATGTTCAACAATGCGGCCCAAGTTTGGAACCACAATTTTTACTGGCAGTGCCTCTCGCCAGCCGGTGGCGGTGCGCCCGATGGCAAGCTTGGCGAAGCCATCGCCAAGGCGTTCGGTTCCTTCGATGCCTTCAAGGAAGAGTTCACCAAGTTGTCGCTGGGAACCTTCGGTTCGGGTTGGGGCTGGTTGGTACAACGCCCCGACGGTGCGCTCGGCCTGGTGAGCACCTCCAATGCCGCGACTCCGATCACCGGCGAGGACACCCCGCTGTTGACCTGCGATGTGTGGGAGCACGCGTATTACATCGACTACCGCAATGCACGTCCCAAGTATCTGGAGCACTTTTGGAATCTGGTCAACTGGGCCTTCGTCGCCAGTCGTCTGAAATAAGTTACTCACGTTCGTGAACCAGCCGTCGCCATGCGCAGGTCGGATCCTGTGCGTGGCGACGTTCTTTCAAGGGTGCAATAGCACCCCTTCCTGATGATCGCCCCATGACCACCCTTGCTGCGGCCATTCTGCTGTTCGTGATCTTGGATCCGCTCGGCAATGTGCCGGTATTCCTGAGTTTGATGCGGGGCATGACGCCGCAGCGTCAACGCCGCGTTCTTGCGCGTGAGCTGCTGATCGCACTCGCCGTCCTGTTCCTGTTCCTGTTTGCCGGCAACAGCATCCTGAGCGCGATGCATCTGCGCGAAGAATCCGTCGCGATCGCCGGCGGCATCGTGTTGTTCCTGATTTCAATCAAGATGATTTTCCCGGCGCAGGATGGGGTGGCGGGGCATCAGTCCGAGGGCGAGCCGTTCATCGTGCCCATGGCGATTCCCCTCATCGCCGGCCCCTCGGGCATGGCGGCGGTGATTCTCTTGGCCAGCAATGAACCCCATCGACTGGCCGATTGGTCGCTGGCCTTGTTCATGGCCTGGGCCGCCACGGCTGCGATCTTGTTCTCGGCCACCTTCCTCTACAAAGTGCTCGGTCGGTCGGTGCTGGTTGCAGTCGAACGCCTGATGGGCATGCTGCTGGTCGCGGTGTCCGTTCAAATGTTGCTGGACGGTGTGAAGGCCTACCTCGGCGGCGCCTGATCCACCCGCGCAGTTGCCTTGTTCACGTTGCGGTACCTCTGCCCGCCCCCAAGGGGTCCGCGCTCAGGTCCGCGCTCAGGGGTGGCGTGCCATGGTGATGCTGGTTAAACTATGGTTAAACGTTTGCCTTCTGGCCATACGCCTAGGTATCGTTGAAAATGTGTTCAAGCAAGTCCGAGGGGACGACTCGTGTCAGCGCTGAGCCGCCAATCAGGTCGTCGTAACACGGGTGTCATCGCACACCCTGACCATAACGTCTGGCAATCAGGGAATAACCCATGAAAAAGCAGTTTCGTGTAAAGCGCCTCGCAGGCGCACTCGCCGTTCTTTTGTTCGCGGCGCCGGTCTATGCGCAGCAAACCTCTTCCAACCTCGCGGGCCGTGTGACTGACAGCGCCGGTGCGCCGCTGGTCGGTGCCGAGGTAATGATTCTCCACACCCCGTCGGGCACGACCAGTCGCGCTGTCACCGATGCGCAGGGTCGCTACAGTGCGCGTGGTTTGCGCGTCGGTGGTCCCTACACGGTGACCGTGACGCGTGAGGGCTTCAAGGGTGAAGCTACCGAAAACGTTTTTCTGGCCTTGGGTGAGACCTCGGCACTGAACGTCGATCTGGATACCTCTGCCACGTCGTTGGAGGCCATCGAAGTGACGGCCTCGGCGGGCACGTCGGTGTTTTCACCGGATAACATGGGCACCGGTACCGTGATCAGCTCGCAGGAAATGGCGGCGCTACCTTCGGCGGGTCGCAACATTCAGGACTTGATCCGCGTCGATCCGCGCATCGCCCAGACGAGCAAGGCCGACGGCCGCATCTCAGCGGCTGGCCAGCACTCGCGTTACAACCTTATCCGTATCGACGGCGTGTCCACCAACGATCCCTTCGGTCTGGAAGCCAACGGCCTGCCGACCGAGCGTCAGCCGGTGTCGATGGATGCCATCGAAGAAGTGAACATCGCATTGGCCAACTATGATGTGACCACGACGGGCGCGACTGGCGCCGTCGTCAACGCGGTCACCAAGTCCGGCACCAACGATTGGCACGGTTCGGCCTACTACGCATACCGCGACAAGGGTTGGGTCCGTTCGGATCTGGAAGGCGTCAAGTTCAATGGTTTCAACGATGAGACCACCTATGGTGGCACCTTCAGCGGCCCGCTGATCAAGGATCGCTTGTTCTTCTTTGCCAACTACGAGAAGTATGAGCGCACCGCGCCAGGCACCAGCTTGGCGGATACACCCTACGGCCGTGGCCAGATTACCGATGCCGACATTGCCGAGGCGCAGCGGATTGCAAGCAGCGTTTGGGGTTTCGATGCAGGCAGTCTGGCGGGCGATGCCAACAACAAGACCGAGATTGAGGAATACGCGGTCAAACTCGACTGGAACGTCACCGACAACCATCGTGCCTCCTTGCGCTACAGCAAGCTGGACCAGTCTGTTTTGCGCCAGCCGGGCATCAACACCAGTAACGTGTCGCTCAGCACGCACTGGTATGACCACGTCAAATCCTTCGAGAGCTGGGTCGGACAGGTCTACAGCGATTGGACCGACAATTTTTCGACCGAGTTGAAGTTGTCCTATCGTGACTACACGGCGCAACGTGCCACGCACGCGGACTTGCCTTCGATCAGGGTGCAGATCGGCAACCAAAACCTGATGTTCGGCACCGAGGTCAATAGTCACGCCAATCTGGTGGACACCACCGAGCAGAATCTGTTCTTCGCCGGTACCTATTACCTTGGCGACCACGCTCTGAAGTTCGGTGTTGACTATGCAACCAACGACATCCTGAATTATTACGGCCGCGACATCTACGGTTCCTACACCTTTGCTTCGTTGGCCGACTTCGCCGCTGGTACGCCGAGCCAGTACACCGTGCGCACCCCGCGTCCGGGTCGTGACTACAGCGACATTCCGGCCACCTACACGCTCGATAACACGGGCTTGTTCCTGCAGGACAACTGGGCGGTCAATTACAACTTGAACCTGATGTTCGGCATCCGAGTGGACATTCCGAAGTTCGACGAGGAGCCGCTTTACAACGAAACCATCCACCAGATGTACGGTTATGACAACCGCACGACGATCGATGCCGAGCTGTGGCAGCCGCGTTTTGGCTTCAACTACACCTTCGATACCGAGCGCTCCACGCAGTTGCGCGGTGGCGTGGGCCTGTTCCAGGGCACGGCGCCCAACGTCTGGTTGGCGGGTGCCTTCCAGAACACGGGTCTGAACTTCCTCGCCTACGACATGCGTAATCCCGGCCCGATCTTCACCCCGGGTGTGAATCCGCCGTACGTGCCAGCCAATCCGCTCGATGCGCGTCTGCGCGTGGACCTGATGGAGCCGGGCTTGGCGTTGCCCTCGGTGTGGAAGGCCAATCTTGCCTTCGATCACGAGTTGCCGTGGTATGGCATCGTGGCTTCGGCCGAGTTGTTGCTGCTCAACACCAAGAACGACATTTACTTCACCTCGTTGGATGTCGGAACCCCGACCTATCAAGGTCAGGATGGCCGCATGATTTACTGGAATGCAGCGGGCCTGAATCCGAACAACACCGATGGCAACCGTGGCATCCAGAACGGCCGCAAGGGTGCTGGCAACCGTGCCAACCGTCCGGGCAACATCGATCAGGTGATGGTCGCGCACAACACCAACAAGGGCGATGCCAAGGCCTTGACATTGTCTTTGTCCAAGCCGATGACGAACGAATCTCATTGGGCCTGGACCGCCGGTTACACCTTCACCGACGCCACCCAAGTCAGCCCGATGGCCAGCTCGCAGAACACCTCGAACTGGAATGGCACCACCATCTTTCAGGTCAACGAGAACGTGGCCTCGACCTCGCGTTACGCGATCCGTGACCGCATCACCGGCATGTTGAGCTATACCAACACCTTCTTCGGTGACAACCGCACCACGGTCGGTTTGTTCTACGAAGGCCGCTCGGGTCTTCCGTTCAGCTACATCTATTACAACGACATCAACGGTGATGGTGCGGCAACCAACGATCTGTTCTATGTACCCAATGGTCGCGGTGACGTGATCTTCAAGGGTGGCGCGGCGATGGAAGATTCCTTCTTCGCGTGGTTGGAGCAGCACCCGGATCTTGCTCGTTATGCCGGCCAGGTTGTGCCGGCCAACAGTGGTCGCGCGGGCTTCATCAACAACTTCGACCTGCGCCTGTCGCAGCAAGTGCCTGCTTTCTTTGACGGGCACAAGGCCGAGTTGACGCTGGACGTGATGAACGTCGGCAACCTGCTCAACAAGAAGTGGGGCGTCATCGAGGACTATGGCTTCTATCAGACCATGCGTGTGGCCAACTACGCCGGTATCGATCCTGCCACCGGCAAGTATGTCTACGATTTCTCCGGCAGCACCGACACTCCGGCGGTGCAGGAGAACAACAACGACAAGGGCAACACCGGTGTGTCGCGCTGGTCGGTGATGGCTACTCTGAAGTACAGCTTCTGATTCGAAAAATTGTCGCCTGTTTCAAACCAACGGCCGGGGCAACCCGGCCGTTTTTTTCGTGCGCCCAGCATGGGCGCGCTCTTGGAGGTGCAAGTCCTCCCGTAAGCTGGTCACAGCGAACGAAGTGAAGCGCAACTGCGAGAGGGTGACCAATCGTGGGGAGGAAGCGTGGAGCGTAAATCGCGAGCCGATGAACAAGAACCGCATAGAAGGCGCTGCCGAGCAGGGCGAGTGGGCCAGAAACCACGAAGCTCTCGTGACCAAGGCGAGGCGGCGTAGATGCGGCGGTTGTGCGATGAAGGAGTGCGTTCTTACCTGGGGAGATCTCGCTTTGTGCCTGAAAGGGTGACGGCTTTGCCGGAGCGAGAAGTCAGCAGAGGTCGTAGTAGCCGGAGTAGCGGGGCCGCTGAGGCCAGAAGTCAAACGGCGAAGGACCGAAGGAGTGGGAGGGTAAGCCTCTCGGTTATCGGAACTGAAATGCTTCAGATGTTCGCGTCAGCGAAGCTCGCCCACGTGGTGGATAGGGTGAAGCCCGAAAGGCCGGGGCAGCGAGGAATCAGTTCCGCCGAACTGAGACAAGGCAAACCTGGGCGTTAGGTCGGGCGTAGTTGCAAGCCTGACGACCTCAACCATTTCAACCGCCCGGTGCGGACCCGCATGCCGGGTGGTGTGGGAGGGGCGGAGCCAAGTGGCTCCCCCCTATCCCGATGCTCGACGATGGCCCGCGCGGGGGCGATACGTATGTCTGTCGCCCCGGAGTCGCTCGCTCACACGCGAACTTTCGCTCGCAGGTACTTGGATCGGTGCGACGCATGAAGCATTGCCTGTCGCTTCAGCGCGGTCGTTGCCAAGGGCTGCGTTAAACTAAGGCCATCGGGTCCAAGTTGAGTGAAGTCGTCGTGCAACGTGTGATGATTGCGGTGTCGCCGCGAATCCAGAAGCGGGTTCCGGCCGAGATGGGTTTGCACGACAAGTCCATGCAGTATCTGGAGCAATCCATGGCGAGCTGGGTTCAGTCGCAGGGTGCGCTGTGCATGATGTTGCCGGCGCCGGAATCGGGTGGCGGCGTGCGCATGGCCACGGTCAGCGCCGATGACTACGCGGAGGCGCTCGATGGTTTGCTCCTGCAGGGCGGCAAGGACCTGGACCCGGCGCTGTACGGGCAAACGCCCGAACACATCATCGGCGAGCCGGATCCGGTGCGCGATCGTTTCGAGCTGGATCTGGTGCAGGCCTTTCACGCACGCAGAAAGCCGGTTTTCGGCATTTGCCGTGGCATGCAACTCATCAATGTGGCGCTGGGCGGGAGTCTGTATCAGGATCTCGCCGCGCAAGGTGCGAGCGCCTATTCGCATGTCGAGTCATCGCGCTATGACCAGCACCACCATGCCCTATGCCTGCAGCAAGGCGAGGTTCTGGCGGACTGGTATGGCACGACCGAGGGCCGGGTGAACTCGATCCATCATCAAGGCGTGGCCACGCTCGGTCGCGGGCTCAAGGCGGTGGCGCGTGCCAGTGATGGCGTGATCGAGGCGATCTGGGGGTTGGGTGAAGGCTTCCTGCTCGGCGTCCAATGGCATCCCGAGTTTCAGGATGGCCGTGATCCGGCACTGTTGCCGGGTGATCCCCTGATGCGCGCTTTCCTCGATGCCGCGCAGCAGCGTCGGGATGCCGATCGCGCCTGATCGCTGCCTTGGGTGGACGCGTTTCAGTCCCGCCGACGTGGCATGCTGCATTGCACCACAAACTGCCGCATAATCGCCTGACTGTACGGCGATGACCGGCGCCTGCAGTCTCCCATCCGGTCGACATGCGGGAATACAAATGACGCAAGCAGAATTGCCCGGTGCGCAAGGCGTGCCGTGGGTCGTGATGAAGTTCGGCGGTACCAGCGTATCGAGCCGGGCGCGTTGGAACACGATTGGCGATCTGGTGGCGAAACGAAAATCGGAAGGCTACCGCGTGCTCGTGGTGGTGTCGGCCGTGTCCGGTGTCACCAATGCTCTGGTGGCGATCACCGAGACCTGCGGCGATGTCGCCGC
This sequence comes from Pseudomonadota bacterium, assembly GCA_963205415.1. GTDB lineage: Bacteria > Pseudomonadota > Gammaproteobacteria > Xanthomonadales > Xanthomonadaceae > Denitratimonas. The sequence goes on from CAUJJS010000172.1 coordinate 11,273, forward strand.
GCGTGCCGCGGCGGTGGAGGCATTGATCGGCAAACATCGTGACTTTGCCGCCAGCCTCGGGCTGGAAGTCGATGCCGTGGTGGGTGACCTGATTGCGCAATTGCGTGCCCTTGGCACCGATCCGCGCGCCGATCAGGCCGCGCTGGAATGGCAAGCCGAAGTCCTGGCGATGGGCGAATTGTTTTCCAGTCGCCTCGGCTCGGCCTATCTCAAGACGCAGGGCCTGGACTTGCGTTGGAGCGATGCGCGCCAGCACCTGCGCGCCATGCGCTTGCCGAACCAAAGTGCTTGGGCCTCGCGACTGTCGGTCAATTGCGTGATCCAGCCCGCGCCGAGCTACCGGGAAAACTACGCCAAGCAGGGCGAGACCCTCATCACCCAAGGCTTCATCTGCGCCGATGACGAGGGCCGCACCGCGATTTTGGGGCGTGGCGGTTCCGACACCTCGGCGGCCTGTTTCGGCGCCTTGCTGGGTGCCGAACGGGTGGAAACCTGGACCGATGTGCCGGGCATGTTCAGCGCCAATCCGCGTCAGGTGCCACAAGCGCGCCTGCTCAGTCGCCTGGATTACGAGGAAGCGCAGGAAATCGCATCCACCGGCGCGAAAGTGCTGCATCCGCGCTGCATTTCGCCCTGCCGCGAAGCCCGCGTGCCGTTGTGGATCCGCGATACCTCGCGGCCGGATTTCGAAGGCACGGTGATTGGTCCGCGTCTAGCCGATGCGGTGCCGGGGGTGAAAGCCATCAGCACCAAGCGCGGCATCGTGCTGGTGTCGATGGATGGCATCGGCATGTGGCAACAGGTGGGCTTTCTGGCCGATGTGTTCGAACGCTTCAAGCGCCACGGCTTGTCGGTGGACTTGATTGGTTCCTCCGAGGCCAA
>CAUJJS010000173.1 GCA_963205415.1 Pseudomonadota bacterium
TGGCGGTCTTGCTGCGCGAGCGGCATTCTTTCCCCCATTCAGGAACCTTGGACCGATGAAAATCCTGGTCGGCTACAAGCGCGTCGTGGACGCCAATGTCCGCGTGCAAGTCAAACCCGATGGCTCCGGCGTCGTCACCGACGGCGTCAAGCTCTCGGCCAATCCTTTCGACGATATCGCTCTGGAAGAAGCCCTGCGCCTGCGCGAAAAGGGCATCGCCACCGAGGTCGTGATCACCACCATCGCGCCCGCCAATGCCCAGCCACACTTGCGCAATGGTTTGGCGATGGGCGCCAACCGTGCGATCCATGTGGTGGCCGAAGACGAAGTACAGCCGCTGACCGCCGCACGCGTCCTGCTCAAATTGATCGAAAAGGAACAGCCCGACCTCGTGCTGCTGGGCAAGCAGGCGATCGACGATGATGCCAACCAGACCGGTCAGATGCTGGCCACGCTTTGGGCGCGTCCGCAAGCCACGTTTGCCAGCAAGGTCGATGTGGCCAACGGCAAGGCGACCGTGGTGCGCGAAGTCGATGCCGGTCTTGAAACCCTGGAAGTGGATCTGCCGGCGGTCATCACCACCGATCTGCGTCTGAACGAGCCGCGCTTCATCAAGCTGCCGGACATCATGAAGGCCAAGACCAAGCCGCTGGAAACCCTGCCACTGGCCGATCTCGGCGTTGAATCCGGCAACTTCCTCAACACCACCCGCTACCAGGCGCCTGCCAAGCGCAGCCGCGGCGTGATGGTGAAAGACGCCGCCGAACTGGTCCAGGCCCTCAAGGCCAAGGGCCTGCTCTGATTGCAGACGGGAGACGACTCATGACCTCAGTGCTTATCGTGGCCGAACACCTCAACGGCCAACTCAATGTCTCGGCCACCGCCAAGACCGTTACCGCCGCGCGTGCCCTGTCACCGCAGAAGATCGACGTGATCGTGCTTGCCGCGGCACCTCAGGCGATTGCCGCCGAAGCCGCAAAAATCGAAGGCGTCCATGAAGTGCTCAGCGTGGCCAACCCGGCCAACGCGCACCCCCTCGCGCAAGTGCTGGCGCCGCAGATCGCCAAAGTCGCGGCCGATTACAGCCACGTCTTCGGACCCTCGACCACCTTCGGCAAGGACGTGATGCCCTGCGTCGCCGCGCTTCTCGGCGTGGCGCAAGTCAGCGATGTAATGAGCGTGGACGGCACGCACCAGTTCAAGCGCCCGATCTATGCCGGCAACGCCATCATCAGCGTCACCGCACCCGCCGACCAGAAAGTCGTGGCGACCGTGCGGGTGGCCTCGTGGTCAGCAGCCGCCAGCAACGGCAATGCCAGCGTGCGCGAGGTGAGCCTCGATGTCGCCCTGCCCTTGCACACCCGTTTCGTCGACCTTGCGGCCGGCAAATCCGATCGCCCCGATCTGCAAAGCGCCGCACGTGTGGTGTCCGGTGGCCGTGGCGTGGGTTCGGAAGAAAACTTCAAGATCATCTACCACTTGGCCGACAAGCTCGGTGCCGGCGTCGGCGCTTCGCGTGCCGCGGTCGATGCCGGCTTTTGCCCGAATGAAATGCAGGTCGGCCAAACCGGCAAAATCATCGCGCCAGAACTTTACGTCGCGATCGGAATTTCCGGCGCCATCCAGCACCTCACCGGAATCAAGGACGCCGGCACCATCGTTGCCATCAACAAGGATGCCGATGCACCGATCTTCGAAGTGGCCGATATCGGCCTGGTCGGCGATCTCTTCACCCTGCTGCCGGAAATCGAAAAAGCGCTGGGCTGATTTCCACGCAGCACGACGGCCATTGAAAAAAGGCAGCTTGGCGGCTGCCTTTTTCTTTGCTTACTTGCCGATGTCATGTCGCTCAACAGGCCTGTGGGCCACATCCCAATTTTTCCCGCAGTTCCGGTTCCAACACATCCACACCCGCACGACGTGCCAGCTCCAACGCCTGCTCTGACGAAGAGCCCTGGGCCACAGCATCCAATGCCAACAACGCGCCCACGCGATTGCCGGTGCGGCAATGCAGGAGCACCGGCCCGGTGGCGGCAGCAAGTGCCTCGTGCAAGGCGCGGGCATTGTCTGCGGTGATGCCGGTGTGGCTATCGATCGGAAGGCTCACATACCTCAGCCCCAGTTCGGCAACGGCCTTGGGCTCATCCAGGCCGCGCTCTTCTTGGGCGGTGCGCAGATCGATCACCACCGCGCCACCGTCCTTGGCAAACTGCGCCAGTTGCGCCTGATCGGGCTGTCCACCCACCCAAAGGTTTGGCTTCAGTTGCGTGAGCGACTCGCCTGCCATTACGGTCATCGACATCAGGAAAAGTCCGAATCCCCAAACGCATTGACGCTTCATTGCTTCTACTCCATCACGGTTCACGATCGACAGCGCCCATCGCGTGTGGCGGCAGGTGTGTCAGGCCGCATCACTTGAGTGACAATGCCCTCATGTCGAACAAGCATAGTACGCACATGACGAAGCTGCGTCTGATCTCGCCCCAAGGGCTGTGGTTGCTGATCTGCCTGCTGCTGGTGGCCTGCCACTCGCCGATACGGTCTGAAGCGCCAGACAAACCGCCGTTGTTGATACTGGTGTCGATCGACGGCTTCCGCCCTGATTATCTGGAGCGCGGCCTGACACCCAATTTGCAGGCCATCATCGACGACGGTGCGCGCGCACGCGCCATGCGGCCCTCGTTTCCTTCCTTGACCTTTCCCAACCACTACACCTTGATGACGGGGCTCGTGCCCGATCATCACGGCCTGATCAACAACACCATGGTCGACCCGAAAATCCCGGGCGAGCGATTCACCTTGCGCAAT
>CAUJJS010000174.1 GCA_963205415.1 Pseudomonadota bacterium
TCCCAGCTCGGGCAGGCAGCCGTCGCAGAGGTGGCGCTGCGCCGTCGCGAAAGCGGTCGGTGGGGCGACAGTATTTGCGAAGTCGTGAATGCACCGCTTCAGTTTGCAATTTCCACAACCAACAAGAATTACATGCTGAAAAACCCGCAGGCATGGGATCGCGCCTGGAAAGTCGCCGATCATGCATTGCAGATGTGGGAACTGCCCCGCGACCAACGGCGTTTTGTTGTCCCCAAGGCCAATCACTTCGTCGCCGAGGCAAAGGCCTCGCCAAGCTGGATGAAGGGCGAACCCCTGGCGGTGATTGGAGCGCACAGCTTTTATCGGGTCAACTGAACGGGACTACCCGATTCAGACAAAAGAAAAGCCGGTTTGCGCCGGCTTTCTTGTTGATGGTGGCTTGCCGCGGCTTGCATCACGCCAATGACCGGCCTCAGTAACCGGGAACCACCAGGCCGTTGTCGATGTAGACACGATCACCGCGACGCAGGTCGTAGATGCGGTACTGCTCGAAAGCCCGTGTCCTGCCCGAATCCATGCGTACAAGAATCCGGAAGTAGCTGCGGCGCTGTCCATCGCGTTCGACTTCATTGCCGATGACGCCACCGGCCACGGCACCGGCAATGGTCGCCGCCTTGCGGCCGTCTCCCTTGCCAACCTGGTTGCCCAGCGCGCCACCGATGATGGCGCCAAGCACAGCCCCTCCACCGGAGGTCCCGCGCTGTCCGATGGATTCGATCCGCAATATCTGGCCGCAGTTCTCGCAACCCCTGCGATACTCGCGGTGGCCACGGTCGTAGTCGTAGTCGTCACGCACGTAGCCGGAATTTGCCGGCACGCATCCGGCAAGCAACATCATGGTCAAGCCCGCAAGCAGGATTTTGTGGATCATGGTCTGGTCCTCGATTTTGTTGTCCGCATGATGCGGCAGAGGCAGCTTGGCCCTCAGGCAATGAATGCGTGCGGAACGTCTGTTTGCGATGACCAAAGCCCAGGAATGAACGTCCTGTTCAGCACGTTTTGCATCGGTTAGCATCACGCGTCCACGGAATTTACCTATGCAAGCTGATGCCTTGTTGCTCGATGAGCTGCGCGACCTGGATGCGGAGGCCGCCGCATCGAGGGTTTCGACGCTTCCGGATGAAGCGATTCTCGAAACCTTGCAGGCGCTGGGTCCGGGACGCGGGTTTGCGATTCTCAACCGACTCGGGCCCGTGCAGCGCACCCGCATCACTTCGGCCGCCGGCACCGATGCATCCGAACACTGGCTGGCAAGCAGGGCCTGGCCGGAAGGCTCCGTGGGGCGGCTCACCGAGCCGGCGCCAATCACCTTCGAGGCGAGTGCCAAAGTCGCTGACGTGCTGGCCAGGTTGCGTCCGATTGCCTCGCGGACGCTCATCACCTATGTGTATGTCGTCGATTCCACAAAACGTCTGACTGGTGTGGTCACGTTTCGTGAAATGGTGTTTGCGGATCCCGGGCAGACCCTCGCCGAGATCATGCTGCCAAGGCCGTTTTCCCTGCGACCGGACACCGATGTCATCGAAGCTATGCGTGAAGTGGTGCGTCGCCACTATCCGGTCTATCCGGTATGCGATGAACACGGTCAACTGATCGGAGTTGTGCGTGGCTCGGTACTGTTCGAGGAACAGGCCTTCGAAATCAGCGCCCAGGCCGGTTCAATGGTTGGCGTGGAAAAGGATGAACGTCTGAGCACTTCCTGGGGCCGCAGCCTGCGTCAGCGTCATCCGTGGCTGCAATTGAATCTCCTGGCGACCTTTCTCACCGCCGCCGTGGTCAGCTGCTTTCAGGATGCCATCAACCAGATCGTGCTGCTGGCCGTTTTCCTGCCGGTGATATCCGATCAGTGCAACAACACCGGATCGCAGGCATTGGCGGTGACCTTGCGCGGAATGATGTTCGGTGAACTGAAGCCCGGCCGTGGCTGGCGCCTGGTTTGCAAGGAAAGCTGGCTCGGTTTTCTCAATGGCTCACTTACCGGATTGCTCGGTGGTACCGCCATGTATGCGCTCGCACGCGCGCAGTCGCAGGCCGACGCCCTGTTCCTTGCCGGCATCACCTGGTCCGCCATGGCCGGCAGCTGCACCATCGCCGGCATGGTCGGGACCGGGGTTCCGCAACTGCTGAAGCGCATGGGCGCGGACCCGGCCACGGCTTCCAGCATTTTCCTCACCAAGGCCACCGACATTGTCAGCCTGGCCATGTTTCTCGGTCTTGCCGCAGTGCTGCTGTTGCCTTGACTGTGCGGATGCACGATCTCATCGACAGCCATTCGCACCTGGATGTCGAGGATTTTGACCCGGATCGCGATGCCGTCGTGCAACGCGCGCGCGATGCCGGAGTCGCCCGCCAGATTGTTCCTGCCATTGCCCAATCCGGCTGGAACCGGCTTGCTGCCGTCTGTCGGCAATTCACGGGGCTCTACCCCGCCTATGGATTGCACCCGCTCTTTCTGGCGCAGCACCAACCCTCACACCTCGACGAACTCGACCACATCATCGAGCGCGAGCAACCCGTCGCCGTCGGCGAGTGCGGGCTCGATCACCACATCGAAGGTCTTGACCCTTCATCACAGCTCGACTACTTCGAAGCCCAACTCAAGCTGGCCGGCCAGCACGATCTGCCCCTGATCATCCACACCCGCCAGGCCCTGGATGGCGTAACGGCGTGCATCCGCCGCCACGCCCCGCTGCGTGGAGTCGTGCACAGTTTTTCCGGCAGCCTGCAACAGGCACAACAGCTCTGGAAACTCGGCTTTTGCATCGGCATCGGCGGACCCGTCACCTACGAGCGCGCGCGCCGATTGCGTGAAATCGTTGCGCACATGCCAATCGAGTTCCTCTTGCTGGAAACCGACTCCCCGGACCAGCCCATGCACGGATACCAGGGACAGCGCAATGAACCTGCCCTGCTGCCACAGGTGCTCGCCTGCGTCGCTGCACTGCGTGGCGAAAGCGAAGCGAGTGTTGCAGCGGCCACCTGTGCCAATGCCGTTCGCCTGTTCAGGCTCGACTGAATGTTCAATCCAGACCCGGAAGGCGATTCTCAAGCCTTGGCTTTGCCCGTTGCATGGGACAACAGCTTTTGCAACGCGGCTGATACGGCCGCAAAGGCAAACGTCGCAGTGACGTGGGTGGCAGCGCCAAGCCCGGCTCCGCAGTCAAGCTTGAGACTGGATTCGCCG
>CAUJJS010000175.1 GCA_963205415.1 Pseudomonadota bacterium
CCGGCGGGCGCATCGTCAGCAAGGCCGCGTCCTCCGCCCCATGGGAGCGAGGAATGCTGTCGGCATCGATCCAGTCCAGCACTTGTTCGCTGATACCGGCATCAAGTTTGAGCGCACGCAGAAGACGCTCGAAGCGTGCGACGGCAAGACTGTCGTCACTGCCATCATGATGCAGGGAATTGAGGTTGAGGCAGCCATTGAGTTCGCGCAGGCTTCCGCGGATGCGCACGCCGGGAAGATCGATGGGAGGCAAGTCCTGAGCCCAGGCATCTTCACGACTATCCACGCCGCCGGTGCTTTCATTGTCTTGCCGCAGCACCGTGCCAGCCCACGCCTCCATGCCGCGCATCAGTTCCCAGCCCTGCTCCGCGCGTTGCAGGTTGCGGGTGCGTGCAAGGCTGGCCTCGCCACGGTCGAGCATGGCCGCGATCAAGACCGTGGCCAGCGCCACCACCAGTACGGCCGCGATCAGCGCCACGCCCCGTTGTCGTTGTGAACTCACGGCGGCGGCTCCAGCGGCAACTCCAGCACCCGACGCAACTCGCCAAAGCCTTGCACGTCCAACGTCAGTTCCACCGCACGTGGAAACACCTGCGCATCAGTCTGCGTAGGCGGCCACTGGCGAAGCGGCTTGCCCCGAGCATCCAGATACACCCATTCGATGCGATCCACACCATCGAGCAGTTCATCCTCGATCGGCTTTGTGCCGGGCGCACGATCCAACACCGGCCAACGCACACGCAACAAACGCGAATCGCGTTTGACCCAGGCCACGCGCTCCATTTCAGCCCGTGGAAGCGCCAAGGCGTTGCCAAGGCCATGGCGCGTCAGCTCGAGCTTTTGACCTTCACCCTCGAATGCAGGATGCGGAACACCATAACTATCGCGAACGCCGCGACGCGCGGCGCTGCTGACATCGCGCTCCAGCAAGCCCATGGCAAATTGCAGCCGCGCCAGACGCGACTTGAACGCGACTTCCTGCTCCTGCGCCTTCACGATCGCTCGCAGCCCGCCATAGGCCAGAGCCGAGGCGATCGCAAACAGGGCTACGGCGACCAGCAGTTCCAGCAAGGTAAAACCTGACGAAGGTCGGGCCACTGCTTTCATGGCGTGCTGGCGAATCCGGTCATGAATGCGGCCACGCCACCGTCGGCACGGGCATCCACCGCTGTCACGGTCACATCCATGCGGCGAATGCGCGGCTCCTCCGTGGCGCTGACTTCCAGCATCCAGCGCCAGCGCTCGCCGCCCAGGGTGGTCTCACCATTGCTGCGCCCGATGCCGGGCATCGGCGTCTTCAAGCGGGTTTCAACCAGCACATTGGCAGCCACCCACTGTGCCAAGGTGCCAGTCCGCAATTGCGCATTGGCGCGCGCGTCCAGCCCAGCCAAGCGCACCAGCGCCACCAGCGCCAGCGACAACAAGAGCAGCGCCACCAGCACTTCCAGCAGGGTGAAGCCCGATGTCGCACGACGCCTACGAGGCGGTGTCATCCGGCTATTGCCATTGGATGGCTCAAGGTTCACGCGTCACCTGTCGAAGATCGATCTGGCCATCCAGATGCGCTTCCAATTCCCAAGGGCGTTCGACATCCGCCCGGTCGATACGGAGCACAAAGGGTGTCAATTCGCCCGAACTGAGGCACGCAAAATCCGGCTCAGTACTCGGGGAATCCGGCAAGGTCAGTTCGACATTCTCGCGCCAAGCACGCAATTCAAGCTCCTTGCCCAAGGCGCGGGCGCGCAACTCGTCGCTGCCCTTTTCACCGAAGGCCTGCCATCCATCGATCTCGAAGTAGCCAAAGCGCAGTCCATCGTGCACCGCGGCGATACCGATATCGCGACCGCCCAACTCAGCGCGTTCGCAGGCCAGTGTGAGCAAGGCCTGTGCGCGACGGGCGGCATTCTCGACCTCACGCTCACCGCTGCCACGAATCGACAGAACGACCGCGCCCGTGGTGACTGCGATGATCACCAGCACAATCAGGATCTCGATCAACGAGAAACCGTGTGCGGCATGCGTGTGCTCAGCGGTCCCAGTTCGCCACATCGGCATTCTCACCCTCGCCGCCAGGTTGCGCATCACCACCGAGCGAATAGAGATCAAAATCACCGTGCTGACCCGGACTGAGATAAATGTAGTCATTGCCCCAGGGATCTTTGGGCAAACCATCAAGGTAACCGCCGGCTTTCCAGTTGCGCGCTTCCGGCAAGCCGGAAGGCTGGCTGATGAGGGCTTCCAGTCCTTGATTGGTACTGGGATAGCTGCGGTTGTCCAAGCGATAAAGATTGAGCGCCGTCGAGATTCCCTGAATATCGGCACGGGCCTTGACCTGCATGGCTTCGCCAGGTTTTTCCATGAAGCGCGGGGCCACCACGGCGGCGAGAATGCCGATGATGACCACCACAACCAAGACTTCCATCAGGGTGAAGCCGCGCGCAGACCTCGCGGCGAAATCCGGCAGGCGGTTTACATCGTACTTTTGGCTCGGGATCATGGCGTCTTGTCCAAGGGTTCAAACAAGGATTCTAGCCCGGATGATCGCTTCAAACAGTTTCTGGATGGCAAGGAGTAGCGCATGCGCCTGACTCGCTGCGCGTTGGACCTGCCCTTGGCAGAAGGCGTCGCGGTCACCTTGCCAGAAGGCGTGGCCACCCACCTGTTGCGCGTGTTGCGCTTGGGCGACGGGGCTCGGGTATTGCTGTTCAACGGCGATGGCCATGATTACGAGGCCGAGTTGATTGCGGTCGGCAAGCACACGGCGAGTGCGCGTGTCGTGCGCGTGCACGCACTCGCCAATGAATCACCGCTGCCACTGATCTTGGTGCAGGCCGTGGCGCGCGGCGAAAAGATGGATTTCGTGCTGCAGAAGGCCACTGAACTGGGTGTGCGCGCCATCATCCCGGTCATCACCGAACGCTGCGAAGTGCGCCTCGACGCCGAACGCGGCGACAAACGCCATCACCACTGGCTGGCGGTGATTGCCTCGGCCTGCGGCCAAAGCGGTCGCGCGAAGATACCGGCCTTGTCGCGGGCGATGAAACTTGAGGCTTGGCTCGATCAAGCACCGGTTCCAGATCTGGACGCACTGGCTACGAACCCACAGCAACGCTTGCCGATCTTCCATCTGGACCCGGAAGCGCAAAACACGCTCACCTCGGCCGCCACGCCACTCGCTCGCGGCGGATGCTTCGTGATTGGTCCCGAGGGCGGTCTGGGCGAACGCGATCTCGCCCGTCTGGCGGTTGCCGGCTCGATCGGCTTGCGCTTGGGCCCACGGATACTGCGAACCGAAACCGCTGGGCTTGCCATGCTGGCGGCGCTTCAAGCGATGTACGGCGACCTTTGAACGCGGCAATCGTGCCCGATGCCGCGTGAATCGTGATTGTTGGCAGGCTTTCGCCTTCGCCTCAGGCAACCTGCAACTTGGCCAAGGCGGCCACCTTCTGCTCGATGGCTGCCAAATCCGGAATCACGGCAGCGTCATCGTTCAGATAAACCTTCATCAGCACACCCTCGGGCAAGGGTGTCGAATCATCGTCATCGAGCACCGACACATCCTCGATCAGGGCCTGTTCCGACACCGTGACCAAGCGCGGGAAGCCCTGCGCCAACATCGCGAAATAGGAATAACGCGGATTGCCACCCAGAAACTTCAACACGACCACCTTGGCACCGAACTCGCCCTCGGCGCTAGCCGAACCAATCATGCGTGCATAGGACACAACCGGCAGGCGCCAACCGCGCCAGCGGATGTAGCCCAGCATCCAATCCGGCGAATCCGGCAAGGCGTCCGGCGGGGAATACGTGATCACTTCCGCCACGGTGGCGTTGGGCAACAGGGCGCGCGAGCCGGTCACGTTGATCAACACCCCGCGAATGTCACTGGAAACGGCAGTACTCATTCCTTGCTCCCTCAAGACCCGAACTGGGCGATGCAACGCGCGGCCAATTCACGCGGGGAGCCGGTGAACTCCACCACACCCCGCGCACGCGCGCCATCCACCATGGAACTGACGACGCAGGATTGTGGGTCCTGCGCCCAGACTTCACCACCCTTGCTGGTGAGATACACCGCGCCTTCCACCGCATCGCCCGCCATGCCGCTGAAAATGATGGCCGTGGCGCGCTTTCCAAATCGATCGGCCACATCACGCAGCACATCATCGATCGACGGCGTGTAGTGCGGCGACGCATCGTGCGGCCGAAAAACCACGCGCCCCGTCGGTTCGAGGCTGACGCGCTCGTTCGCAGGCACGACCAGCGCCTCACCGGCCTTGACCACCATGTTGGCCGTCGCCAACTTGACCGGCATCGAGGTCGCCTTCTGCAACTGTTGGGCAAGACGCTCGAAATAACCCGATTCGAGGTGCTGCACGATCAGGAAGACAGCCGGGAAGTTCACCGGCAACTCGGCCAAAAAGCTGCGCAGGGCATCCGGCCCGCCAATCGACGCTCCCAACACCACCACCCGCGAGATGCCGGTACTGGCCGGGGCTTTCGAGTCGCTGGCCTGATAAAACTCTTCCAGGCTGGGTGCTTCGGCAAGCCCCATCGCAACCAGGAGCGGATCTACCGCATCGCCTGCCGCATCATCGATCGGCTCCAAACCCAGATCAGCCACTTTGCTGAAATCGAAGTTCGACCCGGCCTTGGGCGCTGCGCTAGCCACCTCAACATCATCGGACAGATTCAAGGACAAATCACCGAAACTCGATCCTGACGCAGGCTTGTTGAGCTGTGTTGCCTCGGGTGCAACGGACGTTGGCGTTGACGTGTCCGGTTCCGGCTCGGAAGGAAAATGAAGTTCTTCGACCTGCGGACGGTCGGTATCGACCCTCTCGAACGCATCCAGTTGCGCGGCCAACGCCGCCACCTGATCATCCAGAAGTCCGGTGTCATCGGCCTGTGCATCGGCGACATCGTCGAGCGACCAATTCACGGTTGGAATGCTGATCTCACCTTCGTCGGACCGCAGTTCTTCGCCTGCCGGCGCTTCTGCGGTTACCTCATCGAGATCCCAATCAAAGCTGGACGCCGGATCCTCGCCCTCGACCGCAGCAAGCGCTTCGACAGATGTGTCGAGGCCTACGGTTTCATCCGTCTCTGGAGCCTGTGCGGGCTGGGCTACGTCCGTCTCGATACTGAAGTCGAACTCGACCTCGTGCTCCGCCAGTTCCACAGCGCCAAAGCTGTCGCTCTCGACGGGCTCCGGCGTCGACGACAGCCGCTCGGGGGCTGGCCCATCGGCCATCGCCATGGCCATTTCGATCGAGGAAACGTCCACGTCCAGACCGGCGCCCGCCGTCGCGGCGTCATCGACTCGATCGAAAAAAAAATCGCTTGCCGATTCATTAGTCGAGCCATGATCGGCTGATTCAATCGCGGCCGCCGGCCTTGGCTCAGGCTCGGCCATCACTTCATCGACCAAACCAAACGCCGCCAAGTCAGCATCCGGCGCCGACAGTTCAAGATCTGTCGGATCTTCTGCCACTGGCTCGACGGGCGCGACGGCACGAGCCACTTCCGTGACCGTCGCGGTGGCGGCCGTGACCGACGCCACGCCGGGCCGCGTCGCTCCTGCTGGGGGCGGTGGCATGGTGTCCTCATGCCCGAGCACTTTCGAGGCCAGATGTCGCGCCCAACGCGCCAAGTCCCAACCTTCGAGGCTCGCGCTGACGTCGGCATCGTTGAACACCACGTTGACGCCGGGTGCATCGAACACAGACTGCAGGTGGTCGATGTCGTCGTCCATGCCATCGGCCAGATTGACGATCACCACGTTCGGCCGATGTTGCAACACCACCGCGGCATCGGCGCCCTTGGGCTCGGCCTCGAAGGCCACGGCCGCGCCGAGATCCTGCAAGGCTTTGCGCAGTTGCTGGCGGGCGCCATCATCGCGTCCGAGAAGAGCAACGATGCACGCTTCAGCGGCGAGTGCCACGGCGGGCCTCCAGGATCTCGTCCACGTTGCGCATCAGGTCCGCCTCTTGGTAAGGCTTGCCCAGATAGCGATCCACACCGATCTCGAAGGCGCGCTGGCGGTGTTTCTCGCCGGTACGCGAGGTGATCATGATGATCGGAATACGCCGCAGACGAACATCGTTGCGGATATGCGTCGCCAGTTCGTAGCCATCCATGCGCGGCATTTCGATGTCGAGCAGCATGACGTCGGGCACGCGATCGACCAGTTTCTCGATCGCATCCACACCGTCCTTGGCGGTCAGCACTTCGTAGCCATGACGTTCGAGCACGCGGCCGGTGACCTTGCGCATGGTGATGGAGTCGTCCACCACCATGACCAGTGGCACCGGACGGGCCTCTTCCACCACGGCATCCAGAGCCCGCATATCGCCAGCAGCGTGCAGGGCGGCATAGCGACGAGCCAGCGGTGCCACGTCCAGAATCACGATGACGCGACCGTCACCCATGATCGTGGCGCCGAAGATGCCAGGAATCGAACTGACCTGTGCACCCACCGTCTTCACCACGATTTCGCGGCTGCCGATGACGTTGTCGACGCAGATCGCAACGCGCAAGTCGCCCGACCGAGCCAGAAGCACGGGCACCTGGATGTTGCCCTCGGCGCGCGTCACCGGTTGACCCAGAAGACGTCCCAAGTCGTGAATGGCGTAGTCCTCACCGGCATACACGAACCGTGGTTCCGGACTGGCGAGCTGGGCATCGAGTTCGGCACGGTCGATACGCGAAACGCCCTGCACCGAGGCAATCGGCACGGCATAGGAAGTTTCGCCCTGCTGCACGAAAACGGCTTGGGTCACGGCCAAGGTGAAAGGCAGGCGAACGGTGAAGACCGTGCCGCGACCGCGTTCGGATTCGATGGTCAGGCTGCCGCCCAACTGGCGGATTTCGCTGTGTACCACGTCCATGCCAACGCCGCGACCGGCGATCTTGCTGACCGTGCTGGCGGTGGAGAAGCCGGACTCAAGGATGAAACCGTAGAGGGTTTGATCGGTGATATGGGCATTGGCATCCAGCAGGCCGCGATCAATGGCTTTGCGGCGAATGGCATCACGATCCAAGCCGCGCCCGTCATCGGAGACGCGGATCACCACTTCCGAACCTTCGCGGGTGAAGGCAATGCGAATCATGCCCTCCTCCGGCTTGGCGGCGGCGCGCCGATCGTCTGGCGCTTCCAAGCCATGTGCCAAGGCATTGCGCAGCATGTGCTCCAACGGTGCGGTCATGCGATCAAGCATGCTGCGATCCATTTCGCCCTGCGCACCCTCCACGCGGAGCTGGGCTTTCTTGCCGAGTTCGCTGGCCGTCTGCCGGATGATGCGGCGCATGCGCGGAACCAGCGAATCGAATGGCACCATGCGGGTGCGCATCAATCCTTCCTGCAAGTCCGAGCTGACGCGCGACTGTTGCAACAGCAAGGTTTCGTATTGGCGGGTGTGATCTTCCAGCGAACCTTGCAGGCTAACCAAGTCCGCCGCCGACTCCGACAAGGCACGCGACAGTTGTTGCAGGGTGGAGAAGCGGTCCAGTTCGAGTGGATCGAAGGATTCCTCGCCACTCATTTCCGCCTCGCGCTGATAACGCGCGACGATCTGGGCCTCGGTTTCGATTTCGAGCTTTCGTAGCTGGCCGCGCAGACGATCGACCGTCTGTTCGAGTTCGCTCAGGTTGGTGCGGAACAGACCCAACTGCTGTTCCAGTCGGGCGCGATAGATGGCGACCTCACCGGCGTAGTTGACCAAGCGATCCAGCAAGTCGGCTCGGATGCGGATCTGCTCGTGCGCCGTCCGTACGCCGGTGTCTTCTTCATCCAACGCTGTCAACGTCGGCTCTGGTGGCGTGAACGGGGCTTCCGGACGACGTGCAACTTCTTCCACGACCGGCTTGGAAACGGTCTCGGCAACCGTCTCCGATTCGACCAGCGGCTGATCGGCCAGATCCAGCTCCGGTTCTTCACCACGCGCCAGCATTTCCACGCGATGCACGAGGGTGCTGGGCACCGCCAAGGCCTGCCGTGCGGCGACGCGTGCAGTCATGCCGTTGAGGCGGTCAAAGGCCACTTCGAGTACGTCGATGCCGTACGGTGGCAACGCGCGCTTGCCGTCGGCCACAATCTCCAACAGGCTTTCCATCACGTGGCCGAGATCACCGATGGCGAACACACCGGCCATACGCGCGCCACCCTTGAGGGTATGCAGGTCGCGTTGCAGCGCAACCACGGTATCGTGGTCGCTCGGATTTTCGCGCAACGAGGCCATCAGCCCATCGGAGTGATCGAGGATGTCGGTGGCTTCTTCGACAAAGATGTCCAGCAGTTCCTCGTCCATGTCTGGCAAGGTCAAAGCACCATCGGGATTCGGATCGGCCGCATCCAGACCGCCGGTGAACCAGGCGGCCAGCATGGCCTGGCGTGCGGCCTCGGCAGGACTGAGCGCCGGCACATGAACTTCGGCGACGGGCTCAGGAGCAGGCTCGGCTGCTTCCTCGTCTGCAAACGTTTCTTCGTCTTCGCTGGCCGCCAAATCTGCGCGCTCGACCTCAAGTTCGGCGTCCACAGGCACATCTTCACCGCGGTTCAGGCCATCAAGCTCTGCGAGCGTATCCGCGTCCGAAGACTCCTCCGCCGTCGCCTCACTTTCGGCTTCGGCTTCGGCTTCGGCTTCGGCTTCGGCTTCGGCTTCGGCTTCGGCTTCGGCTTCGGCTTCGGCTTCGGCTTCGGCTTCGGCTTCGGCTTCGGCTTCGGCTTCGGCTTGATCCTCTTCGAGACTTG
>CAUJJS010000176.1 GCA_963205415.1 Pseudomonadota bacterium
CTCAATGGCGAAGGCTTGCAGCACGCCGATGGTCATTCGCAGTTGTTTGCCGGTGTGGTGCCCAACTGCCGCGCCTACGATCCGAGCTTTGGCTACGAGGTCGTTACCATCCTGCAGCACGGCATGAAGCAGATGCTGACCGAGCAAGTGGATGAGCACTACTACATCACCTTGCTCAACGAAAACTATCCACACCCGGAAATGCCGGAAGGCTCGGCCGAAGGCATCATTCGTGGCATGTATCTCTTGCGGGATTCGGGGTTGGGGACTGGAGAAGCGGGCAAGAGCAAGGGCAAGCAGCCGTTGCGCGTGCAACTCTTGGGTTGCGGCTCGATTCTGCGCGAAGTCATCGCCGGTGCTGAACTTTTGGAGAAGGAGTTTGGTGTCAAGGCCGACATCTGGAGTTGTCCGAGCTTCAACGAACTGCGTCGGGATGGCTTCGATGCCGAGCGCTGGAACCGCCTGCACCCTGAAGCCAAGGCTCTGCGCGTGCCTTACGTCACCCAATTGCTGCAGGGACGCGAAGGCCCAACGATTGCCGCCACGGATTATGTGCGCGCCTTCGCCGATCAGATCCGCGCCTTCGTGCCGGGCCATTACACCGTGCTGGGCACCGATGGTTTTGGTCGGTCCGATACCCGCGAAAACCTGCGTCGATTCTTTGAAGTGGATCGCTTCCACGTCGCCCACGCCGCAGTCGCCGCGCTGGCCGCCGAGGACAAGCTGACCGCCAAGGATGTGGCGCGTGCCATCAAGGTGTTCGGCATTGATTCCGAGCGGCCGAATCCCTTGACCGTGTGATGAATTTCAGATCCCGTTTCTTGATTCACCGCGACGCTCCGTGCAGCAACGCTGTGTATCCCTTCTCCCATCGGGAGAAGGTGCCCGAAGGGCGGATGAGGGACGCTCGTTCGCGAGATCTCTCTCACCCCAGCCCTCTCCCCAAGGGAGAGGGAGTGCAAGCCGTTGAGATTCAGGGCTGATTTGGTTCCGCTTTGACCATGAAACTGTTTTCAAGGCTACGCGCCGGGTTCTCGGTTATGGAACCCGGCTCCTTTGCCCTGCGAGCGGTGCGGTGCCCGTTTTGCGGTCCATCGTTGTTTGTTCGATTGAACGATGGCGAAGCGGGCGTTCGTTGTGTGCGATGTGCAGCCAGCACGGTGCATCTGTCCATGGGTTTGGCGGTGGCTGCGGAAATGCCGGATCTTTCTCAGGCGCGCGTCTATGAGCTTTCCGCCACGGGGCCGTTCGTGGAGCATCTGCGCAGGCACGCCCGTACCGCGGTGTTTTCCGAATATCACCCCGAGGTAACCCCGGGCTCGCAATGGCGAGGCGTTCGTTGCGAGGATGTGCAGGCCTTGACTTGGCCGGACGCCAGTTTTGATCTGGTAACACATTCGGAAGTCTTCGAGCATGTTCCCGACGACCGGCGTGGTTTTTCGGAACTGCGCCGTGTCTTGCGGCGCGGCGGAAAAGTGGTGTTCACCGTGCCACTGTTTGATGCGGCGCAAACGGTCAAGCGTGCCGAGCTTGGGCCAAACGGGGTGGCACACCTGTTGCCGCCGGCATATCACGTCGATCCATTCAAGGGTAACGAGCCGGTCTTGGTGTTCCGCGATTACGGGCGTGACATCAAGGATCGACTGGAACAGGCTGGATTCGGCGAGGTGAAGATCGAGACACCCACGTTTTCAGTGTCGTGGCTGCAATTGCGGCCCGTGATACATGCGACAGCGGTGTGAATTGAACGCGGAGCTCGCTCGCCCGTGTTAGCGTGTCAAACTTGATTGTTCGTCCCACGACTCGTCCGGAGGCACTCATGAAAACGCATGCAAGAACCCATTTGCTCGCGCTCGCCGTCGCTTGTTCAATGGCGGCCTGCTCGCAATCACCCGCGCCACCTGCGCCACCTGCGCCACCGGCACCACCGCCTGCGCCTACCGCACCGCCGCCACCACCGCCGCCAGCCGCTGTGCAATTGCAGGAAGCCGCAGCCACCCTCGCGCCAACGCAGGGGCAGACAGCAGCCGGCAACATGAAGCTGTGGTCGTTCGACAATGGCGTGCATATCGTCGGCACGATCACGGGTGTCAAAGCCGGTGACACACACGCTTTCCATGTGCACGAAACCGGGGATTGCAGTGCGCCTGATGGCACCAGCGCCGGCCCGCATTTCAATCCGGGCGATCACGTCCATGGCCAGCCCGATCAGGGCGAACACCATCTGGGCGACATGCCCAACCAGGTGGCCGATGACAGCGGTACGCTCAAGATTGATGTCACGATTGCTGGCGCCACCTTGCGCGATGGCGGCCCCAACGATTTGATCGGCCGCGCCTTCATCGTGCACGCTCAACCGGATGACTACACCAGCCAGCCCTCGGGCAACGCCGGCGCGCGCATCGCCTGTGGTGTGATCCAGTAATGATGTTGCGGGCGGCGATCGTCTGATTGCCGCCCCAAGCTGTCGACCTTGCGTGCGTCAGCGTGGTCGGCTTCTGTCAGAATCCGGCTCATGCCTCTGCCTGACGCCCTAGCCCCCGTTCTGCAGCTTTCGATCGAGCGCCTGCATGCCGCTGCGCCCGAGATCATGGCTGCGATCACCGCGCAGCCGGAGCGCCTGGAGCGCCTGCATCGCGTGCTGGTGGCCAGCGATTACGCGGCCGATCGATTGTGCCGCATGCCATCCCTGTTGAATGAGGTGGATGCCGGCCGCAGCGGTTTGAGCTTGCCAGCTGACGCTGCATCCACGTGGCCGGCGCTGTTGCGTCGTTATCGTCATGCCGAGAGCGTGCGATTGATCCATCGCGATGTGAATGGCATCGACGCGCTCGAAGAGACGCTCGTGGGCACCTCGCAATTGGCAGAACGGTGCGTGGCCGGTGCCTTGGATGCCCTGCACGCCAGCATGGCACGCGATTTCGGTGTGCCGCGTGACGCCCAAGGCGTGGCACAAAGGCTGGTGGTCTTCGGTTTGGGCAAGTTGGGTGGCAGCGAACTCAATTTTTCCTCGGATATCGATTTGGTGTTCGGCTTTGCCGGTGCGGGCCAGAGTGATGGCGCGCGCGCGCTGGACAACAACGACTGGTTTCAGCGCTTGGGCCAACGTCTGATCCAGTTGCTGGCCAATATCGATGCCGAAGGCATGGTGTATCGCGTCGACATGCGCTTGCGACCGTTCGGTCAGGCCGGACGCTTGGCGCTGTCGTTTGCCGCGATGGAACAGTATTTCCAGCGCGAGGGCCGCGATTGGGAGCGTTACGCTTGGATCAAAGCTCGGCCGGTGGCGGGCGATCTGGCTCAGGGCGAGCGGTTCCTGGAATCGATGCGACCGTTCGTGTACCGCCGTTACCTCGACTTTGGCGCGATCGAAGGTTTGCGCGAGATGAAGGCCATGATCGAAGCTGAAGTGGCGCGCAAGGAACGCGAAGCCGATCTGAAGCTGGGCCGTGGCGGCATCCGGGAGATCGAATTCATCGTGCAGGTCCTGCAGATGATTCGCGCCGGTCGCGAGCCCGCGTTGCGCGTGCGTGGCCTGTTGCCAGCCTTGGCGCGCTTGCGCAGCGCGGGCCACATTCCCGACACCAGCGCCGAGCGTTTGGCCTCGGCCTATCGCTTCCTGCGACGTCTGGAGAATCGGGTACAGATGTTGCGCGAGCAGCAAGTCCACAGCGTGCCCGAGGATGCGCTGGATCGCGCGCGACTTGCCTGGGGTCTGGGCTTTGCCGATTGGGAGGCGCTGTCCAAGGCGCTGGATCAGCATCGGGAACATGTGGCCAGCGAGTTCGCGCGCGTGTTCGCGGCGCACACCCAGGCGCCTGTCCGGGCAGCACAGGTCGACTTGGCCGCCATGGCCGCGCTATGGCACGAACCGCAGGATGCCGATGTCATTGCGCAACTGCAGCGCGCCGGTTTTGCCGATGGCCGTGAGGCCGCCTCGCGCGTGCGGGCATTTGCCGGCTTGAACAGCCTGAGCAACCTGTCGGCGCGTGCGCGTGCGCGTTTGGATCGGGTGCTTCCCAAGCTGCTGGTGGCGGCGAGCGGCAGTGGCAAGGCCGACCTCGTGCTCGAACGCGGTCTGACTTTGATCCAAGCCATCCTGCGTCGATCCAGCTATCTGGCATTGCTGGACGAGCAGCCGGCGGCCCTGGCGCGGCTGGTCGATGCCATCGCCGCCAGCCGCTGGATGGCCGAGCGCCTGTGTTCGCATCCCTTGTTGCTGGACGAACTTCTGGATGCACGCGGCTTGCCCGATGCCAGTGTCAGTGAAGAAGCCACGCGCCTGTTGCAGCAAGCCGTGGCGGGTGTGGCCGATGATGATTTGGAAGCGCGGGTGCTGGCACTCAACGAGGTGCGGCAGGGCGTTGCGTTTCGCATTGCACGCGCGCATCTGATCGAAGGCCGTCCAGCCGCCGCGTGCACCCGCCTTTTGGCCGAACTGGCGCAGTTCGTGGTCGCGCAGATCGTGCCGTGGGCGGTCGCGGATGTGGCACGACGGCACGGTGTCTTGCGCGACGGCGGCATGGCCGTGGTGGCTTACGGCAGTTTTGGTGGCCGAGAGCTGGGCTTTGGTTCGGATCTGGATTTGGTGTTTCTCCATGATGCCGATCAGAACACGCAAGAGAGTGATGGCGATCGGGCACTGGATGCCGTGCGCTACCACACCCGCGTGGTGCAGAAGATCATCAATCTCTTGGCGATGCCCACACCGGCCGGCAGCCTCTACGAAGTCGACCTGCGATTGCGCCCCGACGGCAGTAAGGGCTTGCTGGTATCGAGCATGCAGGCCTTCGCCGCGTACCAGCACGAACGGGCCTGGACGTGGGAGCGCCAAGCCCTGGCGCGCGCGCGCGCCGTGGCCGGTGATGTGCGCATGGTGCAAGCCTTCGAACAGATACGCGCCGAGGTGTTGTGCCGCGGCGGGGCGCCCGAGCGCGTACGCGAGGAGGCACGCACGATGCGCCAACGCATGCGCGCGGAGCTTGATCGTTCCGATGGTCTGAAATTTGATCTCAAACAGGGTGAAGGCGGACTGGTGGATCTGGAGTTCCTGTTGCAGGCCGGCGCGCTGATCTGTGCGCCCCAGCGACCCGAGGTGACGGCACACACCCACACACTGGACCTGCTCGGCGCGTTGGCCAAGCTTGGATTCGTGGACGAAGCGACCGCCTCGGCACTCCGACAGGCCCATGCCGTGCTCAGTGCCCGTGCACTGGCCTGCACCCTGGATGCACGCGCACGGCTGGTGCCGATGGATCCGGATTTGAGCCTTGCGCGGACGGCCATCATCGATGCGTGGCGGCAGACGTGTTCACCCAGCGCATGAGCACGACCCGCTCAGCATCTGACTGCAACGCCTTGGTGTTCGGTGCCAGTGGCCAGATCGGTCACTTCCTGTTGCCGCATCTGCTGGATCAGGGGGTGTCGGTGGAGGCGGTTTCGCGGCATCCGCCCACGCAGGCCTCATCAGTACTTTGGACCCAGTTCGACATCCATGTCGGCGGTGATGCGGCGCGACGGCCGGATTTGGTGTTCAGCGCTGGCCCGTTGGATGGTTTGGTGTCCTGGTTGGCGCGAACGCGTCATCGACCCAGTCGCATCGTCGCCTTCAGTTCCACCAGTGCCTTGAGCAAACAGAACTCGATCGACCCCGACGAGCGTGCGCTGGCGGAACGATTGCTGGAAGCCGAAGCGAGCCTCGCGGCCTACTGCCAAGCGCGCGGCATCGCCTGGACCATCCTGCGGCCCACCTTGATCTATGGGTGTGGCAAGGACGCCAACCTCAGCCGCATCGCGGCGCTCGCGCGGCGTTGGCACTGCCTACCCTTGCCGCGACACGCCCGCGGTTTGCGCCAACCCGTTCATGCCCAGGATTTGGCTTTGGGCGCGTGGTGCGCAGTCAATGCCGCGGCCAGTGCCGGCAAGTGCTATGAAGTGTGTGGTGGTGAGACCCTTGCCTACGACGAAATGGTGCGGCGCACCCTAGCCTGTCTAAGCCCGCCGGCGCAGCTCGTTCGCGTGCCATCCAGCCTGTTGCAAGCGGGCGTCTGGGCCTTGAGCAAATTCCATCGTGGACCCGGGCTCAGCCCGTCCATGCTCAGGCGTATGGGAGAAGACTTGGTCTTCCCGGATGCGGCCGCTCGGCGCGACTTCGGCTGGAAGCCGCGTGCGTTTGAGCCGCAGGCCAGTGATTTTCCAAATCCCTAACACTTGGCAAATTGCTGCATTGCAGCAAACGTGGCTCACGTAAACCATACGTCACAGCATTGCCAGCAGGGCGAGCCGATCCCTATGATAGGTTCACGTTGCGCTCACACTCGGTTGTCTAAGGAAACCAAACCATGCGATCCAGGATCCCACTGACCTTGGCGCTGTCCAGCTTGCTGCTTGCAGCATGCGGCGGCTCCAGCAATAGCGACCGCGCCGTAGCGACGGTGCCGTCCAACAACAACAACGGCAACCCGGTGACCGGCGTGCTCACCGCGCGCTTCGACCCCAGCGGTGGCGTGATTCCCTTGCCCAACAACCTGTTGTTGTCAGGCACCACCGATCTGACGCTCAACCCACCGGTCGCCAACCCCACCAACTACGGCGACCCCAGCGTGGCCGTGAGTTCTCTGGATGGCTGGAGCACAACCGGGCCGATGTCCACCAAGTTCAATGCCAAGCCGGATGTCAGCTCGATCATTCCGGGGCAGTCGGTGCGCATCTTCGAGGTATCCCTGACCGGCCCCGGCGGCGGTGTCACCGGCATTACGCGTGAACTGACCGGTGGCACGGAGTTTGTCACCGCACTCGCTCCGAGCGACGCCGCCGGCACCACGCTGGCCATCATCCCGACCCAGCCGCTGCAGCAACTCACCTCGTACTTGGTGGTCTTGACCGATGGCATCCGCGATGCGCGTGGCAACGATGCCACCACGGATCAGGCCTACTTCCTGTCCAAGCGTACGTCGCCGTTGTGCGCCAACGGCCAGAGCACCGAGCCGCTGCTGCCGGCTGCCACGGCTTGTGCGCTGGAGCCCTTGCGCAAATTGACCAATTCGCACTTGGCCGCCGCCGCCGGTGCCGGCATCCAGCCCGATGATGTGGTGCTGAGCTGGGTGTTCACCACCCAGTCCATCACCCCGGTGATGCAGGCCGTGCGTTCGGTGACCGAGCCGGGTGCCGCGATGCTCGTGCCCAGCGGCATGGATCTATCGGCAGTCGGTTTGCCGCCGGTGGCCGACATCTTCATCGGCACGCTCCAAGTGCCGTACTACCTCAGCGCACCCAGTGCCGAAAACCCCACCGCGCCGCTCAACGGTTTCTGGAAAGCAGCACCGGGCGCCTACGTGCCACCCTTCAACGCCGCAGGTTTGAGTCCGGCATCGACCAACATCACCTTCGCCAATCCCTTCCCGGTGAAGACCGCCGATGTCACTATCCCTGTGCTGGCGACGATCCCCAATGCCAACTCGGGCCGTACCAAGCCGGCGACCGGTTGGCCGGTGGTGATCTTCCAGCACGGTATCACTGGCAATCGCAGCCACGCACTGGCTACGGCAGCCACCTTGGCGGCCCAAGGTTTTGCCGTAATCGCAATCGATCTACCACTACACGGACTGCCGCCGGAGAGTCCGCTGGCCATCGGCAATACGCCGTTTGCGGCCGTGGCCTCCGAACGCACCTTCAACGTCGACTACGTCAACAACACCACCGGCGCACCCGGGCCTGATGGCGTGGTGGATGCTTCCGGCACGCACTTCATCAATCTGGCCTCGCTGCTGACTTCGCGCGACAACCTGCGCCAAGGCGTCGCCGACTTGTTTGTGCTCAGTGCCACGATCCCGAGCCTCGATATCGACGGCAATGGCGCAGGTGACTTCGACAGTTCGAACATCCAGTTCGTCGGCATCTCGCTGGGTGCCATCGTGGGAACCTCGTTCCTGGCGCTGGAGCCGACTGTCAACGTGGGTCTACTCTCCGTGCCTGGCGGCGGCATCGCACGCATGCTGGATGGTTCGGTCTCGTTTGGCCCGCGCATCCGCGCAGGCTTGGCCGCTTCGGGCGTGAACGCCGGTACCCCGACCTACGACAGCTTCATGGGGGCGGCGCAGCAGGTGATCGACTCGATCGACCCGATCAACTACGGATTTGCCTCGATGCAGAACACCATTCTCCTGCACGAGGTGGTCGGTGACGGTGCTTCCAGCTTGCCCGATCAGGTCGTTCCCAACAGCGTGCCGGGTGCGCCCTTGTCAGGTACCGAGCCACTAATTCGAGCCTTGGGGCTGGCGGCGATCTCACAAACCACTCAAGCCGCCAATGGCGTGCGCGGCGTGGTGCGCTTCACCGCCGGTGAGCATGCCTCCTTGATCAGTCCAAGCGTGCCGGCTGTGACGGCTGAAATGCAGGGTCAGATGGCCAGCCTGTTGGCGACAGGCGGTACCACCGTCCTGGTCCAGGATCCTTCCGTCATTCGCGCGCAGTAAGCAGGAGCCCACCATGAACCGTTCACACAACAACTTCCGCATGCTGCGCAGCCCGTTGGCCCTGGCCGTCGCTGCCGTCATCGCGCTGGCTGCGACACCGGCCATGGCCATCGACTTCGGCGAGGGCGACTTTACGGGTTCGCTCGATACCACGGTGTCCTTTGGTGCCTCGTGGCGCGCGCAGGATCAAGCCGACGACCTGATTGCCAAGTCGCACTTCGACCCGGCCATCGTGGCAAAAATCGCAGCCCTGACAGCCGCCGGCGACTACCTTGCTGCACAAGAGTTGCAAGTGGCCGCACGCGGCCGTTTCTCGGCCAACCGCGACGACGGTAACCTCAAGTACGACAAGGGCGATGTGATCTCCAACGCCTTCAAGATCACCTCCGAACTCTCGCTCAACTACCGCGACTCGGGTGCCTTTGCGCGTGCCACGTACTTCTATGACTTCGAGAATGCCAGTCGCGACGATTTGACGCAGGAAGCGCGCGACTTGGTCGGCAAGCGTTTCCGTCTGCTTGATGCCTTCGTGTTCCACAACTTCAGCTACGGCGAAGCCGGTCAGGGCACGGTGCGCTTGGGTCGCCAAGTGGTGAGTTGGGGTGAAAGCACCTTCATCCAGAACGGCATCAACGTGATCAACCCCTTCGATCTCTCCGCCTTGCGCGTGGCCGGTGCCGAGTTGAAGGAAGCCTATCTGCCGATCGACTCACTGTGGGCTTCGTTCTCGATCACCGACAAACTCTCGTTCGAAGCCTTGTACATGTTCGAGTTCGAGGAGATCGAAGTCGACGCGGCGGGCACCTACTTCAGCGCCAACGACTTTGCCGCCCCGGGGGGTGAGTACGTGATGCTCAACTTCGGTACCGTGCCGCAGCCGATCAACAACCCGGCGCTGTACCGTGATGTTTGCTTCAACGGTGCGGCCGGCTGGGCGATGAGCGACACCGGGATGCCGCCGAGCTTGGTGGCGGCCGGATGCACTGCTGCATTCCCCCGCAGTCCCAACAAGAACGCCAAGGACAGCGGCCAGTTCGGTGCGGCCTTGCGTTATTACGCCGATTTCATGAATGGCGTCGAATTTGGCCTGTTCTACCTCAACTACCACAGCCGCGTGCCGCTGGTTTCCGGCATCTCCGTCACCAACACCTCGCCCAATTCCGGCAGTTATTTCCTGGAGTATCCGGAAGACATCGAGCTGTGGGGCTTGTCGTGGAGCACATCCTTGCCGGGCGGCGTCGCTTTCCAAGGCGAAGTCAGCTATCGCCCGAACATGCCCCTGCAGGTGGATGACGTGGAGCTGCTGTTTGCGGGCCTCACGCCGCTCAACGTGGTCATTCCGCAACCGGGCCTACGCTTCCGCAGTCAGCTCGGCAGCTACGGTCCGGGCGAGTACATCCGCGGCTGGGAGCGGCATGAAATCAGTCAGGCGCAATCGACCTTCACCAAGGTCATCGGGCCGGGCAACTTCCTGGGTGCCGAACAGATCTCGCTGGTGGGTGAATTTGGCGCCACCAAAGTGTGGGATTTGCCGGACGCCAGCGTGATGCGCTACGAAGGCGAAGGTACCGATACCGGCGGCGGCTACGCCATCGACTCGGGGTATTTGCGCAATCCCGTCACGCTGACCACCGGCTTTGCCACCGCTTTCAGTTGGGGCTATCGCTTGGCTGGTCGCGCCGACTATCCCAATGCGTTTGGCTCGCCCTTCACGATTTCCCCGCGTGTGGCCTTCAATCACGACGTCAACGGTACCACCCCAGGGCCGGGTGGCAACTTCCTCGAAGGTCGCAAGTCCGGCACGCTGGGAGTGGAGGCCAACTACATGAACCGCTGGTCCTTCGACCTGAGCTACACCGTATTTACCGGCGGCAAACCCCACAACCAGATCCACGACCGCGATTTCTATTCGGTCGTGGCCAAGTATTCGTTCTGATCCAGCCAAGGAGTATCCAATGACGACTTCACGTATTCGATCCACTTTGGCGGTATGCCTTGCCGTCGCCTTGACCAGCGGCACGGCATTTGCAAAAGTCAATGCGGAACAGGCGGCCAAGCTCGGCAAGGAGCTCACCGCCATGGGCGCGATTGCGGCCGGCAATGCCGAAGGCACGATCCCGGCGTGGACGGGTGGCATCACCAGTCCCCCGGCAGGCTACAAGGCCGGCATGTCTCATCCCGATCCATTCGCCGCCGACAAAGTGGCGTTTTCGATCACGCAGGCCAATTACAAGGAACACGCCGACAAGCTGACCGAAGGCCAGAAGGCGATGTTCGCCAAATACCCGACCTTCCGCATGGACATTTACCCCACGCGGCGTTCGGCCTCGTACCCGCAGCGCACCTACGACTTCACCGTCAAGAACGCCACGACCGCCACCCTGACGGCGGACGAGAACGGCGTGACCAACGCCGCCGAAGGCATTCCTTTCCCGATCCCGCAGACGGGTGCCGAAGTCATCTGGAACCACAAGCTCAAGTACAAGGGCATCAGCGCCGCGCGCTGGACCAATCTTGCGCCGGTGACGGCCAACGGCCGCTACAACTTGGTCAAGATTCGCGAGGAGTTCATGGGCCTGTACTACAAGCCCGGCAACACCATCGCCGACATCAACAACATCCTGCTGTACTTCTACCAATCGGTGGAAGCGCCGGCACGTCTGGCCGG
>CAUJJS010000177.1 GCA_963205415.1 Pseudomonadota bacterium
CAGCCAAAGCCACCAAGCCAGCCCAGAACCACCCATGGAGGAACATGTCCATTACTTCCTCGGCGGTGCCCAGCTCAGATCACAGGGGACATCTCTAACTGGCACAACCAGGGGACATTTCTAAATTGCATTGACATGGAACAGGCTTGTTGTTGACAGATGCAACGACTGGCCGTAAATTGCGCGGCTCGCCTCGTGCTCCGAGGCGGTCGTTCACCGTGCCCAGGTGGCGGAATTGGTAGACGCACTAGTTTCAGGTACTAGCGGGTAAAACCGTGGAGGTTCGAGTCCTCTCTTGGGCACCAAGTTCAACGCTCAGTTCGTTCTTGGGCGGTTAGCTCAGCGGTAGAGCACTGCCTTCACACGGCAGGGGTCATAGGTTCGAACCCTATACCGCCCACCATTTCGATCGAAGTGTCAACGATGGCCACCGCAACGGTGGCTTTTTCGTCTGGGTTTTCCGCAGGTTCCGTTGTGCGGGTTTCGGAGCTGTGCCGCGTGGCACGCGTCGATGCCACGGTGAGTCGCGATGCTGCGAGCATGAACCAGCTCTGAGCGCGGGCGTGGCATCGCGTGGATTCAAGGCCATTTCCGGGGTTCTGCGGTCGCTGTATTCAAGCCGCAGTGGCACAATGCCCAGCTAACTTCCCTAGCTGTGGTTTGCGATGAACATCACGGAAACAACGGTCCAAAACGGCACCCGCGAGGCCTTGGCCAGCATTCTCAACGACCTGCGCAGCAGCGTGTCACCGAAGCAGTACGGTGCCGCGGCCTTGTTCGCGGGCACGTTCTACTCGCGCATGAACTCGGATGAGTTCGAGGTTCGGGCCTCGAAAGACTGGGCCGCACTGGTCGCAAGCTTCATGGATTTTGCCAGCGTGCGTGCGCCAGGTCAGGCAAGCGTGCGGGTATTCAATCCCTCGCTGGAGCAGCATGGCTGGGAAACGCCTCATACGGTGGTCCAGATCGTCAACGACGACATGCCTTTTCTGGTGGACTCGGTCTGCATGGTGCTGGCGAACCTGGGCATCGGCATCCATGTGCTCGGTCACCCGGTGATGCGGGTTCAGCGCGATGCTGAGGGCCGCATTGTCGCTATCGGCGAGGATGCGCGCGATGGCAAGCTCGAATCGATGATGCATATTGAGATCAACCGCCAGGCGGGCGCCGACGAGTTTTCACAGCTCGACAGTCAGATTCATGCGGTGCTCGATGACGTTCGCGTGTGCGTGGCCGACTGGAAGGCCATGCGCGAGCGTGCGCGTGAAAGTGCCGAGTCCATTGCGACCGCCGCTTCGCCGGTGTCGGCGCAGCAGGTGCAGGAAGCCAGCGACTTCATGCGTTGGTTGGCGGATGACCATTTCACCTTCTTGGGTTATCGCGAATATCAGGTGTCGCCAGACAATGGCGACAACCTGTTGTTGCCGGTTGCCAATAGCGGCTTGGGACTGTTGCGCGATGATCGTCGCGCCGGTCGTCCACGCTCGGTCAGCGGCTTGCTGGAGGCGATGCACGCCACCGGACATGTGCCGGATGCCTTGATCCTGACCAAGACCAATGCCCGTTCCACGGTCCATCGGGGCGGGTACATGGATTACGTTGGCGTGCTGGAGTTCGATGCCAACGGGCGCGCTTGTGGCGAGCGCCGGTTCATCGGCTTGTACACCTCCAGTGTCTACAACCAGAGCACCTGGGACATCCCCGTCGTGCGCGAGCGCAACGAGTTCGTCGCCGATCATTCCGAGTTGCCCAAGGATGGTCACAGCGCAAAGGCGCTTCGACACATCCTGGAGACCTTGCCGCGTGACGAGCTGTTTCAGTCCAACCGCAACGAGCTGTATGGCACCGTGATGAGCGTGTTGTCGCTGCAGGAGCGCATTCGCCCGCGTCTGTTCGTGCGTCGCGATCGTTATGGTCGATTCTTTTCGGTGCTGGTCTACATTCCGCGCGATCGGCACAACACCGTGGCGCGCAAGCGCATCGAATCGATGTTGATGCAGGCGCTCAATGGCCAACGTATCGACACCACGACGCAGGTGGGTGAGTCGCCGCTGGCGCAGTTGCACATGATCGTACGGCCCAAGGCGGGTGCTCCCGAGAGTGTGGACGTGGCGTTGCTGGAGCGGAACCTCGAAGAAATCGTGCGCGATTGGCACGACACCCTGCGCGATCAGCTGGTGCAGCGCCATGGCGAGGCCGCAGGCCTCGATCTGGCAGGTCGCTTTGCGCGTGCCCTGCCCATGGGCTACATCGAAGAAGTCAGTCCGGAACTGGCGGCTGCCGACGTTGAGCGCTTGGCCCAACTCAACGCCGACAACGATCTCAGCCTGCAGTTGTACCAACGCGGCGATACCGACTTGCGCTTCAAGCTCTACCGCTTTGGCCAGGATATTTCCTTGTCCGATGCCTTGCCGCTGATGGAAAACCTCGGCCTGCGCATCCGCACCGAACATCCCTATGTCGTGCATGCGGGCCACGACACCATCCACATCCAGGATTTCGAGATCGAAGCGCGATCCAACGTGCAGGTGGATTCGGTCCGCGCCCGCTTCGAGGATGCGTTCGAGGCGATCTGGCGCGGCCGCGCCGAGAGTGATGGCTTCAATCGCCTGATTCTCGCCGGTCGACTGGAGTGGCGTCAGGTTGCGATGTTGCGCGGCTATGCCAAGTACCTGTTGCAGGTCGGCGTGCCGTTCTCGCAGAGTTACATGGAAGAAACGCTGGTGCGCTACCCCTTGCTGGCGCGCCTGTTGGTGGAGTTGTTCGAAGCGCGCTTCCATCCGGAAGAAGACGCAGCCAAGAAGGCGGAAGGGCAGGCGAATTTCCGCGCAGAACTGGTGGCCTTGGCGGGTTCCGATACCGTGGCCATGCAGACGCTGGACGCGGTTGTGGCGGCGCGTACCGCCAGTCGCGATGCACAGATGGCAGCGGCCAAGCAGGCCCTGCGCACTCTGCTGGATCGGGTCGAGAGCATCGACGAGGATCGCATCCTGCGCAAGTTCGAAGCCGCCATTCTCGCGACCCTGCGGACCAGCTTCTATCAGTCCAACAAGGAACGCAGCCGTGAAGTGATCGCATACAAGATCGACCCAGCGGCCGTGCCCGAGTCGCCCAAGCCGCATCCGTATCGCGAGATCTTCGTGTATGGGCCGCGCGTGGAAGGCACGCACCTGCGCTTTGGCGCGGTGGCGCGTGGTGGCCTGCGCTGGTCGGATCGGCGTGAAGACTTCCGCACCGAGGTGCTGGGCTTGGTCAAGGCGCAAATGGTGAAGAACACCGTGATCGTGCCGGAAGGCGCCAAGGGTGGTTTCTTCGTCAAGCGTCCACCGACGGATCGCGAGGCGGTGCAGGCGGAAGGCATTGCCTGCTATCAACTCTTCATTGGCTCCATGCTCGACATCACCGACAACATCGTCGAGGGCAAGATCGTGCCGCCGGATCAGGTGGTGCGGCATGATGTCGATGATCCCTATCTGGTGGTGGCGGCCGACAAGGGCACCGCACGTTTTTCCGACATCGCCAACGCCTTATCGGCAGAATGCAATTTCTGGCTTGGCGATGCCTTCGCATCCGGTGGTTCGGTGGGCTACAGCCACAAGGGCATGGCGATCACGGCGCGTGGCGCATGGGAATCGGTCAAGCGTCACTTCCGGGCGCTCGGACGTGACTGCCAGAGCGAGGATTTCACCGTGGTCGGCATTGGCGATATGTCCGGCGATGTGTTCGGCAACGGCATGTTGCTGTCGCGGCACATTCGCCTGCTCGTGGCCTTCGATCATCGCCATGTGTTCGTGGACCCGAATCCGGATTCGGAAGTGTCCTTCGTCGAGCGCGAGCGCGTCTTCAACCTGCCGCGATCGTCGTGGGAAGATTACGATCCCAAGCTGATCTCCGCCGGCGGCGGCGTGTTTGCACGCAGTCTGAAGTCGATCGACATCAGCGCGGAAATGCGTGCGGTGCTGGGCCTGTCCGCGGATGTCTTGCACCTGACCCCTGCCGAATTGATCAACGCTGCGCTGAAGGCGCCGGTGGACCTGATCTACAACGGCGGCATCGGCACCTACGTCAAGGCGACTTCGGAAACGCACGCCGACGTGGGAGATCGGGCCAACAACGCCATTCGCGTCAACGGCAACGAGCTGCGCTGCCGCATCATCGGCGAGGGCGGCAATCTCGGCATGACCCAGCGCGGTCGCATCGAAGCGGCCCGAAATGGCGTCATCCTCAACACCGACTTCATCGACAACTCAGCCGGCGTGGATACCTCGGACCACGAAGTCAACATCAAGATCCTGTTGAATGATGCGGTGGCGAACGGCCAGCTGGATAGCGACAGTCGCAAGGCACTGCTTCAGGAAATGACCGATGAAGTGGCGGAGTTGGTACTGCTCGACAACATCCGACAGAACCAGGCCTTGTCGTTGATGGAGCGCATGAGCGTGGCGCGCATCGGCTCCGAGCAGCATTTCATCCGCGTTCTGGAAGGCGAAGGACGTTTGGATCGGCAGATCGAGTTCCTGCCCTCGGACGCCGAATTTGCCGAGCGCAAGGCACGGGGCGAAGGGCTGACGCGTCCGGAGCTGTCGGTGCTGTTGTCCTACGGCAAGATGAGTGTCTACGGCCAGTTGCTCAATTCCAACGTGCCCGAAGATCCTTTCCTGTCGACCGAACTCAAGCGCTACTTCCCCAAACCGCTGCAGGAACGCTTCGCCGCGAACATGGAGCGGCACCGCCTGAAGCGCGAAATCATCGCCACCGCAGTGACCAACTCCATGGTCAATCGCATGGGTGCCACGTTCCTGTTGCGCATGCAGGAAGATACCGGCGCCAGCGCCTCGCAAGTGGCCAAGGCCTACAGCATCGCGCGTGTACTGGCCGATGCCCGTACCCTGTGGGCCGGCATCGACGCCGTCAATCTGACGGTGCCCAAGCAGGCCCAGCTCGATGCCTTGGCTCTGGTTTGGACCCAGTTGCGCAGCATGACGCGCTGGTTGCTCAACTTGCCGGGTGAAGAGCTCGACATTGCAGCGTCGGTGAAGCGCTTCGGCGCGGGCATCGAAACCCTGCGCGGCAACTTGGGACAGGCGCTATCGGAGCAGGATCGTGTCGAGTATGCCGAGGCGCGGGCGCAGTGGATGGATCAGGGTTTCGGTCAGGAATTGGCCGAGAGCCTCGCGGCCTTGCCGTTCCAGACCAGCGTGCTGGATATCGTGCGGGTCGCGCTCGACAAGGAACTGGCGGTGCAGGACGTGGCGCGTACCTACTTCGGTTTGGGCGCGGCTTTGCACTTGTCCTGGCTGTCACGCCGGGTCAACGAATTGCCGGTCGAAGGGCGCTGGCACGCACTGGCGCGTGGCTCCTTGCTGGATGAATTGCGTGCCCGTCAAAGCGCCTTGGTGGCGCAGGTTCTCGCCTCCGGACAGGGCAGTTCGGAGCAGCGTTTGGCGACGTGGTTGAAGCGGGATGATTCCGGTTTGCGCTTCACCTTGGCCATGCTGGATGAACTGCGAGGCCAGCGTGAGATGGATTACCCGACCGCGTCGGTTGCGCTGCAACGCGTCGGGCAACTGGTGGCCCATGCAGGCTAAGGTTCGATAATGACGAACGGCGGGATGTTGAAGGTCATCCCGCCCGCCGCACCCTTCACCCAGATGTGTCATGTGCCGATTCACACGCAGCACTCTGGGTTAGGTCGACTGCGTGCAGCTCATCTCGAACCACTTCCCTGACGTTGCATGGTGGCTGGCGTGGGGAACTTTTCCACAGGCTTGGTGGATCTATTCTGAGGATAGTGTGTGGATAACCAGGGCTCATCCGTTGCCGCTCAGGCGCTTACTTCAAAACGGTCAAATTCTAAGCAAGAATAATGGTGACACGTGCAACTTGCTATGTAAGTCCAAGTTAGTAATGTCCCCTTCCAACCAGATAGAAGTGTCCCCTTTTGGGTTGGGCGCGCATGGTTGGGGAGCTTGGGTTGTCGGATCGTGAAGTGAGGCGTGCGGGGGTGCTGGAGGAGCTGGCGTGTGGCCGGCTGCGTCAGCAACGTGCCAGTGAGTTGTTGGGGGTGTCGCCCCGACAGGTGAAGCGACTGGTGAGTGCGTATCGCAGGTATGGGCCAGCCTCGGTCCGGTCGAAGAAACGCGGCCAGCCCAGCAACCGACGCTATGCCGAAACCCTGCGCGAGCAGGTATTGGCGCTGGAGGCCGAGCGTTACCAAGGGTTTGGGCCGACCTTGCTGGCAGAGTATCTGGCGCATGAGCACGCCATCGTGCTCAGCGTGGAGACGCTGCGCCAATGGCTGATCCAGGCCGGGCAATGGAAGGCCAAGTCCATGCGCAAGAACGTGCACCGCCCGCGGGATCGGCGCCCACGCTTTGGCGAGTTGGTTCAGATCGACGGCTC
>CAUJJS010000178.1 GCA_963205415.1 Pseudomonadota bacterium
CGATGCCCACGTCGTGTTGCGTTTGTCGCGCTCGGCCGGTGAGCTGCCTTCGGACACGGCCGCGGCGATCTTCACCAGTGGCCTCCTGGGTGAACGCTACGTGGGCCTGTCGCCGGGTGGGGATCCCGAGCCGCTCAAGGATGGCGACGAAATACTCTTGACCCAGCCGGCGGTGGTGTTGGAACAGTTGATCGGCAAATTCCTGTTCAACGCCGATTCGGGCGACAATAAACAATAATGCGCCCGCGCCGGATTCTGGCGCGTCGGCACCAAGGATGATCCATGTTCAAGCGTTTGCTCATTGCCATCGCGCTGTTGTTCACCCTCACCGCAGCCGCTGCGACCGAACCGGCCGAGCTGGTGACCCAGCGCACTCACGCCGTGCTCGATGCGATCACCAGTCAGCGCGCCGCCTTCAAGGCCGATCCGGCCAATTTGCGCGCCTTCGTGAAGTCGCAACTGATCGACGTGATGGATCGCCCTTACTCGGCGCAGTTGGTCTTGGGCCGCCACGCACGCACGGCCAGCCCGCAGCAGATTCTGGATTTTGCCGATGCACTGACCGACAGCCTGCTGCGCCGCTATGCCGACGCCCTGCTCGACATCGATCCCGGCACCGAAGTCACCATTGCTTCCAGCACACCCCTGCGCAATGGCCAGATGATGCGCGTGGCCAGCCGCATCGTGCGCCAGGCGGGTGAGCCGGTGCAGGTGGATTACATGTTCCGCAAGAAGGGCGATGCGTGGCTGGTGTTCGACGTGATCGTCGAGGGCATTTCCTACGTGCAGACCTACCGCAACCAGTTCGATGAGCAATTGCGCACCCAGAGCCTGGATCAGGTCATCGCCGGCCTGCGCAGCGGCGCGATCAGCGTCAAGGATTGAACGTGGACGTGGCCGCCGAAGGTCGATGGTGCTTGCCCGAGCGGGTCACGCTGGACACGGTGGCGACGCTGTATCGCGCCCGCTGCGAACAACCGGCCGCGATTCGTTGTTTCGATCTGAACCAGGTGCAGGAAATCGACAGCGCCGGCGTGGCCATGCTGCATTGGTTCCGCAGTCGGCAACGCCAACTCGGTTTGACGCCTGCTCCCATCGAAGGCGCGGCGTCCGCGCGCTATCAGGCGCTGTGCGCCGCGCACCGGGTCGAGGAAGTGGAACTGCCATGAATCGCTTGTTGCCGCTGCTGCTGGCTCTCCTGATGCTGACGGCGTGCGCTGGTTCCGGCGTGCGCAAGGCGTCGTCGGAAGGCACCGCCGCAGCACCGAC
Organism: Pseudomonadota bacterium; assembly: GCA_963205415.1. Taxonomy (GTDB): domain Bacteria; phylum Pseudomonadota; class Gammaproteobacteria; order Xanthomonadales; family Xanthomonadaceae; genus Denitratimonas. The sequence goes on from CAUJJS010000178.1 coordinate 1,270, forward strand.
CGAAACCACCCACCAACAGGCCACCGAGCGCCAGTTCGGGCTCTCGCCACAGGATCCGTGGGAGCGTTTCAACCGCAGCATGTATGCCTTCAACGACGTGTTCGACCGCATCCTGCTGCGCCCGGTGGCCAAAACCTACGCCACGGTGGCGCCGCGTCCGGTGCGCATCGGGGTCAGCAATTTCTTCAACAACCTGCAGCAACCAGTCACGGCCCTGAATCTCCTGCTCGAAGGCCATCCCGGTCAGGCGGGAACCGCGATCGGGCGTTTCCTGATGAACGCGGTGCTTGGATTCGGCGGCCTGCTCGACCCGGCATCGAGCGTCAACGTGCCCTTGCGCAACCGCGATTTTGGCCAGACCCTGGCGCGCTGGGGCTGGAAGGATTCACGCTATCTGGTCCTGCCGATCTTCGGTCCGGGAACCGTGCGTGACGGCCTAGGCAAGGCCGCCAGCACCACGGTCAGCCCGGTCACCTGGCTGGCCCGTCGCGAAGGCGCCGAGGTCAGCGTGCTGTATGGTGTGGATGCACGGGCCGCGGTATTGCCCTACGAGGGCATGCTCAAGGATGCCGCTGATCCCTACCTGATGATCCGCGATGCCTACCTGCAGCGTCGGCACTGCCAGATCGTCGATTGCAGTGCCGAGATGCCCGATTACCTGTTGCCCGATTATGATTTCGAGATCCCCGATATCGAATCACTGCGCAACTGACACACCAAGGAGCGCAGCATGAGTTCGCATGAAGAACAGCCCGTCGACCAGAGCGCAGCCGAAGCCGCCGTGCGTACCCTGCTGCGCTGGGCGGGCGATGACCCTTCACGCGAAGGCCTGCTCGACACCCCCAAGCGCGTGGCCCGCGCGTATCGCGACTGGTTCTCCGGTTACGAGATCGATCCGGCCGAGTATCTGGGCCGCACCTTCGAGGAAGTGGCCGGTTACGACGGCATGATCGCGCTGCGCGACATCCGCTTCGAAAGCCATTGCGAGCACCACCTGGCCCCGATCATCGGACGCGCTCACGTGGGTTATCTGCCGACTGACCGCGTGGTGGGCATCAGCAAGCTGGCGCGGGTGGTGGAAGCCTTCGCCCGCCGCTTGCAGGTGCAGGAAAAGCTCACCTCGCAGATCGCCCACTGCATCAATGACGTGCTCAAGCCGCGTGGTGTGGGCGTGGTGATCGAGGCCTCGCACGAGTGCATGACCACCCGTGGCGTGCACAAACGCGGAGTGAGCATGATCACCAGTCAAATGCTCGGCGACTTCCGCGACGACGCCCGCACCCGCTCTGAGTTCATGCAGCTGATTCGCGGCACCGCCACCGATTGAGCGAGTCGGCGCGGGCCGTCATTCCAGATTCTGGACTTGCTCGCGCATTTGCTCGATCAGGACTTTCAATTCGACGGCCAGTTGGCTGGTGCGCGCATCGACGGATTTTGAGCCGAGCGTATTGGCCTCGCGGTTGAACTCCTGCATCAGGAAGTCCAGTCGGCGGCCAACGGCCTCGCTCAGTCCGAGCACGCGACGCGCTTCGGTGATGTGGCTGGCGAGGCGATCCAGCTCCTCGTCGACATCGAGCTTTTGCAGCCACAACACGAACTCCTGTTCCAGCCGGCCCGGGTCGAGGTCAGGTGCAAATTCGGCGAATCGCGCTTGCAGTCGTGCACGCAGGCCGCTGCGAATCTCGGGCAGAAACTGGCGAATCAGGGTGCAGGCGGACTCGATACCTTCAAGACGTTGTCGCAATACCTCGGCCAGGGCCGCGCCTTCACGTTCACGCGCACGGTGGAAGCCATCGAGCACCGCATCCACCAGCGCCACCGCTTCGGCCTGCAGGCTGTCGGGATCAGGCGCATCCTGCTCGACCACGCCCGGCCAGGCCAGCAAGTCGGTGAATTGCACCTGCAGGCTGGGGAAGCGCGCCGCTTGGGCGTTGGCGATGTCGGCCAGTCGATCCAGCAAGGTCTGATCCAATCGCAATGCCCGCGCGGCGGCGGCATTTTCGGTCCGCATGCGCAGGCTCAACTCGACCTTGCCGCGCTGCACGCGCGCGTTCACCCGCTCGCGCAGGATGGGCTCCAGTCCGCGCAGGTCATCCGGTGCGCGCAGGGAGAATTCCAGATAGCGATGGTTGACGGCGCGCAATTCGGCACTGAGGGTGCCCCAGCGGGTTTGACGTTCACCGCGGGCAAAGGCGGTCATGCTGCGAATCATGGGTACTTCCTTCAAGCCGGCGACGTGGCGCCTCGGTATGGGCGCATTGTCCAGCAAGTTCGCCTGCAAAGTCCTGTGTTGCGTCGATGCGTTTGCGACATCGCGCGGTTCAGGACGTGCTTTCGCGCAGCCGCTGCAGCACCTGCGCCTCATCGACCGAGCCATGCACCCGCACATGGCCTGCGACGATTTCTTCCGCCAATTGGCTCACGGCATCGGGCGCAAGCGGTCCGGCAGTGCCGCCGCTGAAGCCTACCCACGCCTTGCGGCCGGCGCGCTTGGCCACGTACAGGGCGCTGTCGGCCAGTTCCAGCACCTGTTGCCAGCTCAGTTGATGCGGGTAGGCCGCTTGCATGGGATAGAGGGCAAGGCCCAGTGAGCAGGGGCGTTGCAAGGCACGCTGATCGGGCAGCAGGTAGCTGTGCTCGTTCAGGTGGACCAGCACCTGTGCGGCCAGCGCGGTGGCGCGTTCGGCATCCATCCCACACGCCACCACCAGGAATTCCTCGCCACCCCAGCGCACCAGCTCGGCATCGCTCGGAAACCGCTCGCTCAAGCGCGCGGCGACCTGCTGCAACACGGCATCGCCGGCGGCGTGGCCGAACTGGTCGTTCACCTGCTTGAAGTGATCCACGTCGAACAGGAAAAAGGCCAGCCCATGTCCCGCCTGCGGTGCCATCACCCCCGCCATGGGCGCTGTTTGCTGTCCGATGGTGGCGACCGCGTGGTCGATGAACTTCGAGAAGTGCCGTCGATTGCGCAGACCGGTGAGGGGGTCGGTGAGGCTGGCCTCTTCGAGCGCTTTCGATTTCTCGCGCAAGGCCGCCGTCAGTTCCTGCAACTGCTGGGTGCGCGAGGCCACGCGCCGTTCCAGTTCGTGCTGGCGTGCACGCAACCAACGCGTGCGGGACTGCATCAAGGCATGCAGACACAACAAGCCGAGCAGCACACCCAGGAGTTGGACCCAACGCCGTTGCCACCATGCCGGCATCACGTCGATGCCAAGACGCAAGGTGGCATCGCCTTCGTTGCCCAGTCGATCACGCCCCTTCAGCTCGAACTCATGGTGACCCGGCGGCAAATTGACATAGGTGGCCACGCGATTGGTGCTGTCGGTGATCGTCCATGGCGTGTCGGCGCCTGCCAGGCGGTAGCGGTAGTGCAGCAAATTCGGTGCGCTGTAATCGAGCGCCGCAAACTCGATGTCCACACGGCGTTGCGTGGGGGCAAGCGTCAGTCCGTTGGCTGCACTCGCCGGCGCGATGGGCGTGCCATCCACGCGCAGCGCCGTGATCACCAGGGGCGCTTGGTAAGCCTGTGGCTGGTACTGCGCCGGGTCGATCACCAGCAGCCCCAGCGTGCCACCGAACAACAGTCGGCCATCCGGCAGTTGGCCGTAGGAACGAAACCAAGGCGAGCCCAGATCCGCGCCATCGGCGTGGCCCAAGGTCAATATCCGGGAGGCGGCAGGATCGAAAACCCGATCCTGCGACCACACCCGCCCCTGGGCATCCATCAGCAGGTTGGCGCCGAACGGCCGGCCGGCTTCGCCATGGCTCGCGCTGATGGCCTCGAGCTTGCGCTGCCCGTCGTGTTCGGCATCGAGTCGATACAGGCCACTGGGCGTGTCGAACCAGATGCGGTCCTGCGCATCCACCAGGAGGCCAATGACGTCGGTATTGGTGCCACGGGCCGGATGGCTGGTCTCGATGCGACGCACGACGGGCTTGCCCGATGGGTCGATCACACCGATCCCCAGCTCGCCCCCGATCCAAAGCCTGCCCGCAGAATCCCAGCCAAAGGCGTTGATGCTCCGGCGCAGCTTTGTGCCATCGGCATCGCGCATCGCTTCGATCGTGCCGTCCGGTTGCCGGCGCAGCAAGCCGTCCTCGGTCGCTATCCACAGCACACCGTTGGGCTCTGCCGCCAGTTTGCGCACGATGCCGTGTTGGCTGGGATAGGGCACGTCTTCCAAATCCTGCCTCACGCGGCGGAAGAGGCCCGCATCGCTGCCGATCCAGAGCGTGCCATCGTGTGCCTGAGTCAAGGCGGTGATGCGCACACCCAGCAACAGGGGTCTGCCATGTGCATCGGTCAAGATCTCGCGCGGACGCAAGTGCGCATCCAGCGCGAGGATGCCGTGATCCTCGGTACCCAACAGGACTTGTCCATCCTCCAACACCGCCATGCTGCGCACGTTGGGATCATCGAAGCCCGGACCGGCATCGGCGAAGGCCACCCGGTCGAGCGAGCGAAAGGCGACGTTGTGCGGATTGAAGCGTTGCAGCCCACCGCCATAGCCACCCACCCAGATCAAACCGCCCCGGCCTTGCATCATGGTTCGCACCTCGTTGCCGGCGAGCGAACGCGGGTCGTCGGAGCGGTGGCGTAAATGATGCAGAAGGCTGCCATCGGTGCGGCTTCGAATATCGATGCCATCGGTCTGGCCAACCCACACGCTGTCGGCATCGGGCTGAAGAAAGACGTACACCGCGCCCGTGCGCGTACCGTCGCTGACCCGTTCCGGCTGGCGTGTGCCGGGTGCCAAGCGCCACAATCCACCCTCACCCGATCCCACCCACAGCCAACCATCACTGGCTTCAAACAGGCCGGAAATGTTGGTCTTGCCCGGTGCCAGGGTGATCGTCGTCAGGGCCGAGTCGGGCTGCTTCACGGACAGTCGCGCAAGGCCACTCCAGGTGGCGATCCACAGCACGCCCTCGCGATCGATCAACAACTGTCGGATTTGATCATCGGGCAGACCTTTGCCGTCGCTGACGCGCAATTGCCGAACCCGGCCATCGCGTTCGCGCAACAAAACCCCGTGACCATCGGTGCCAATCCAGAGTCGGCCCTGATCGTCTTCGACCAGCGCGTTGACCGTCAGCCCCTCCGCCCCCGATACCGGCAATGGCACGGGATCGAGCCGATCGAGCAAAGGGTTGTAACGCGCCAGCCCGGCAAAATCCGATCCCACCCACAAGCTGCCATCACGCGCCACCAGCAAGCTGCGCACGAACAGCGAGGTTTCACTGCCTGCACTGCTCCAACGGTTGCCATAGCTACGAAAGCGATGACCATCAAAGCGCACCACCCCCCGCGCCGTGCCCACCCAGAGCAGACCATCATGATCTTGAGCCAAGCTGGTGAGCACGGCATTGGGTAGGGCCTCATCGGTGCCCTCGTCGGCCCGAACGAACTGGGGCGCGACAAATTCACTTGGCACGGTGACGGCCTGCGCCAACGCAGGAAACAGGAGCCATACGATCAGCAATAGGCTGCGCATGGCGCCA
>CAUJJS010000179.1 GCA_963205415.1 Pseudomonadota bacterium
CTCGGCTTGCAGATTCGCTATCGGTACACGCTGGCACCCTTGTCCGATCTGTATGTGGTGTACGGCCGTGGCGGCTATGAACACAACGAGGAGATCATGAACTCCACCGATCTTCTGGTCCGCAGCTTGCACTTGCGGCAGGACGATCAATTCATGGTGAAGTTGAGTTATCGCTTCGACTGAATCGGCGTCAAAGCCGGGCCTGCCGATACACTATGGCAATGAATACACCTGCCGCACCACGCACGGGGAAAATCCCCTACAGCCTGATCTTCATCGCTGCACTCGCCGCAGGCCTCGGCCTGTGGTTGGGTCAGTCCACCTTCTCCGGCCCTGCCCTGCCTGCACTGAAGACCCTGCAGCGACTGGATGCGCCGCGCCCGATGCCGGCCTTCGCACTCAAGACCACCGATGGCTCGCTCATCGATCCGGCGCGGCTCCAAGGCCACTACACCCTGGTGTTCCTGGGCTTCACCCATTGCCCCGACATTTGCCCGACGACCTTGGCGGAGCTGGCCAAGGCCGAAAAACTCTGGCAAGACCTGCCCGAAGCACAACGACCCCGCATCCTCTTCGTTTCCGTCGATCCCGAGCGCGATACGCCCGAGCTGATCGCCCGCTACGCCACCTATTTCAGTCCGAGCATCTTGAGCGGCACCGCCGATGTGCCCGCACTCACCCAGATGGCCTCGGCCATGAGCATGGTGTTTGCCAAGGCCCCGACGGCCAATGGTGACTACAGCATCGATCACACCAGTTGGGTGGCCGTGCTCGATCCCCAAGTGCGCGTCGCTGGCTTCATCCGCCCACCGTTGGACCCGGCTGCCATCTCGGCCGATCTGCACAGCCTGATCAAGGCCCACTGATGTCGCTCGCCGTTCGCCTCCAATACCTGTTGCCGCATCGCCTGCTGTCGCGCCTCGCCCTGTACGCCGCGCGCAGCCGCGTGCGCTGGTGGAAGAACTTCCTCATCGGCCAAGTCCTCAAGCACTTCGATGTGGCGATGGACGAGGCCGAGCAGCCCGATGCCTTCGCCTACCCGAGCTTCAATGCCTTCTTCACCCGCGCGCTCAAACCCGGCGCGCGCGTGGCCGACCCTGATCCACACGCGTTTTTGATGCCTTCCGATGGGCGTATCGCCCAAGCGGGGCGCATTCGCGACGGTCGCATCTTCCAAGCCAAGGGCCATGAGTTCAGTGTGGCCGAACTGCTGGGCGATGCGGAGGCCGCCAAAGCCTTTGCCGAGGGCGATTTCCTCAACGTGTATCTGGCCCCGCGCGACTACCACCGCGTGCACATGCCCTGGCGCGGAACCCTGCGTGAAACCCTGCATGTGCCGGGTCGCTTGTTTTCCGTGTCGCCAGCAACCGCCGCCGTCGTGCCGCGCCTGTTCGCTCGCAACGAGCGCCTCGTGTGCCATTTTGATTGCGACTTTGGCCCAATGGCCGTGGTGATGGTGGGTGCGATGTTGGTTTCGGGCGTGGAAACGGTCTGGAACGGAGTCAACATCCCGCGCTACGCCGACCGCATCCTGCACAAGGATTTTCGCGGACAGAACATTTCGCTGGATCGCTTCGCCGAAATGGCGCGCTTCAACTACGGCTCGACCGTGATCGTTCTGCTTCCGGCTGGCGTCGCCACGCTGGCATCGCCACTGGAACCTCAGCAGAGCGTGCGCGTGGGCCAGCGTGCGGGAATGATCCAGGCAAGCCCCCGTTCTACCGGACAGAATCCGTGAATCTCATGAAGCCGAACGTCGCCCCTGCGCGAGTACTTGTTCTCAGTGGGCTGGGCCTGATGCTCGCCGCTTGTGCAACTCCGCCCGCGCACGTCGATCAGGCACCCGTGCCCGACTACAACGGGCAGGCGCGCTACGAGTTGATCCCCGAGCCGGCAGGCAGCGCGCGTTATCAGCTTGAGCCAGGACAGTCCGTGGAATTGCCTGAACTGCAACGCAATCAGGATGCGATCTATCCAACGAAGCTCGTCGCACTCAATCTCGATGCGGTGACCCTGATGGCACGACTATCGGTGGATACCGAGGGCCGTGTCAGCGCCACCTGGATCAGCGAATACGACGGCGACGAGAACCATCGCCCAGCGTTCGAACAAGCCGTTCGCGAGGCTGCAGCCGAGTGGCAGTTCCGCCCCATGGTGATCTACGACGACACCCAGGCGAACGACCAAGGCGAGGCCAAGCCTTTCAGTGTGTGGTTCAAGTTTCAGTTCGATGTGGTCGATGGCAAGCCACAAACCAGCAGCGGCCAGACGCCATCGCAATAGCCGCACGGCCTCATTGCACGGCGGTCATCACCACGTCGGCAACTTGCCGCGTCAGTTCGATGCGCATGACTTCGCCCGCGCGCTTTGCCACGTTCCAAGTGCGCGGCACTTTGACAAAGCGCAGGTGATAGGTCGTGGTGTGGCTGGAAACCACCGTGCCGTGTTCGTCCTTGCACCACACGACCAAGGCACTGCGCTCAGTGAACTGCACATCGTAGGCACCCGAACAATCATCAAAGCCGCCTTCAGGCACATAGCGGAAGCTGAAGTCGCGCATGCCACTGGCGCGAAGCGCGCCGGCTTCGGTCTCCAGACGGTGGGCAATCAGGGTGGCAGCATCGCCGTGGAGCAAGAGGCTGCATGCGCTC
>CAUJJS010000180.1 GCA_963205415.1 Pseudomonadota bacterium
AGTCAAACGCCTGGAAGCCCTCGGCGCCAAACGCATCAAGCAGGTGCATTCCTGGTGGGTGATGCAGGCACCGACCGGCCAGCGTTTCTGCGTGGTTCGTCCGCAGGACCCCGGCTTCGCTTCCAACTCCAACCGCTGGGATTGAACGCCACCGATTTCGCGACACGCCTGGTGGGTTGCTGTCCGCGAGCTCTCCGGCTTGCCGCCATCCGCGCCTGATTCCGTTGCTTGATTGCTCGTGTGTGCCTCACGGCATGGGGCGCGGAATTTCCGCTTGGAACATTTCCGCAAGTCACGCCATCCATTTTCCTGAACTTCGCATCGGGATAGCGTTTTCGCAGACATCCACCGCTTGGCCTTGATCCATGCGCCATGCATGCCACTGCATGCGGCGCACTCACGGATCGATCCGAGGCCGATTGCCGGCATTGACTGCCCCGCTTGCATCTGCAAGCGGATGGTCCCCTGCGTCGTCATTGCCGCAACCAACACCAGCCATTGGGAGGAACACGCATGATCACGTTCAAGCACCCGGCCTTGCCGCGCATGGCGACATTCCTCGTGTTTTGCACAAGTCTTGTCGCCTGCAGCGGCTCCAGCAACAACCCGGAAACGGTTCCCGAGCCCCAGTTGCAGCCTTTGGCGATAACGGCAACGACGCCGGCCGACGGGGGAACCGGTGTGCTCAACACCGTGACCGTCAGCGCCACCTTTGACCAGCCGGTCAATCCGGCAACCCTGGGCGGCGGCAATTTCAGCGTGCGTTGCCCATCGGATGCGCAGCCGTTCGGTTCCGTTGCCTACGATGCGGCAACGCGCACCGCCACGTTCATCGGCGTTTCGTCGACACCCACCAACGAAGCCCAATCGCAGATTGCCGAACCCCTGCTGGCCAACACCACCTGCGTCGCCACGATATCCACCGGCGTACGCGCCGTGAGCGGAGCAGCGCTTGCACGCAATGTGGTCTGGAGCTTTTCAACCGTGCCCGATGCCGCGTTCCTGGAGCAAGGCAAGAACACGTTCCGCTTCGAGACCTTCGGCGACGAAAGCCAGTGGTCGGATGCCTTGCGCATGCATGAGGTGATTGGCACGGCGGTTGATCCGACCACCGCACTTTCGGTTGGCCTCAAGGTGGATTCCGAGGCGCTTCCCGCAGAGGTGGTTTCCGGCATCGTCGATGGCAGCATCAGCCTGACCAGTCCCGATACCACGGTGGCCCTGATCAAACTCAATGCGGTGGTTGGCGTCAAGGGCACGGTCGAGCAGCGCGGCGGGCGGGACGTGTTGACCCGGGTCGGCATCACCTGCGCGCTTTGTCATTCCACGGTCGACAACTCCTTTGCGCCCGGTATCGGCAAGCGTCTCGACGGCTGGCCGAACCGCGACCTGAATCCGGGCGCGATCATCGCGTTGTCGCCTGCGTTGAATCCGCAACAGAAGGCGGTCTACAACTCCTGGGGTCCGGGCAAATACGACCCACGCTTCAATCTGGATGGCATGAACGGCCCGCAGGTGATTTCACCCGCATTCGGATTGCAGGGCATCCACAAGATCACCGCCACTGGCGATGGCGACAACCTGGCCTACTGGAATCGCTATGTCGGCGTGACCCAAATGGGCGGACACGGCAATTTCACCGATGGCCGGCTCGGCAGCACGGGCGTATCGGTTACCAACGGCAATGATGACCAGGTGTCAGCGAGGCTGGCTGCACTGCAGGCTTATCAGCTGTCGATACCCGCTCCGGCCGCGCCCATCGGCAGCTTTGATGGCGCAGCCGCAGAGCGAGGTCGCGTGTTGTTCACGGGTGTCGCCGGTTGCGCAAGCTGCCACAGCGGCCCGGAATTCACCGATGCCAACGAGCGCCTGCACGACCCGACAGAGGTGGCCAGCGAACCGGAAGCTCAAGGCGTCCCCAGCTACGCATCGCGCACGGCGACCGGCAAGTACCGCAGCGCACCGCTGAAAGGCGTATGGCAACACCCGCCCTACTTCCACAATGGTTCCGCCGCCACCCTGGAAGACGTGGTCAGGATGTACAACACCAAGAACTCGTTGGATCTGACCGAAACGGAGATCGCGGATCTTGCGCAATACCTGAAGTCGCTCTGACTCTCCCCCGCAGGAGAAGGTGCCCAACTCCGAGCCAGCCAACCGCCACGCTCGCGGAATCCTTCTCCTGCGTTTTTTGGTTTCATTTGCACACAGGCCATCATTCCCAGCCCCCACAAGTCAGGGTACGGTCGGGTTGCCGTGGCCCAGCGCGAAGAATGCGCGGCTGGTTGCCGTGGTGATCCGCGCCGTGTGTTCCACCGATTCGCCACGATCACGCGCCAGTTCTTCGACGATATGGCGCAGGTACATGGGCTCGTTGCGCCGGTGCGAAGGCTTGGGGGTGACCGTGCGCGGCAGCAGGTAGGGTGAATCGGTCTCGATCATCAGGCGCTCGGCTGGAATGTCGCGCACCATGTCACGCAGGTGCGTGCCGCGGCGTTCGTCGCACAGCCAGCCGGTGATGCCGATGTACCAGCCGGCATCCAGGTAGTCGTGCATTTCCTCGCGGCTGCCGGTGAAGCAATGCACCACCGCGCGGCTGATGCGCCCCTGGAAATGCCTGAGCACCGCCATGAAGTCGGCGTGGGCGTCGCGTTGATGCAGGAACAAGGGCTTGCCGCAATCCACGGCAATCTGCAACTGCTGCTCGAATGCGGAAATCTGCGCGGCCTGCGGCGAATAGTTGCGGTG
>CAUJJS010000181.1 GCA_963205415.1 Pseudomonadota bacterium
CCCGTAGCGCCTGAATCTGCTCAGCCGCCAGCGCCCACGCCGGCAGCAACAGGCACGCCGCCAGGGTAAAAACGCGGGCAAATCGGGCAGAAATGTGACTCATGCGAAAGATTCAAGCACTTTGGAGTAAAAACTGCAAGCGTTTTCCCTGATAAACCATAGCGTTAGCGATACTTCCTGAGTAAACCCCAAAGAGTTGCACGTAGCCAACGACGAGGCCAGGGCCGCACGCCACGTCACAGGCGACTCCTAAGTTACTGAAATTCCATGGATCAACACCGACCACCGTGAAGCCAAGCGGGCGGACTAGGGCTGCGCGCCCAGCGCTGGCGACGGGTGATCAGGCCGTGGGCAAGTCGCCGCGACAGTCGGCCTCAACCGCCTGCGCCCAGGCCGACCCCAAATCCGAGTGCGCATGCAAGACGCCGCGTCGTGCCGCACCCACCACACTCAAGCGCAGTTCCAGATCCGGTGATGGCAAAGCGGCACCGCCGCGTTCGGGCCACTCGATCAGCCACAGGCGCGCGCGCTCGGCCAGTTCGTCCAAGGCGAGGTATTCCAGCTCTTCCGGATCGGCGATGCGGTACAGGTCCAGATGCGCGACTTCGCCCTTGGCCGTTTCGTATCGCTCTACCAAGGTGTAGGTCGGACTGCGCACCGCGCCGGTTACGCCCAAGGCGTGCAACAAGGCACGCGCGGTGGTGGTTTTGCCGGCCCCAAGGTCGCCCTCCAAATGCAACACGACGGCGGAATCCGGCAGGTGTCTGGCCAGCGTTGCACCCAAACGTTCGGTATCGGCAGGGCCGGCGAGTTCAAAGCTGTTCAAGGATTGGCCAATCGGTGCAGGTGGGGAAAGAGGTCGGATGCCAGCAGCCCGCGCTCACCGCCCTCGCGCGCGGCCGCATCGGCCGCCATCGAATGCAGCAAGGCACCGGCACAGGCCGCCGTATACGCGGGCAGACCTTGGGCCCATAGCGCTGCGATCACGCCGGTGAGCACGTCACCCATGCCGCCACTGGCCATGCCCGGGTTGCCTGCACCGATCACCACCGGGGTTTCATCGGGGGCGGCGACAATCGTGCCCACGCCCTTGAGCACCACCACGGCATCAAAGCGTTGAACCAAGGCCTGCGCGGCGGCAAAACGATCCGCTTCGATGCTTGCCACATCGCAGCACAACAGGCGTGCCGCTTCGCCGGGATGGGGCGTGAGCACACTGGCATTCAAGGGGCGTGCCGCGTCGGCAAGGAGATTCAAGCCATCCGCATCGATGACCGCTGGCACCTGGCTTTCAATGGCCGTATCAAACATCTGGCGCGACCACTCACTGCGTCCCAAGCCTGGCCCCAAGGCCAACACATCGGCCGGCTCCGCCAAGGCACGCAAGGCACCGGCGTCTTCCACCGATTGCGACATGGCTTCGGGACGGGCCGTCAGCAGGGGCGCGACGTGCTCGGCACGCGTGGCCACGCTCACGAGGCCCGCGCCCGTTCGCAAGGCCGCCTCGGCGCACAAACGAATGGCCCCGCCATAACCCTGATCGCCACCAATGGCCAGCACTCGCCCGTGTCGCCCCTTGTGCGCATCGCGAGCGCGGGGCAGCAAGATCTCGCGCAGTTTCCCGGCACGCCACCGCAGGGCCGAGGGCGATCGCGAGTGTCGGGTTTCGATGGGAACATCGAGTGTGGCCAGTTCCACCTCACCCGCCAGAACACGGCCGCGCCCGGTGAAAAGGCCGCGCTTGTGCGCGATGAAGCTCACCGTGCGCGCCGCCTGCACCGCCACGCCCAAGGCATGACCGCTGTCGGCCGCCAGGCCCGACGGCACATCCAGCGCCAACACCGGCGCCGAGGCCGCGTTGATGGCGTCGATCAGGGCCGCAAGCGCACCTGAGGGCGCACGCGACATGCCGATGCCCAGCAAGGCATCGACGATGACATCGGCCTGCGGCAAGGCCTCGCCGATCTGGAATCGATGCTCGCAGCCACCACTCTCTCGCCAATGCGCGTAGGCACGGCGCGCCGGTTCAACCTGCGGCTCATCGCCCACCGTCACCACTTCCACCCACATACCGGCCATCCGAGCCAGTCGCGCCAGCACGAAACCATCGCCACCGTTGTTGCCCGGCCCGCAGGCCACACACAGCCTTCGCGCTGTCGGCCAATGGCGTTTCAGGCTGGCGAAACTCGCGGCCGCAGCCCGTCCCATCAAGGCGTAAGCATCGATGGCATCGTGGGTCATGGCTTGGGCTTCGAAGACACGCAGGTCTTCGCAGCGATACAGTGGCACGCTGGCTTCCATGGACGAAGTTTAGTCCCGCCGCATGAGCATTCGCACCTTTCAATCCGATGAGCACGCCTGACCTCAAGGACCCGGCAACACTGGCCGCGCTGATGGGCGACTTGCGCGCATGGGCTGTCGAATTGGGCTTCCAGCAGCTGAGCGTGGCCGACACCGATGTGCGCTTGGATTCCGAGCGCCTGCAAGCCTGGCTCGACCAAGGCCTGCACGGCGAACTGGGCTACATGAAGGAACGTGCGCACTTGCGCGCCCACCCCGAGGAACTCGTGCCTGGCACCCTGCGCATCATCAGCGTGCGCATGAACTACAGCGATGCCGATCCCGACAA
>CAUJJS010000182.1 GCA_963205415.1 Pseudomonadota bacterium
GCGCAGCTCCTCGCTCTCCTCGATCAGCGGGCAGACCCAGTAGGCCTGGCGCCCGGCCTGGCAGGCCGCGGCGATGCGCTGCACGATTTCGTCGCGACGCGTCTCGGGCGCGACCACGGTGCGCACCGGCGTGCGGCCCGGTGGGAGCTGGTCGATGACCGACACGTCGAGGTCGGCATAGGCCGTCATGGCCAGGGTGCGCGGAATCGGCGTTGCAGTCATCACCAGTTGATGCGGAATTTCGCTGCCCTCCATGCCCTTGTCGCGCAAGGTCAGGCGTTGATGAACACCAAAACGGTGCTGCTCGTCCACGATCACCAGCGCCAAGCGCGAAAAGCGAACCGGCTCCTGCAGCAAAGCGTGGGTGCCTACCACCAAAGGCACGCCCCCGGCGATGGCCGCGAGCGCTTTCTCACGCGCCTTGCCCTTGACCTTGCCGCTCAAATGAACCTGCTCGATACCCAACGGCAAAAACCAGTTTTGGAAGGCCTGCGCGTGCTGTTCGGCCAGAAGCTCGGTCGGCGCCATCAAGGCCACCTGTGCACCCGATGCGATCACCGCCAAGGCCGCCAAGGCCGCCACGATGGTTTTTCCCGAGCCCACATCGCCCTGCACCAGACGCAGCATCGGCGCAGACTGGGCAAGGTCGTGCCTGATCTCGGCCAGCACGCGGTGTTGTGCCGGAGTCAGCTCGAACGGCAGGCCCGATCGCAATCGCTGGCTCATCGGGTCGCTGGGCTTGATCGCCATGGCGCCTTGACGCTTCACCGCCAACCGCTGCTGGCGCAGACTCAGTTGATGCGCCAGCAGTTCCTCCAAGGCCAGCCGCTGCTGCGCTGGGTGGCGATGCTCGGCAAGCGCACGAATGTCGGCATCGGCCGGCGGTTGATGCAGGAAACGCACCGATTCGGACCAGCCCGGCAAGGGTCCCAGCAAGCCATCCGGGATCAAGTCCAGATCAGCGTCATCCGGCAAAGCCTGCAATGCGGCGTCGATCAATCGCGCCAAACTTGTCGCCCCAACGCCTTCGATGGCCGGATACACCGGATCGAGTCGATCGCTCAGGTGGACCTGAATCGCGTCATCCAGAATGCGATAGCGCGGATGCACGATTTCCAGCCCGAGTTGGCCGACGCGCACCTCGCCGTGGCAGAGAATGCGCGCGCCCACGTTCATGGCTCGAACTTGGGCGGCGTTGAAGTGAAAAAAGCGCAGCACGAGACTGCAGTTGGAGGCATCACCCACGGCCACGCGCAACATCGGCCGCCCACGAAAGCTGCGTTCGACCGTTTCGATCCTGCCCTCGACCTGCGCGCTGAAACCGGCGCGCAGGTCTCGAATCGGCGTCAGTCGGGTGCGATCTTCGTAACGCAGCGGCAGGTGCAGCCACAGATCCTGCAAAGAGTGGATGCCACGCGCCGCAAGGCTGGCGTGGGTACGCGCACCCACGCCCCGCAGTTGCGCGATGGGTCGACGCGCCGGATCAGCGCTCACGGCATCGCCTGCGTATTCGAACCTGGGGACTCAGTCCAGCACCATCACCAGGTCGATTTCCACCTGCGCACTCACCGGCAGGGCTGCCACGCCAATGGTGGAGCGCGCCGGAAACGGTTCCTTGAAGTATTCCTTCATCACCGCGTTGACGTGGGCAAAGTTGCTAAGGTCGGTCATGTAAATGCCCACGCGCACCACCTTGCTGAAATCACCGCCAGCCGCGGCGCACACCGCCGTCAGATTCTTGAACACCTGATGCGCCTGAGCAGTGATGTCGCCCTCCACCAGCTTCATCGTGGCAGGATCCAGCGGCGTCTGACCGGACAGGTACACGGTGTTGCCCACGCGCACGGCCTGCGAATAAGGACCAATGGCGGCGGGTGCGGAATCGGAGTGGATGATCTGTCGTGACATGTCACAAGCCTCGTTGCGGTAAGGCCCGACAGTTTAAGGCCTCACGCGCCCGCCTTCAGCGCGCGGAGCCCGCGCACGTCAGCGCCGTTGCACGCCAATGGTGACCGGCAAGCGCCGCACCCGACGCATGACGTCGGCGATGTGCTTGCGATCGCGCACATTGATCAGGAACACGATGACGGCCGAGGCGAGATCGCGTTCCTGATATTCAACGTTGTCGATATTGGCCTGAGTTTCGGCGATCGCAGCCGCCACCTGTGCCAATACGCCCGGCTTGTTCTCGGCTTCGACCCGGATGCTGGATCGAAACTCGCCGCGCACCTCGCGATCCCAACCGATCGGCACCATGCGCTCCGGGCTCTTGCGCAGCTCCGGCACGTTCGGGCAATCGGCCCGATGCACCATGATTCCCTTGCCGCTGGACAGGTAACCGATGATCTCGTCGCCCGGCACCGGCAAGCAGCAATCCGGGAAGTTGAGCACGCCACGTTCGCCACCGGTAATGAGGATTTTCTCGGCACTGGGCGCGTGCGGTTGATGGGTCTGGCCATCGATGCCTCGCACCAAAGCCTGAGCCACCTGCAAGGCCATGCGATTGCCCAAGGCGATATCGGCAAGAAGGTCCTCCAGACGACGCAGGCGCGCCTCGCTCAGGTATTGATCGAGCACCTTGGCGGGAACGCGATCCAGGGAGTTGTCGAGCGAGTCCAGGGCACGATCCAGCATGCGATGCCCGAGCTCGATCGCATCTTCGTGTTGCAGGTGCTTCAGATATTGTCGAATCGCCGTGCGCGCACGACTGGTCACCACCCAATCGAGCCAACTTGGATTGGGCGTGGCCGACGGCGCGGTGATGATTTCCACGGTCTGACCGCTGACCAAACGCGTGCGCAGGGGCGCCAGCTTGCGCTCCACCCGCGCCGCCACCGCATGATCGCCCACCTTGGTGTGTACGGCATAAGCAAAATCCAAGGCGGTGGCATTGCGCGGCAAGGAAAGAATGTCGCCCTTGGGCGAGAACAGGTAGACCTCGTCGGGAAACAGATCGACCTTGACGTTGTCGAGAAACTCCAACGACGAACCTGCGGCTTTCTGACTTTCCAGCAAGCCCGACAGCCAGGCCTGCGCACGCTGCTGCGAACTGCTCGGCACAGCATCCGGGGTCTTGTAGAGCCAGTGAGCCGCGATGCCGCGTTCGGCCACCTGATTCATTTCCTCGGTGCGTATCTGCACCTCGATGGGCGAACCAAAGGGGCTGAACAGCAGGGTGTGCAGCGATTGATAGCCGTTGGCCTTGGGGATGGCGATGAAATCGCGGAATCGTTTGTCGACCGGCTTGTACAGCCCGTGCACTGCGCCCAGTGCCATGTAGCACTGCATCACGCTGCCCACGATTACCCGGAAACCGAGGACATCCATCACCTGATCGAAGGTCTTCTGCTCGGTCTTCATCTTGCGATAGATGCTGTAGGGCGACTTCACCCGCCACACCAGACGGTGGGCAATGCCTTCCTTGTCCAATTGCTGCGCAAGTGCGGTTTCGATCTGGCGCATGGCCTGTCGACGCGCGGCCGGCAGAGTCTGCACGTGGCGCGAGATGACGTCGTGGCGTTTGGGGTACAGGCCCTTGAAACCCAGATCCTGCAATTCGCCCTTGACCTTGTTCATGCCCAATCGTTGGGCGATCGGGGCATAGATATCGAGGGTTTCACGTGCGATGCGGATGCGCGATTCGCCGCTCATGGAATCGATCGTGCGCATGTTGTGCAGGCGATCGGAAAGCTTGATCAGGATCACGCGCAGATCCCGTCCCATGGCCATGAGCATCTTGCGGAAGCTCTCGGCCGTGGCTTCTTGTCGTGAGCGGAAGTGCAGCTTGTCGAGCTTGGTCACGCCCTCCACCAGTTCGGCCACGCTGCCACCGAACTGGGCCGAGATGTCCTCGTGCGTGACCGGCGTATCTTCCAGCACGTCGTGCAGGATCGCGGCACAGAGGGTTTCCACATCCATGCCCAGATCCGCCAGCAAGATCGCCACCGACACCGGATGGGTGATGTAGGGCTCGCCGCTTTTTCGGAATTGGCCGTCGTGGGCACGCGCGCCCAGTCGATAGGCGCGGCGGACAAGATCCAGCTGCTCAGCCGGCAGATAGACGCGCGCGCGCGCCAGCAGTTGCTCCATCAATTCCGGGCAGGGATCAATGTCGCCTTCCACCGTGGCGTTGTCTGCTAACGATTCTGTGCTGGGGCTACTCATGCCCCAAGCGTACGTTGCCGCGGCACGGACGGCAACGTGTTTGCTTGCGTTTTACCGATCAGCGCGCGGTGCGCGCTGCGGAGCGGACGATCAAAGGTCGTCGCCGCCTTTCATGATGTCGTCGTCGACTTCGGCCGCCACCCACTCAAGGGCTTCGCGCTCACGGCGCTCGCGCTGGATGCGATCTTCTTCGGCTAGCATGCCTTCGTCGATGGTGCGCATCGCGATTTCACGCAATGCCAACACGGTGGGCTTGTCGTCTTGTTCCTCGTCACCCAGCGTGCTTTGCGCACCCTTGGCCAACTGACGGGCCCGACGCGAGGCCATGACCACCAGTTCAAACCGGTTGTCGACCACTTCAAGGCAATCTTCGATCGTGACGCGAGCCATGGGTTTCCTCGGCGGACAGCATGAAAAATAATGAACTGCGTATTTTAGGCGAGCTGGCGTACCACAAGCAAATCTCAGTCATTCGACCGGCTGAACGCGGCACCGCGATCGGTGCATGATTGGATCACGCGCAGGTCTCGGCGAGACGAGCGGCTTTCACGAACGCGCGCATGCGTCGTGGGTCCTTGATTCCGGGCGCAGACTCGATGCCGCTGGACACATCCACACCCCAAGGGCGCGCCACCTTGATGGCGTGTGCCACGTTGGTCGCATTAAGGCCGCCGGCAAGCAGGAATCGCGGCGTGTGCTGGCCTGCCAGCCGTTGCCAGTCGAAGGCGCGCCCGCTGCCGCCTTGTTCGCCTGCCGCATGACCATCAAACAGCAACGCCTCGGCGGAAGGCCAGCACGCCATTTTGGAATTGAGGCCTTCGCCATCCAATCCACCCATGGCAATGGCTTTGAAGTAGGGCAAGGCGAAGCGTGCGCAAAATGCCTCGTCCTCGCTTCCATGAAACTGCAGGACGTCGGGCCGCACGCTGGCAATCACGTGTTTTACCTGCTCGGGCGGATTGTCCATGAACAACGCCACGACCCGAATCCCACTTGGAATGCGTTCGCGCAAGCGGCACGCTGTCATCGAGTCGAGACGGCGTTGGCTGCGTTCGGCGAACACCAGGCCAATCAGGTCCACACCGAGCGTCACGGCTTCATCCACATCCCGCGGCCGCGTCAAACCACAGAACTTGATGGACCGATGCACGCTCATCGGGTGACCTCGATCGGCAAGCCCCAGCTCGCGGGATAACGCGGCCCGATGAACACGAGTCCCCGTGCCGGTGCGGTCGGACCGGCACGGGTGCGATCGCGACCGTCGAGCAACTCACCCATCCACTCCTGCGGGCGTTCACCTCGGCCGACGAGCAAGAGGCTGCCGACGAGGTTGCGCACCATGTGGTGCAGGAAGGCATTGGCTTCCACTTCGATGTGTACATCGTCCCCATGCCGCGTGACTACGATCTCGATCATGTTGCGGCGCGCATGTTGGGCTTCACACTGGGAGGAGCGGAAGGCATTGAAGTCATGCTCACCCAACAGTGCTTGAGCGGCGACGTGCATGGCGTCGGCATCCAGTGGCAGGCGTTCCCAAGCCAGCTGACGCGCCTCCAGCGCCGGACGCGCACGGCGATTGCGGAGGCGATAGCGATAGCGACGTGAGCGAGCCGAGAAACGTGCGTTGAAATCGGCCGCCACCGGCTGCGCCCAGCGCACCGCCACGGTCGGTGGCAGGTGGGTATTGGCGCCCATGGTCCAGGCGTAGGCGCTACGCGGGGCATCGCTGTCAAAATGCACGACTTGGCAATGCGCGTGCACGCCGGCATCGGTGCGTCCGGCGCAGGTGACATCAACCGGGTGCCCTGCAACCGATGACAAGGCCTTCTCAACGGCCTCCTGCACACTGGCGGCATGGGCCAAGTGTTGCCAACCGTGGAAGTCGGTGCCGTCGTATTCAATGCCAAGGGCGAAGCGCATGCGGGTTCCAGACATGCAAAGGGCCGGAGAGTTCAGCCTCCGGCCCTTCCAGTGGGGTGATGCTCAACCGATTTCAGAGAGCAACTGACGGGCCTCATCGCGCTGGGCAGATGTGCCTTCGGTTAAAACTTCTTCGAGCATGCCGCGCGCGCCTTCGGCGTCGCCCATGTCGAGGTAGGCGCGCGCCAGTTCGAGCTTGGTGGTGGCGGCATCGGCATCGATCAAATCCGGATCTTCAGCCATGGCGTGGGTCGCTGTGACGGGCGCGGCCGAGGTGAAGGCCTCGTCGTCGATGAAGTCGTCGTGTGCGTCCGCTTCAGCCACCGGCTCGTCCCAAAGCTCGTCCTCCTCCAAAGCTTCAACCGGGTCGGCCACGGCGGGCAACTCGTCGGTGACGGCGGAAGCATCGAGGGTCTTGGCACCCACCACGCGCGTTGCGGTCTCAACGTCCGCTGTCGGGGCTGCCGCCGCGGCAATGCTTTGCGCAAACAGCGGATGATCCGGTGCCATGTGCTGCCCCAGCGCACGCGCTTCCTGCCAAGCCGGCTCGTGTTCGTTGCGAACCTGCGCGTACATGGCTTCGGCCGCCATTTCAAAGCCGACGGCGTCGCTGGTCGCCACGTAATGCCGCAGCAGATCCAGATGCAGGTAAAGATCATCCGGATGCTGCGAAATCGCTTCGATCAGTTCACCCTCTTCCTGATTGGGCTCGAAGCTGGCCACGGCTGGCCTTGTGGCCAGTTCCGGCACCGGCGAAGCGGGGCGCTTGGCTTCCGCCTTGGTGCGTCGCGACAGCCCCAGAACACCCAGTATCCCCAACAGCACTGCGGCGCCACCACCGACCAACCAAGGGTTGAATCCAAACCAGCCCGAGGACTCGGGCGCCGGCGCGTCTGCAGGCGCTTGCTCGGCAACGGCCACCGCCGGCTCTGCCGGCGTTGCCGCGAGCGGCGCCGTCTCGGCCACCGCCTCGGTGGGCGCGGATTCTGCCACGGGCGTTGCAACCGAGGTCTCGGCACCCACTACCGCAGCATCGGGACTGATCGGCGCGGTATCGCTCGTGGCCTGATCCGGGGCCACGGCCACCGGAGTCGCGCTCTCGGGCGTGGCTGAAACATCTGTCGCAGGCGTCACGCCAGCCGCGGCGCTCGCGCTGGCAGCGGCCTTTTCTTGCTCGGCACGTTGATTGGCTTCACGCAGGCTGCGTTGGGCCGCGGCCAGTTCGCTGTCCTTCAGTTCGATCAGGCGGCGGCTTTCCGATTGCAGGTCCTCAAGCTCGCCCACGCGCGATTTGAGTTCCTGATTTTCCTGTGACAGTGCGCTGACTTCTTCCTTGCTGCGCGCGAGTTCGGCTCGCAGTTCGCTTCCCGTGCCACCGGCAGTCGCACCGGAAGTACTGGCACTCGCCTCACCCTTACCGCGCGGCGGCGTCAGTTCCAGACGCGAGTCGGCGGCGCCACTGCTGGCACGGGATGTGGTTCGCGGGGCCGTGTCCGAGCCCGTCGCAGGCTGTGCCGTCGTGGCTGCTGCACCCTGCCAGCTTTGCATCTGCTCACGCACCTGGGCTGCAGCCTCGACCGCGGCCAGCGTGGTGGCTTCCTCACGCCCGGGAATACGCAACACCGCACCCTTCTTGAGGCGGTTGATGTTGTTGTCGATGAAGGCCTCGGGGTTGGCGCGCAACAGCGCCAGCATCATCTGATTGACCGATACCGATGCATCCGGGCGCACGTTGTTGGCGATGGTCCACAGGGTGTCACCGCTGGCCACCGGGCCGTAGCTGCCGGACACCGGCGCCGGCGCACTCGCCGGCGTTGCGGCCGCCACATCCATGTTGTCCAGTGCCTCGGCCGCAGACGGCTGTGCTGGCGCAGCTTCCGCAACCGCCGGTGCTTCGGCCACGGGCTGCGGCGCGGGCGCCGGCTCGACCATCGGCGGCGGCGTTTCCAGCAAGGGTTCGACCTGGGCAGGCTCCGGTTCAGAAACCGCAGCCACCGTGGCCGGTGCCGCACCGGTGATCGGCACCATTGAGGGTGGATCGAGTAACACGGTGTACTCGCGCAGCACCTTGCCCTTGCCCCAATTGACTTCCAGTAGGAAGCTGAGGAATGGGTCGGATACCTTGTTGGGCGTGGTGATGCGGATGACGGTACGGCCGCCATTCTTGACCACCTCGAAAGCCAGATTGGCGGCCTGCAACGCGGGCCGATCCAGCCCGACACGAGCAAAGGCATCAGGTGCTGCGAGGCTCACGTGCAAAGCATCGGCCTCGCCCGAGTTGCTGACGAGCACGGGAATCTCGGCCACGAGGGGTTGATTCAAGGCCGACTTCACCTCGATCTGGCCCAGCCCGAGCGCCTGTGCGCCTGACCCAGCCAAGGCCAAGGCCAGCGCCATCGAAAGTCGGAGAGGCTTGTTCATCTGGAGTAGTCCCCTGCAGTCATGTCTGCCAGTTCTCATTGTTGCGCGCCCATCGTCCACCCCTGAACCTCGAAACGACTTGACAACGCGTGCCTAACTATAGATCACACGTCACTTTTTACCAATAGTTCAGCGATCTGTACAGCGTTCAAGGCCGCGCCCTTGCGGATGTTGTCGGAGACCACCCACAGGTTCAGACCGCGCGGATGGGAAATGTCGCTGCG
>CAUJJS010000183.1 GCA_963205415.1 Pseudomonadota bacterium
TCATGGCCGCGCTTTTCTTTGCGGCCACCTTGGTCATGAGGGACACGTCGTCCAGGATGGCCGCGATGTCGTCGAGCAAGAGCAGCAGGCTGGCTCCAGCCATGGGGGAGTCCTGTCTTGGAGAAAACGTGCATTATCGAAGCAGGCTAGGTGATCTCGCGCGGGAAGGTTCAGCACCGGCACCAGGAGTTCTTGGGCTTCTTGAGCCAGATCGATGCGCAGACGCCAGCCGGGCTGGACTTGCACCTGATCGTGGACAACTACGTCACGCACAAGTGCGGCAAGGTTAAGACCTGGCTGACGCATCAGCCCAGGTTCCATTTGCACTTCACTCCCACCTGCAGTTCTTGGCTCAACCAGGTCGAGTGCTGATTTGCTCTGATCCGATTCCATCTTCGGAAAAATCGAGCGACTCGCGAAATGTATTTCTGCAACAGAACATTGGAGGAGAACACCAGCACACCGTATGGCCGCGCAGGTCAAGCACGGTTTGACGGATTCGCACGAACGCTCGGCATCACATGGTCGCCATGTAGGCCATGGACTTGTAGTGAGGGTGGTTGCTTTTTTTATCCACAAGATCTTGTCGGGATTGAAGGTTGTTCGGGAACTGTGGCTACTACAATTCGTTTTGTAAATAAAACAAATGTTTTGAATATAAAACAGGAGACAAGATGAATAACGGCACGCTTCTCACTCGTGGCAACGGCGGCAGTGTCCTCTGGGCAATCCACATCCAGCGGGGTCGCATATTGCACCGCCTGGTAGCCGTGCTTGCCGTGCCGGTGGCGTTGGGCATGGCTTTGGCAAGCGGATCGGCGCATGCTGAGGACGACTTGTGTGCCAAAGTGTCCCTGGGTAGTGCGCCGGCGCAGCCCGTGAAGATCCGCTACGGCACCATTGGCGCGGGTGAAGAGCCGCTGGCCTTGCTGTGGGCCGACAAGGAGCGCTATCCCAACAATGGCAAGCTCTACGAGCTCGAGCCCCAGCGCTTCAATGCCAACGATAGGAGTACCGCGACGCAGGCGGGGCAAATCGATGCCGGCTCCATCAGCCTGACGGCGTTGATCACCAGCGTGCGCGCGGGCCTGGACCTGCGTGCGGTGGCCTCCATCGTCGAGACCAGTCAGACCGACAACCAGGGTGCCTTCGTCGCGCTGGCGGACAGCGGCATCAAGTCCGCCACGCAGATGCGTGGCAAGCGCATCGGCTTCTACGGTCCGAACACCATCAGCGAGTACTGGATCAAGAGTGCCTTGCAGCGCGCCGGCGTCAAGCCGACGGACGCCCAGTACGTGTCGCTGCCGCCGCCCGCGCAGGAGCAGGCCTTGCGCAACAAGCAGCTCGACGTGGCGTGGCTTGCGCGCCAGTTTCTCGCCAAGGCGCAGAAGACCGGGGGCATCGAGGTCGTCGTCCGGCCGATACAGGCGACGCAGCAGGACCATCCGAGCACCCTGGTGTTTTTCAACCAGCGCTTTGTTGCCGAGCATCCGCAGGCGTTTTGCGCATGGCGCGCGGACTATCGGCAGGCACTGCAGCATTGGGCAGGGGACCGCGTGAATCTCTATCCCAAACTGATCGCCGCCGGTTACATCACGCCGGCGGCTGCGGATGCCGGGCCCGATGGCGGCCGCGCTCCGGGCGGCAAGATCAATCTCGGCGATGTCCAGAGAACCGTGGATGACATGGTTGCCACGGGCTTTCTGCCCGCCAGCCGCGTCGTTCCTGCGCAGGAACTCGTGATGAAGGGCTACGCGCTGGCGCACTGAAGCGGCGCACCAGCCCGGAGCGCGCCGGTCGGCCTGGCTGCGGCGCGCACAGGGACGACGAGCGGTTTACCACTGGCCGGCGCCGCTTCGATGGACGCATCCATTTCCTGGCGGCCACCGGCCCGGCGGGGCCGCCGCACGGCCATGGACGCATAACCCGATCGCATTTTTCCCATGCTCCACATCAATTCCGTCGTCAAAAAATTCCAGCGTGGCAAGAACCACATTTTTCACGCCCTGGGCCCGGTGGACCTGCGGATCGGGGACGGTGAATTCGTGACCATCCTGGGGTCGAGCGGGTGCGGCAAGACGACCCTCCTGCACATTCTGGGGGGCTTCGAGACGCCGACCACCGGAAGCGTCGAAGTCGACGGCGAAGCTGTCGTGCGGCCGGGCCGGAAGCTCGGCATGGTGTTTCAGGAGGCCACGCTGTTCCCGTGGAAAACCGTGCTGCAGAACATCGCCTGGCCCATCGAGCAGCGGGGCGTGCGCCGGCCGGACGCCTTGAACCAGGCGACCGAGTACCTGGACAAGGTGGGCCTGCACCGTTTCGGCATGGTGTATCCCCACGAGTTGTCCGGCGGCATGCGCCAGCGCGCGGCACTGGCGCGCACGCTGGCGATGCAGCCGCAGGTGTTGCTGATGGACGAGCCGTTCGGCGCCCTGGACGCCCAGACGCGCGAGGAGATGCAGGAAGAGCTCACCCGCATGTGGCAAAGCTCGGGGCTGACCGTGGTCTTCGTCACGCACGACATTTCCGAGGCGATCTTCCTCGGCGACCGCGTGATCGTGCTCGGCGGCAAGCCCGGCACCGTCATCGAGGATTGCCGCATCGACCTGCCTCGGCCGCGCTCGCAGGCGACCAAATCCGATCCGAAGGTCCTGGAATACCGCGCGCATTTCTGGGAACTGCTCCGCCGCGCATCGGCGAATTGACACGGGCACGGCCATGAAGCGCAACCTCCCGATCGCCCCCGCCTCCCGATGGGGCATCACCCTGGGTTTCGTTGCCGTTCTGCTGGGACTGTGGGAATTGGCAAGCCACGGCGCCGGCAGGCCTGAATATTTCCTCGGGCCCGTCGCCATCGCCAACGCAGTGCTGCACAGCCTCTCCACCGGCAATGTATGGCTGCCCGCGGTCAACAGCCTCTACAGGGCCTATGCCGGCTTCCTGATCGGCGGTTTTGCCGGTGTCGTGCTGGGTTTGCTTTCCGGCGTGTCGCGGACGGTGCGCGACCTGTTCGATGTGCCGCAAGCCTTTGTGCACGCCATTCCGAAGATTGCCTTGTTTCCCGCCGTGGCCGTATGGCTCGGGTTTTCGGATGCGTCGCGCATTCTCGTCATCGCCCTGAGCTGCTTCTTCCCAGCGTACCTGAACGCCACCAGCGGTGCGCTCGGCATCAACCCGCGCTACCTCTGGCTCAGCCGCAACAACGAAGTCGGCCGCTTCTCCACGTTCGTGCAGGTTGTCGTCCCTGCAAGCCTGCCGCGCACGATGGTGGGCCTGCGCATCAGCCTGATGGTGGCCTTCATTCTGATGGTGGCGACAGAAGTCATCGGCAGTTCCGATGGCCTCGGCACCATGGTCATGACGGCGTACCAAGACGGCAATTACAGCCAAATGTATGCGGCCATCTGCCTGATTGCCTTGGCTGGCTATTTCTCGAACCAGGCCGTGCAAAAGATCGCGGCCAGACTTTGCCGTGGCCAGACCATGGCTCTGGGGGGCTGAGGCATGGCGAGCCTGCGTCTGAAGTTTCTCGGCGTCGTGATCTGCCTGGCGGCGTGGCAAGGCTTCTCGTGGATCAGCAATACGCGGATGCTGCCCGGTGTGCAGACGATCGCGCTGCAATTCTGGGAATTGGTTGTCAATGGTGAGCTGTGGACCCATGGGCAATCCACCATCGGCAAGGGGCTGATCGGCCTGGCCTGTGCGCTGGTGCTCGGGTCGGCCGTCGGCATTCTCTGCGCGCGCAACGCGGTTGTCGACGCTGCCTTGCATCCGGTGATCTCTTTTCTTTATCCGGTCCCCAAGCTGGCGCTTTATCCGGTCGTGATCCTGATCTTCGGGCTGGGCATGTCGTCCAAGATCGTGCAAGTCACCCTGGAGTGCTTCTTCCCGATTTTCATCCAGATGCACGCGGGCGCGCGCTCCGTACCGCGCAATCTGCTCTGGCTTGCCGCGAACAACGCAACCCCCCCGTGGCGATTGTTCAGGGATGTTTTGTTGCCCTCCATGCTGCCGTTTCTATTGACCGGACTGCGCGTGGCCACGCCCATCATGCTCATTGTCATGTGCGTCACGGAATTCATCGGCGAGTCGCGCGGCCTGGGCTATTTGATCGTTCGTTATTCGTCGTATTTCGATACCGCTTCCGCCTTTGCCGTGGTGGCGTTTTTCGGATTGCTCGGACTGGTCGCCGACAGGCTGATCGTGTACGCGCGCGCGCGCCTCGTTTTCTGGGAACGCGGCATTCACCTGTGATTCAACCCTGGGAGCATGTTCCAATGAAAAACCATCAATGCGACGTCGTCGTCATCGGAGCCGGACTGGCCGGTTTGTCCACCGCGGTATTCCTCGCGCTCAACGGTGTGCACGCACTGGTGGTGGAGCGCAACGAATCGACCTCCGTACTGCCCAAGGCACGCGGGCAGAACCCGATCACCATGGAAGCCATGCGTGCGGCGGGCGTGGCGGAAGCCATTCGTGCGACCCGCCCGGCGGGAGTGCCTGCCATCACCTCGCGGGTCACGGAAAGCCTGGTCGGAAAGGTGCTCTGGGACCATATCGAGCACCGACCGGACTTCTCTCGTTTTTCCCCGGAGGTTCCAGGGATGGCCAGCCAGGCGCGCCAGGAAGCGGCACTGCTCGTCCGCGCTCGCGGGCTGGGGGTGGAGATTCGCTTCCAGTGGGATTGCACCACTCTGACCGAGAAAGACGGTGGCGTCGAGCTGCAACTGAAATCACTGGCCTCCGGTGAAACCGAAACCATCGATGCCCGGTATGTGGTCGCTGCCGACGGCATCAGGGGAGAAATTGCCGGTTGGCTGGGGATCGGAACGCATGGCCTGGGCCATTTGAAATCGGTCACCGCCGTGCGCTTCACGGCCGATCTGTCCCGATGGACCGACGAGAACGCGATGTTCATCCACTACGTCAAGAACCCGGGCCTGCCCGACGGCTCGGGCATCCTGGTGAGCACAGACTACCGCAACCAATGGGTCGCCAATTTTTCCTCTGACGACAGCCGCACCCCCGAGCAGACGCGGGCGCTGATCCACACCCTGGTGGGGATACCCGATCTGCAATTCGAAGTGACGGGCGACACGACCTACAACTATTGGCATCGCATCGTCGACCGCATGAGCACCCGGCGCGTGTTCCTGGCGGGCGACGCCGCCCACGTGATGCCGCCCACCGGTGGCCAGGGCGGCAATACCGCGACCCAGGACGGCTACTACCTCGGCTGGAAGCTCGCATATGTGTTGCGTGGCCTGGCCGGTGAGGCATTGTTGCGGTCGTACGACGCGGAGCGCCTGCCTTACGCGGAAATCGTGGTGACCTGGCAAGCAGCGAATCTGGCCGAGCGGCGCGACATGAAGAGCCTGGCGGAGAGGACCGGCGAGCCGATAGACCATGCCACGATGATGTTCGGCTACGTTTGCCGGGAAGGCGCCCTGGTGCACGACGCGTCGGACGTGGTGCCCGGTGCGGACAGGCCATTCGAAGACCCACTGCACCCTACCGGCATGCCGGGAGCCCGCGTGCCCTACGCCGATCTGTCCGCGGTCCATGGCCCGGCCTTCAATACGCGCAAGGTGCTGGGCCAGCATTTCCAGATTTATTGCACGGACGAGGGGTTCTGTGTGGAGGCGGACAAGCTGGCGAACGCGTTGGGCGTTCCGCAACAGGCGACCCAGGTCCAGTCACTCGATCCCCTGCGTGCGGGGCAATTCAAGGCAGTGCTGGTGCGGCCCGACGGTATCGTTGCCTGGCGCGGCGACTCCGCACGGGCTCTGGAACAGGCCTATCGGCAGATCCTGGCCCGCTGACACGGATGCGCCCCATCCTCGTCATCGGTGCCGCCGGCAGGGTGGGGCGATGCATCACGCATCGGCTGGCCGCCGAGCACCGGCCCGTGCGATTGCTGTTGCACCGTGGCGGCCAGGCTTCGCTCCCGGGGCCGGGCCAGGAGGCCCTGTGCGGCGACTTCAATGACGCCGCATGCGTGCGGCGTGCCTGTGAGGGCGTGGAGGTGGCGTTCGCCTATGCCCCACGTGCTGATGCCAGCGAAGCGGTATTTGGCGCCATGAGCGATGCGGGCGTGCGTCGGGTCGTCGTGTTGTCCTCCTCGTCCGTGACCAAGGCGCCACCGGGGGCCAACCCGATTGCCGAGCGCCATCGCATCGCCGAGGTGGCTGTGCGGGCGGCGGGGTTGCAGTGGACGTTCATCCGTCCGGACACGATGGCCTCCAACTGCCTGCAGTGGGTGCAGGACATACGGCGCGAGGGCAGGGTGTACGCGCCCTATCCGGACTCCATGCGCAACCCGGTGCACGAGGACGATATTGCCCGGCTGGCGGTCTTGGCGCTGGTGTCGGGCACGCTGCTTGGACGGGCGCTATACATCACCGGTCCCGAGATCCTGAGCATCCGGCAGCAGGCGCACGTCATTGCCGACGCCATCGGGCGGCCGCTGGAATGCGTGCAGACCAGCGCGCAGGAGGCCCTGGACCGCATGCTGGCCGCGGACCCCGGCATGTCCCCCGACGCCGCGCGGCGCCTGCTGGAGTACCTGCGCAGGACGCAAACCGCGCGACCGCAGATCAGCACGGAATTCGAGACGGTGACCGGCACCGCCCCGAAGACGTTTGCCCAATGGGTGGGGGACAACCTGGAGGCGTTCGAGCACCCCGAAGTGGCGCCGGATGCCGCCGCCCCGTTTTTTTCCGTGACATGAGGGGGTAGCACATGTCTCCATGAACCATACCGTCGCTCCGCCTGCAGGTGTTTCGTCGGCACCGCCACTTTCCGATATGGCAGACAAGAGGCACGCGCGGCGAAGTCTCAAGGCCGGTCTGCTGTCTCGGCCGATTTTCTCTTTTTCAACCAAGGAATACCCATGAGCGTTCAACGATCCATTTGTCTCTGCACGCTGTCGGCACTGGTGGCGTTTTCCGCGCAGGCGCAGTCCAAAGGCCCGCCGTCGGAATCCTCGCAATCGGGTGTGCAACTCTTCGGTCTCGTAGACATGATGGCCTACCACAAGCAATTGGCGGGAGCGCAAAGCGTCAACACCATGGCGCCTGGTGGAATGAGCACCTCCTTTTGGGGCGTGCGCGGGAGTGAGCAGATCGGCGGCGGGCTGGCGGCGGAATTCGAATTGACGTCGTTTTTCAGACCCACCACCGGCGCATCGGGGCGCAATGATGCAGACCCGTTCTGGTCTCGTTCGAGCTGGCTTGGGCTGAAGGGTGACTGGGGCAGCGTGCGCATGGGCCGGCAGACGACGCTGGGTTTCACCAATCTCGTGCGTTTCAATGCCTTTGGCGGATCCTCCAATTTCAATCCGAGTTTTCTGCATAACTATCTGGCGACGGTCACCCAGCCGATGATGACTGCCGGCAGCGCTGGCGATTCCGCATGGAACAACGTCCTCAGTTATCAAATGCCGCGGCTCGGTGGTTTCACGGGAGCCGTGTTCTATGCGCGCCCCGATGCGGCATCCAACCAGGGGACCCGGCGGGGGATCAATGTGGCTTATGCGCAGGGGCCGTTTGCCATAGGGGCGACATTTGAAAATATCAGCGGCATGTTGCTCAACAACGGACGTCCGGCGCCGCCTGCGGCGCAATGGATGGCGCGGGAATCCAAGCTGTGGAGCCTGGGGGCCTCGTACGACTTCAACGTGGTCAAGGTTTTCGCACAGGCCATATCCACCGATTTGCGCAATGCTGCCGTCAAGGCAGATTTCGATACGATCAGCCTCGGTGCGACCGTTCCCCTGGGGGCAGGCAAATTCATGGTGTCGCATGCCCAGACCAAAAAAACGCAGACGGGCGTGGCCGACGTGAAACGCAGCACGACATCGCTCGGCTATGACTATGCGTTCTCGAAACGGACCGATCTGTATGCCGTCGTCATGCGTGACGCGCTGACTGGCCAATCCAGTGGAACCGGGCTCGCGTTGGGAATGCGCCACGGGTTCTGAGGCCAGCGCGGCCCGAACCGCAAGCGGCAGCGGCAGCGATCTATGGGCGCTGTCCTGCTCTGCCGAACTTTCGCCTGTCGGATGGATGGGCTTGCGGATCGGGCCGGTATCCCATCGCGCGGCTGAGCTCATCGGCCGTCTCGCGCAGCGCTTCCCTGATCTGGTCCAGTTTTTCATCGCTGAAGACGAAGCTGGTCGCGGCCGTGTTGACGCCTGCAATCACGACGCCACGTGCGTCGAACACCGGCGCTGCCACCGAGCGAATGCCTTCCTGGAACTCACCGTCGTTGAGAACATAGCCCTGCTTGCGGGCCGTGCGCAAAATTTGCAGAAACTGTGCCGGGTCCGTGACAGACTTGCTTGTCCAAGCCGTCAGTGGCTGAGCCTCCAGCATCTCGATCACTTGGTGTTCGGGCAGGTGCGCCAGCAATATGCGCCCACTCGACGTGGCGTAGGCTGACAGGCGGGAGCCGACGTGCAGATTGATCGTGGTGGGTAATTTGGTTCGTGCCTGCGCGATGAAGACGGTTTCATCGCGCTCCAGAATGGCCAGATTGGTGGACGCACCGACTTTCGTGCGCAGTTTGTCGAGTAGCGGCTGGGCTAGTTCGACCAATGGAATACTGTTCAAATAGGAAAATCCGAGTTGCATGGAAAGACTCGTCAGCCGAAAGCCACGACCTGCGTCATCCCGCGCGAGATAACCCAGTTTTTCAAGGGTGTGCAGAAAACGATATGGCTTGGTACGATTCCATCCAAGCTTGCTGGCTATTTCCGAGAGCGTCAACGCGCAACGTTCATTATCAAATACATGCAGAACTTGTAACCCCTGTGCGAGCGCATCGACCCAGTATGGATCCTTGACGGTCTTGCCTTCTCCGTCAAGCGTGTTTTTTTCATTGTCAAATTTGGCTTTGTGGACCATGAGATATCCAGAGGAGTGATCCCGTGAGATAGGGAATGTGAGACAAATGCAAACAACCACCAATTCTATCGCTGGTTATTGTTCCAAATACGTATTTAGCTCACATTAGAGTAGCAGCTTTACTGCGGCAGCCATGCCCGCGGGTCCGACGTTGCTTGGAGCCGCCCTCGATTCGTTTGCCGCAGACGTGGCAGTGTTAGCGGCGCTGGGGGCAGATGCTGCAACTGCTTCAGCAGAGTGCGGCTGGATTATCGAGAGTTCGGTGCAGGCGCTGCATGGAGGGTGGACTCTCACTTGGTGCAATTTGCGCGCTGTCGGCGTGGCGCACGAAGCGCAACGCCACGGCTTCCTGCGGAGGTGGTACCAGATGGCGCGTGTTTCCGCCGGGCCCATGCCCACTTCTTCGCGCACCTTGGTGAAGCTGTTCGTATGCCTCGGCCTTGCCGTGCAGCAGCTTGTGCGCCAGATTTTCCACGCCTTCGAAGCAAAGAAAGCCGTCCGGCATCAGCAACGGCGTGATCAGTCCGGGCGGAAATGGGCTGATGAGCAAGGCGGCGGGCACCAGGATGGCCTTGTTGGTCAAGGAGCCTTCAGGCCACAGACAGCTCGCGGTTGGCGTGCGCATCCGTCACCTGTCACCTGCTGGGCATTGGGCGCCGGGTTGTTGCCCGGCACGCCGATGATTTTTGCGTCGCTTCCTGGTGCCGCGGATGGCAATTCCCCGAAAAATGGCAGACAGGCCGGTTTGGGACAGCGCCCGCCCCGACGCTCCGAGTGGTTGACGCGGCAACGATTCCGAAAATCCGGCGATGGGCGCATGCGCGGGCCGCACCCATGGCAGAAGGCGGCCCGGCGCCTGGTCGGAACGGGTCGCGCGCGTGACAAGGTGACAAGATCAGGCACGCCGGTATGCCAAGTTCCTGCTGGTTTGCCTCTCAATTTCCCAGTTAAGCCACGGGTTTTGCTGCCGATAATGGATTTGAAGAGAAGAACATTTATTCCAATCATTCAAAACGCGGTATGAGCC
>CAUJJS010000184.1 GCA_963205415.1 Pseudomonadota bacterium
GTACCACCGGGCTACGCGCATTTGAACGGTTCGGTCCGGGATCGCGGCTGAAGCCGCTCCCACAACGGCCCGGCAATCGGGACGGGCGCTCATGCCGCACCCCCGCGGAGGTGTCCGCGCTGTTCCAGTTCCTGGGCCACCGCGCCGATATCGCCGGCGCCCTGCAGCAGCAGCAGATCGCCGTCGCGCAGCAGGTCCGGCAGCACCTTGGCAAGCTCGCGCGGATGCTGCACGAACACCGGGTCGACGCGCCCGCGCGAGCGCACGGCGCGCGCCAGGGCGCGGCCGTCGGCGCCGGCGATCGGCGCCTCGCCAGCGGAATAGACCTCGCTCAGCACCACCACGTCGGCCAGGCTCAACACCACGGCGAAGTCGTCGAGCAGATCACGCGTGCGGGTGTAGCGGTGCGGCTGGAAGGCCAGCACCAGGCGCCGCTGCGGCCAGCCGCCGCGCGCCGCCTCGATCACCGCGCGCAACTCGCGCGGATGGTGGCCGTAGTCGTCGACGAACATCACGCTGCCGGCGTTCAGCGGCAGGTCCTGGTGGATCGAGAAGCGCCGGCCGACGCCACCGAAGCGCGCCAGGCCCTCCACGATGGTGGCCGGATCGACCCCGATCTCGAGCGCGATCGCCGCCGCGGCGCAGGCGTTCTGCACGTTGTGCCGGCCCGGCAGGTTCAGCGTCGCGGCGACCGGCGCCTCGTCCGGCAGGTGCAGCAGGAAGTGCATCTGGTTACCTTCCTGGCGCACCTCCGAGGCGCGCACATCGGCATCCGCGGCGAAGCCGTAGGTGCGCACCGCGCGCGGGCTGCGCGCGGCCAGCGCGCGGGTCTCGGCGTCGTCGGCGCAGAGCACCGCGAGGCCGTAGAACGGCATGCGGTGCAGGAAGTCGTCGAAAGCCTGTTTCAGGCGCGCGAAGCTGCCGCCGAAGTTTTCCAGGTGGTCGGCATCGATGTTGGTGACCACCGCCATCACCGGCTGCAGCAGCAGGAAGGAGCCATCGCTCTCATCGGCCTCGGCCACCAGCCAGTCACCGCTGCCCAGACGGGCGTTGGCACCGGCCGACAGCAACTGCCCGCCGATGACAAAGGTCGGATCCAGCCCGCCTTCACTGAGCACGCTCGCGGTCAAGCTGGTGGTGGTGGTCTTGCCGTGGGTGCCGGCGATGGCAATGCCACGACGGAAGCGCATCAGTTCGGCCAGCATTTCGGCACGCGGCACGATCGGAATTCGACGTGCGCGCGCGGCGTCGATTTCCGGGTTGCCGGTGTGGATGGCACTGGACATCACCACGACATCCGCATCGCCGACGTTCTCGGCCTTGTGCCCGTAACTCACTGTTGCGCCCGCCTCGATCAGGCGTGCAGTGGTGCGCGAGGGATGCAGATCCGAACCCGTCACGGTGTAGCCCAAGGTGCACAAAACTTCAGCAATGCCACTCATGCCGGCACCCCCGATTCCAACAAAGTGGATGCGCCGGAAGGCACTGGCGAAGTCGGCGTCCTGATATAGACGGTTCATGCGCGCGCCTCATTCAGGATGCACGTCACCAGCGCCGTTGCTGCGTCCGAGCGGGCCAGTGCGCGTGCGGCGCGTGCGCCAGCAAGGCGACACCCGGCATCGTTGGCAAACATGGCGATGGCTGCCGTCAGGCGGGCGAGGAAGTCTTCGCCTTCCTCGACGCACACGGCCGCGTCGTGGCTCACCAGATAGTCGGCATTGAAGCGCTGGTGATCGTCGGCCGCCGTCGGCAGTGGCACCAGCACGCTGGCCAGACCGGCAGCGCAGACTTCGGCAAGGGTCAGTGCGCCCGCCCGACAGACCACCAGATCGGCCCATCCGTAGGTGTGCGCCATGTCCTCGATGAAGGGCTCGATCCGCGCCGGCACTTGGGCTTGTGCATAGGCGGCACGGGTTGCATCGACCTGATCCTTGCCGCATTGGTGCAGGACATCGAGCGCCTGGGTCACACCGCTCAGCGCCTGTGGCACACCGATATTGAGGGCGCGTGCACCTTGGCTGCCACCCAGGACCAAGATCCGCACGGCACCCTCACGCCCGACCAAGCGTTGTTCCGGCGCCGGCAAGGCCGCGATCTCGGCGCGCACCGGATTGCCCACGAGCAGGGTCTTGCTGCTGGCCGGGAACGCATCGGGAAAGCCCAACAACACCCGTCGTGCCAGACGCGCCAGGCTGCGATTGGTCAGACCGGGACGACTGTTTTGTTCGTGCACGAACAATGGCAGGCGCAGCAACCACGCGGCGAGACCGCTCGGCCCCGCGGCAAAGCCGCCAAAGCTCACCACCGCGCGTGGCTTGGCGCGGCGCAGGATCGTGCCGGCCTGCCACACCGCACGACCCAAGCGCAGCGGTGTCAGCATCACGTTGAGCACGCCCTTGCCGCGCAAGGCACTGATGTCGATGGCTTCGAAGTTGAACCCGTGCGCGGGCACCAGTCGCGTCTCCATCCGCCCGCGTGCACCGATCCAGAGGACATCGACGCCCTTGTCACGCAAGCACTGCGCCACGGCCAGCCCGGGGAAAATGTGCCCGCCGGTACCGCCGGCGAGAATGGCGACAGGCGCATTCATGCGTTGCCCCCCAAGCTCGGCTCGATGCGGCCAGCGGCGCGGGTCGGCGTGCTGCGCACAGGCTGACGCGCGCTAGGGACGTTGACGGCGCGTGGCGTTTGCGTCGCCGCCGCATCGAAGCTCGGCAGAATGCCATCGCCCGGCGGTCGCACATCGACTGCGCCATCACGAATGCGCGTAATCTGGCGCTCGGTTCGATCCACCTCGCAGCCCACGCGCAGCAGCAGACCAAGGGCGACACAGGTCATCAAGACGCTGGAGCCACCGTAGGACACCAGCGGCAAGGTCAAACCCTTGGTCGGCAGCAAGCCAAGGTTGACGCCAATAGAGACGCTGGCCTGCAGCCCAATCCAGAGCGCCACCCCGAACGCGCAATAGCCGGCAAACGGGCGCTTGAGATAGATCGCCTGCAGACCCAGCCAGAACGCACGCCCAACCAAGATGGCGAACAGTGCGATGATCACGCTCACCCCGATGAAGCCGGTTTCCTCGGCAATCACCGAAAAAATGAAATCGGTATGCGCCTCCGGCAGGAACGACAACTTCTGGATGCTGGCGCCGATGCCGACACCGAACCATTCGCCGCGACCAATCGCGATCAAGGCCTGAGTCAACTGAAAACCCTTGTCAAAGGGGTCGGCCCACGGATCGACAAAGGATGTGAGGCGACGCAAGCGGTAGGGTTCGAGCACAGCAATCAGCGCGAGGGCAGCACCACCCAAAACCGCCGGCGCGATCAGGCTGCGTAAGGGCGCACCACCCAGAAACAACATGCCACCCACGATCGCCGCGATGAGCACCGAGGAGCCGAAATCCGGCTGCGCCATCAAGAGCATGATCATCAGCGCGGCGGCAAATAATGGTTTGATCAGGCCCCAGACCGAGCTCTGGACCTCCTGACGATGACGAACCAGATAGCTGGCCAACCAAACGATCAACAGCACCTTGACCGCTTCCACCGCTTGGAACTTCGGACCACCGAAACTCAGCCAGCGTCGTGCGCCATTCACTTCGGACCCAATACCCGGGATCAGCACCGCCAACAGCAGCACGACGGCGACGATCAGGAAACTCTGGCCGTGTCGTTCGATCTGGCGCAGTTCGACGCGCGTCACCAACGCAGCCAGAACCACGCCCATGCCCAAGAACACAGCATGACGCGCGAAGAAGTAGAACGTTCCGACATGCAGGCGTTCGGTCACGCCCACGGAACTGGACATGACCATCACCAGGCCAATCCCCGCCAACGCCAGAGCCGGACCCAGCACCAAGGGATCGAGACGACCCTCGATCTCGCCCAGTCGGAACGCTTGCTTGACGCGCTCGGGCAGCATCAGCGCACCTTCAAGGTTGCAAGGCCGGCCAGCACCAGCACGAAACTGATGATCCAGAAACGCACGATCACGCGCGGCTCGGGCCAACCTTTGAGTTCGAAGTGATGATGGATCGGCGCCATGCGAAAGATGCGCCGGCCGGTGAGTTTGAAGCTCGCCACTTGCGCCATCACCGACAGGGTTTCGATCACGAAAATGCCACCCATCACCACCAGCACCAGTTCCTGCCGCACGATCACCGCAATCGCGCCCAAGGCAGCGCCGAGCGCCAAGGCACCGATATCACCCATGAACACTTGCGCGGGATAGGTGTTGAACCAGAGAAATCCCAGCCCGGCACCACAGATCGCCGCGCACAGCACTGCAAGCTCGCCGGCACCGGGCACGGCGGGAATCTGCAGATAGGCCGCGAATTGGGCGTGGCCGGCCGCATAGGCAAAGACGCCCAAGGCGCCCGCCACCAACACGCTCGGCATGATTGCCAGACCATCCAACCCATCGGTGAGATTGACCGCGTTGGAAAAACCCACGATCCAGAAATAGGCGATGACCACGAGACCGGCGCCGATCGGAATCGCCACGTCCTTCAGCACCGGCAGGTAGAAGATCGTGTTCGAGGGCGCATCGGCGCTCATGAACAGGGCGATGCCTGCCGCCAGACCAAGTATCGATTGCATCAGGTACTTGGTGCGCGAGCGCAGGCCCTTGGGATTGCGTTTGGCGACCTTGATCCAGTCATCGAGCCAGCCGATCAAGCCGAAGCCGAGCAACACCACCAGTACCAACCACACATAACGATTGCGCAAGTTGGCCCAAAGCAAGGTCGACAGGGTCACCGTCAACAGAATCAAAGCGCCGCCCATAGTGGGCGTGCCAGCCTTGCTCAAGTGCGTTTGAGGACCGTCGCTGCGAATGGGTTGGCCCTTGAGCACCGCCAGGCGTCGGATCGTGCCCGGCCCGAGCCACAGGGCGAGCGCGAGCGCGGTCAAGGTCGCTAGGATGGCGCGCACGGTGAGGTAGTTGAACAAGGCAATACCGCTGCCCAGTTCCTGCAACCAGCGCGACAGTTCAAGCAGCATGTCCACCCTCCTGTTGAGCCTCGTCCAGGAGCGCGCTCACCACTCGATCCATGCGACTGCCGCGTGAGCCCTTCACCAGCATCACCACCGGTTCGCGTCCACGCCCACGCAGGCGTTCGATCAGTGCCGATTGATCGGCAAAGTATTCGCCACCGTGGCCAAAGGCCGAGCTCGCATGGCGACTCATTTCGCCCACCGCCAAAAGGCATTTCACGCCCGCATCGCGCGCCAAGCGGCCGACATCGGCGTGCAAGATCGCGGCACCCTGCCCCAGTTCACGCATGTCGCCCAGAACCAACCACGCCTCCAAGCCCAAGCGTCGCGCATGGCTCACCAAGAGACTGATGGCGGCGGCCGTCGAACCAGGGTTGGCGTTATAGCTGTCATCCAGCACCACGCTGCCATCGGACAGCGCATTGGGTTGCTGCCGTCCTGGCACGCGCTCGGCATGCGCCAAGCCATCGGCCACGGCTTCCAAGGGTGCACCAGCCGCCAAGGCAAGACTGGCTGCGGCCAAGGTATTGCTGATCTGATGTCGCCCGGGCAGCGGGACGCTGACCTCAACACTGCCCCAAGGGCTGAGCAGGCGGAAATGGTTGCCGGCCTCGTCCTCGACGATGGCTTCGGCACGCAGGTCGGCGCTGGCCTCGACGCCGTAGCGCAAGATCTGTCGTGTGCCGGCACGTTCAACGAAGTACGGCGCGAAGGCGTCATCGGCATTGACCACGGCAATGCCATCGGCAGGCAAGGCATCGTAGATCGCCGCCTTGGTGTCGGCCACGCCCATCAAACTGCCCATGCGCTCCAAATGCGCCGCCGCGACATTGGTCACCACACTGATGTCCGGACGCGCAATGGCGGCCAGATACGCAATGTCCCCTGGGGCGCCTGCACCCATTTCATACACCGCCAAGCGTGCATCTTCCGGCTGATCGATCACTGCCAACGGCAGCCCGATCTCGTTGTTGCGGTTGCCAAGGGTGGAGTAGGCCTCGGTATCGAAGCGTCGCAGGATGGCCATCGTCAGGCTGCGAGTCGTGGTTTTGCCGTTGCTGCCCGTGATGGCCAACACCCGCGTGCTACGCGCCTGCGCCATGGCGGTGGCGATGGCGGCCAGCGCCAACGGACTGTTGCCACACACCAGTTGCGGCAAGGGGCTCGCAAGCTCGCGCTCCACCAACAGCGCCGCAGCGCTCTGGGTTTGCGCCTGTCCGGCGAAGTCATGCCCGTCAAAGTTCTCGCCACGCAGGGCGACGTACAGACTGCCCTGCTGCAGGTGTCGCGTATCGGTACCAATGGCTGCTACCGATCCGTCGGCACCGATCAAGCGCGCTTGTGTCCAGCTCGCCAGTTGCGAGAGCAAGAGCGGCTTCATGTTGGCAGCCCCAAGGCTGCGCTGGCCACGCGGCGATCGTCGAAGGGAATCTTGATGCCAGCGATTTCCTGATAGGACTCGTGCCCCTTGCCGGCAATCAGCACGGTATCGCCAACCTTGGCTTGAGCGATCGCCTGCACGATGGCACGGGCGCGGTCGCGCTCCACGCTTGGCTGGGTGCTGGCGCCAAAGCCCGCCAGAATGTCCACGACGATGGCATCACCGTCTTCGCCACGCGGATTGTCGTCGGTGACGATGACCGTATCGGCCTGCGCCTGTGCCACCGCCGCCATCTGCGGCCGTTTGCCGCGATCGCGCTCACCCCCACAGCCAAACACGCAGATCAATTGACCCCGGGTGTGTGCGCGCAAGCTGCGCAGGGCCTGTTCCAGCGCGTCGGGCGTATGGGCGTAATCGACCACGACCAAAGGATGCGTCGCATCACCGCCGATGCGATTCATGCGGCCTGAAACGGGATCCAGTTGCGCCAGTTGCGCGGCGATGCGTTCAAGCGACCAATCCATCGCCACAAGCACGCCGGCAACGGCCAAGAGGTTGTCAACATTGAAGCGACCGAGCAGGCGGCTTTTCACCGTGACGCTGCGATCACCATCCACCAGATCAAACGCCAAGCCGGATGCATCACGGGTGATGGCCTTCGCCTGCAAACGCGCGCTTGGCGCCTCGCGGCTGCTCACGCCAATCAATTGGACCGACTCGCCAAGGTTCATCGCCAACTGCCGACCAAAGGCGTCGTCGAGAT
Organism: Pseudomonadota bacterium; assembly: GCA_963205415.1. Lineage (GTDB taxonomy): Bacteria > Pseudomonadota > Gammaproteobacteria > Xanthomonadales > Xanthomonadaceae > Denitratimonas. The sequence continues at coordinate 7,142 of CAUJJS010000184.1, forward strand.
TGATGACGGCGGCCTTCAGACCGGGCCAGGCGAACAAGCGCGCCTTGGCTTCGCCATAGGCCTGCATGCTGTGGTGGTAATCCAGATGATCGCGGGTGAGATTGGTGAACACGGCAACCTCAAAGCGAACCGCATCCACGCGACCCTGATCGAGCGCGTGGGATGACACTTCCATCGCCACATCCTGCGCGCCCTCGGCACGCATCGCCGAAAGCTCCGAATGCACGGCAATCACATCGGGCGTGGTGCGTTCGCCGGCATGCATGGCCCCGACCAAACCAAGGCCCAGGGTGCCGATCGTGCCCACGCATCGACCCTCGCCGCTGAGCGCCTGAGCCAGCAGTTGCACGGTGGAGGTCTTGCCATTGGTTCCGGTCACACCCACCACGCGCAAGGACTGCGAGGGCGAACCAAAGAACTGATCTGCCATGCTTCCCAGTCTGGAACGCAGATCGGGCACGGCGATGGCGCCTTCGGGCACCGCCAGGTCGGCAGGCGCTGGCGGCTCGAACACGATGCTGCCGGCACCTCGCCGCAGGGCCTCACCCGCAAAGGCCAAGCCGTGCGAGCGATGCCCACGCAAGGCAACGAAGGTATCGCCAGCCTTGATCCTGCGGCTGTCCAGACTAAGGCCTGTCAGCATCGTCGGCGGCACGTGTGCCACGCCGTCCAGCAGCTGGTCCAGACGCAGACTCATTGTCCACCTCCGAACATGTCAGGCACGGCTTCGGCTTCCGAGGGCAGGTCCGACGGCCGTGTCGAAGGCGCTGGCACATGCGCCATGTACCAGCGACCCATGTCATCGGCCGGAACATCCATCAACCGCAAGGCATCGACCATCACATCGTGGAACACCGGCGCCGCGACGAGGCCGCCGTAGTAGACGAGATTGCCGGCCGCATCGGTGCTGCGTGGGTCATCCACCATCACCACCACGGCAAAGCGGGGCTTGCTGGCCGGCACCAGGCCTGCAAACAAACTGATGTAGCGCTTCTCGTAGCCACCGGCCACGGCTTTGCGCGAGGTGCCGCTCTTGCCCGCCACACGGTAACCTTCGATGGCTGCGCGACGTGCGGTTCCGCCAGGGCCGGTCACGGTTTCCAACATGGATACCAAGGAACGCGCCAGTGCCGGATCAATCACTTCCGAGGAAGGCTCGGACTGCCCCTTGACGAAGGTCGGCGTTACCAGGCGACCGCCGTTGCCCACCGCCGCATAGGCTCGCGCCAGTTGCAAGGGTGTGACCGAGATGCCGTAGCCAAAGGCGATAGTGGCCTTGACCAAGGTGCCCCACTGGCGCGGACTCGGCACGACACCGGACTGCTCACCCGGAAAGCCACTGCCAGTCGTCTCGCCGAATCCAAAGCGTCGCAGCATGTGATACATGTGCTCGGCGGACATATCGAGCGCCAGCTTGGCCGCTGCCACGTTACTGGACTTGGTCAACAGTCCGGTTGTAGTCAAGGTGCCATAGTTGCGCACATCGCGAATGGTGTGGCCGGCCACTTGCATCGTGCCCGGAAAGGTATCGATGGGGGTATCGGGGGTCACCTTGCCCGTTTCCATCGCCGCAGCCACCGTGAAGGCCTTGATGGTGGAACCGGGCTCGATCACGTCGGTAATCGCCCGATTACGGCGGCTCTGCGCATTGGAACCCCGGATCGCATTGGGGTTGAAGCCGGGCTGACTGACCATGGCCAGGATCTCCCCGCTCTGCACATCCAGCACCACCATCGAGCCGGCCTGTGCGTGATGCTCCTGCACCGCCTGCTCCAGATGACGATAGGCCAAGGTCTGCAGGCGACGGTCGATCGACAGCACCAAGGTCTTGCCCGGCTCGGCCGCACGCACCAGATCCACCGCCGCGATCTGGCGACCTTCGCCGTCGCGAATCACGCGCTTGGCGCCGGGCTTGCCGGACAGCCATTGGTCGTAGGCCAATTCCAGGCCTTCTTGCCCCTTGTCGTCGATGTTGGTGAAGCCCAGGACATGCGACACCGCTTCGCCAAACGGATAGAAGCGCCGGAACTCACGCTGGCTGGAAACGCCGGGAATGCCCAAGGCCAGGATCGCCTCGGCCTGATCGGGATCCACATGCCGACGCACCCACATGAACTCTTTATCGGCGCGCTCGTCCAAACGCTGCTGCAACACCGCCGGCGCCACACCCACGGCCTGCGCCAGTTCCGCCACGCAATCCCGATGCGACCACACGCGCTCCGTCTTGCCGTCCTTGCCAGCCTCATCGGTCGATGGCGTGGCGGCTTTCTGCAGCTCCAATTGGTGCTGATGCACGTGTTGCAGCAAGGTCTTGGGATCCACCCAGATCGAATCGACCGGACTGGATACCGCCAGCGGCTCGCCGTTGCGATCGGTGATCATGCCGCGCGAAGCACTGATTTCCACTTCACGCAGGAATCGCGCATCACCCTCGCGCTGATAACGATCGTTGTGCAGCACCTGCAGGTCCACCGCCCGACCCACAAGCACCGCGCATACCACGGCCAACAGCCCGCCCGCCCACTTCACCCGTGCGGTGATGTCGAAGCCGCGGCGTGTCATCGGCTGTGGTGGACGACTACGATTCATTGGGCCAACACCACGACATCGGCCGGATCGGGATAACGCATGCCCAGTCGCGTAATGGCCTGCTGCTCGATGCGACGACTATCAACCAGGGTTGCGATCTGGATCTGCAAGCGATCGAATTCGATGTTCAATTCGTCACGCTCGCGCTCCAGCCGCGCCAACTCGGCAAAGGCCACCCGATGCTGATGCCGGCCATAAGCCACAGCGATCGCGCTCAGCACCGTGACCAGCCCCAACAACCCGAGCATCAGCCAGCGCACGCTCATGCCAGCTTCTCCGCAACCCGCAAGACCGCGCTGCGCGCCCGGGGATTGGCATCGACTTCCGCGTCGGATGCGGTGATCGCGCCGCCCACCAAACGCAGCCGCGCAGTGAAATTGGTCACCGCAGGCAAACGGCGATTGGCCGCAGGCGCCCGCGCATGGCCCAGCATGAAACGCTTGACGATGCGGTCTTCGAGCGAATGAAAACTGATCACCGCCAGGCGACCAGCGGGGCGCAGGCACTCAAGGGCCGCTTCCAAGCCTTGGCTGAGATCGTCCAGTTCACGATTGATGTAGATACGCAGGGCCTGAAAACTGCGTGTGGCCGGATGCTTGCCCGGCTCACGTCGACCGATTGTGGCTGCGATCAAATCAGCCAATTGCCGCGTGCTGACGATCGCCTCCTGGGCGCGCCGCTCGACGATGGCGCGCGCGATGCGCCGACTCATGCGCTCCTCGCCGAATTGCCACAGCACCTCGGCGATGTCGTCCTGATCGGCACGCGCGAGAAACGCCGCCGCGCTCTCGCCGGCATCGGGATTCATGCGCATGTCCAGCGGGCCGTCGTGTTGGAAGCTGAAGCCGCGCTCGGGCTGATCCAACTGCGGCGAGGACACGCCCAGATCCAGCAAGACTCCGTCGAGACCGGCCCGGGCATCATCCCAGTGCGCCATGTGCGCAAAGCTGTCCTGCCGCACCGCCACGCGCGCATCCACGCCAAGCGCGGGAACAACGGCAGCGATGGCCTGCGGATCCTTGTCCATTAACAGCAAACGCCCTTCTGGTCCCAATCCTTGCAACACCGCACGCGCATGGCCACCACGACCAAAAGTGCCATCCAGATAGCGCCCGTCCGGTCGTACCGCGAGGGCTTCAATCGCCTCGTGGAACAGCACCGGGACGTGGGCGGGGACGGCAACATCGTGCCCCGTCGCCATCGCCTACAGCACCATCGCCAACATCGCCTGGCTGACATCCGCCTCGGCGATGGTTTTCTGTATCAGGGCCAGATGGGCCTGCTCGCTCCACAGCTCCATCTTGTTGCCCATGCCCATCAGCACGGCCTTACGCTCGATGCCCGTGGCATTGCGCTGGCTGGCGGGGAGCAACAAACGACCACTGCCATCGGGCTCCACGAAGGTGGCCGCGCCCACCAGCTTCATCTGCAACAGGCGATGGCTGGCCACGGCCACGGGGAGCTGGTTGACCTGATCGCGCACCTTTTCCCACTCGGCCTGCGGATACAGCCACAAGCTTCCACGCTCGTACGGGTGATAGGTCACCACCAAGCGATTGCCGCAATCGCGCGCGACGCACTCACGGTAAGCGGTGGGAATCGCCAACCGCCCCTTGTCGTCGATCGTGATGGCCGTCTCGCCCTGAAACATGGTGTCAGCCCCATCCCCCACAAAAATCCACAAAAAGCCAAAATTCTCTACTTAGCGCCACATTAGCACCCCATCGGCCTCTGTCAACCGAAAATCGTGCGAACGAATCGACGCAAGCAATTGGCAGGACTGGAGTTTCTCCCCATCTGCGGGACGGCCGAATTGAAATGAAATGAAATTACATGGGCTTACGCGATATACCTCAAACACTACTCAACACCGCGGGTCCACAACGACGAAGCCCACAAGGTCCACGGCAAGCCCGCAAGCGTGCTGCACTGCGCAAAACCACGACACGCAGGCGCGTATACCCGCCATGCCGATTCGCGCGTGTCCGTCCGACACGCGATGCGGCTTTACCCGCGCATCGAAGACCGCCGAAAGACGCCGCACGGAGCGCGAGCGTGCGGCCACACGTGCCCTGGCCTCAGGCTGAGGCCAGTCGCGCCGCTTGCGGCTCAAGAAGAGGGGCGGAGCCGGCCGATAAGCCGGGTTCTGTCGTGGACAGTCATTCCTCTAGGCGCCGCGTCACCGCGACGCTCAAGCAGCCTACCCGGACGCGACACGGGCCGTGTCATTGCGTCCCTATTTGGCCTTGCTCCGGATGGGGTTTGCCGTGCCGGTCCATTGCTGGACTCGCGGTGCGCTCTTACCGCACCGTTTCACCCTTACCTGATCCTTCCGCGAACGAAAGGCCATCGGCGGTCTACTCTCTGTTGCACTTTCCGTCGGCTCGCGCCGCCCAGGCGTTACCTGGCATCCTGCCCTGTGGAGCCCGGACTTTCCTCGATGCACACAGGGTGCATCGCGACTGTCTGGCCGACTCCGCAGGGCATAGTGTAAGCCTAGTATCCCCAAGGAATGTCTGACCAAGCCGGTCATGCCCGCGAAGGCGGGCATCCAGCGACTGCAAGTCATTGAAGTCAAAGGCACTGGACTCCCGCCTTCGCGGGAGTGACGAGTAAGTGTTGGCTTGTTCAGATACTCCCGAACTCATCGCCAATGGCGTGCGCGACGGCGTGAGCGACCCGCTTCAGTGCGAGCCCGCGTCGGTGGTGATTCTCGGCAGGCTCTTCCAACCCTCGCCAGGCTGCTGACGCAGGTCCAAGACCGCACGCCAAGTGTCCGCACGACGCCAGCCGGGCGCAGGCAACTGCAAATCCCACAGCGCGATGCCGCCGCCAAAACCCTGCACCTCACGGATGTGGCTGATGGCATCGCTCTCACGACCGCGCGCGCCCCAACGATCCACCCACGTGGGCTGACCCAGCACGATTTGATCGACGCGATACCCCGCGCCCAAGCCCCAACCCAGCTGCCAGCTGTACTTGAACAATTTGGCTCCGCCCATGCACGCCGCCTGACCTTCCGGTGTGAAGGTTTCCTCGCTGGCCTCGTACAAATCGGCATAACCCATGCTGTGGATGGCATCGGCGTAACCCAGCCAATCGCTCCACCATGCCATGTTGGGCGCGTTCCAACACGGACTATGGAAACTGTCGATGGTCAGCTCCTTGCCATGGGCATGCACCGCCTTCGCCAAGGTCCGCACGAAACGCGCGAAGGCGAGGCGATCGGCATCAAAACCACCCTCGCCTTCCAGATCCAGATCGATGCCATCGAGCTGATGGGCTTGCATGGTGTTCACCAAGGCTCGGGCAAAGGCGCGACGATGGGTTTTGAATCCGCGCCGCGCCAAGTCCCAATCCCACTTGAGCGTGGTTTCGGAATTGTTGTACACGGTGAGCAACACCTTGATGCCACGGGCATGGGCAAAGTCGCGTACACGCGCAATGGCTGCGGCATCCAGCGGCGTACCGGCACGGTCGGCCGGCGCCAGCACCACCGAACGACCATCGGCACTCGGGTTCCAGAATTGCAAGCCAATGTGGGTCACGGCCTGAGCGATCTGCGGATCGGACTGCATCGCCGTCATGGCCGCCTCCACGCCGTAAGCCGGCACCCAAGCGACGACACGCGGCGCAGGTGGCGCCTCTTGCGCCATCGCCGGCCCAAGCAACAGGCCCAGCAGCACGCCAAGCCCCCACACCCATGGTGTTCTGCGCATCCCATCACTCCTGCTGCCATGGCCATGCAGGGCAGGCATCATCGGCCAGACCGTTGGCACCTGTCACCATGACATTGCGCCAGCCGCTCCAGTGCCGATTCAAGCACGTGGGTCGAGGTGGCCAGATTCATGCGCTCGAAGCCGGCGCCTTCCGCACCAAAGCTCGTGCCTTCCTCGAAGAACACTTCGGCCTGGCTGCGGTGCAGCGATTTCAGTTCGCGCGCCGTTAAATCCAGTCCGCGAAAGTCCATCCACTGCAGGTAGGTGCCTTCCAGTTCGAAGACACGAATGGCCGGCAGGCGTTCGGCCATGAACTGCTTCACGCGGGCGTGGTTGTGCGCGATGAGCGCCAGCAGTGCCTCCAGCCACGCTTCGGCATGGTTGTACGCCAACTCGCAGGCGGCATAGCCCAAAGTGTTGAGCAAACCCAAGCCCTGCGCTTCCAGTTCGCGTTGAAAGCGCGCACGCAAGGTCGGACTGTCGATCACGATGTTGCTGGTCGCCATGCCTGCCAGATTGAAGGTTTTGCTGGGCGCGGTGCATACGACGCTGCGTTGCGCGATCTCGGCGCCGAGGGTGGACATCACGCGGTGGCGGTGGCCGGGCAGGATCAGGTCGAAGTGGATCTCGTCGCTGATCAGGATCAGATCGTGTTCGATCACGATCTGCGCCAGTTCTCGGAGTTCCTCGTCGGTCCACACCCGGCCGACCGGATTGTGCGGGCTGCACAGCAGCATCATGCGGTTGCTGCGGTCTGCGGCCAGTGCGCGCAGGTGATCGAAATCCATGCGGTAGCGCCCCTGCTCGATCACCAGCGGATTGCGCACGATGCGGCGATCGTTGCGCTCGATCACGCTGTAGAACGGGTAGTACACCGGCGGCTGGATGATCACGCCCTCACCAACCTTCGTAAAGGCACGCACGGCCGTCGCCAAGGCCGGCACCACGCCGGCAGTATGGACCAGCGTTTCCGGTGCGACCGACCAAGCATGACGGCGCTGCATCCAATCGACCACGCTCTGTCGGAAGGGCTCGGTCGGCAAGGTATAGCCCAGTACCGTTCGATCAAGCATGCGCTGCAGGCCCTCGATGATTTCCGGCGCGTTGGCGATGTCCAGGTCGGCCACCGAGAAGGGCGCAACGTCGGGAGATACTTCAGGATTGGCGCGATGCATTGCCGCCCATTTGGCCGAACCCTGCGCAGTGCGGTCGATCAGGGTATGGAAATCGTATGGACGCATGTCGATGTGCTCGAAACCGTGGATGGGCGGCGGGCCCGAAGAGGCTCCGGACCCGCCACCATGCTGGCACAGCTTCCGCCACTCGGGTCGGCGCGTAGACTGGCGCCATCGCCCCATGCACCGCGTTTGCCTGCTCTCACCATGCACTGCCCCTCAATTCATCCCATGGACCGCAGCGCCAATGTCGCGCGTCTGGCGCAGGAGACCTTCGATGTGTTGGTCATTGGCGGCGGTGCCACAGGTGCGGGTGTCGCGCTCGATGCGGCCACGCGCGGACTCAAGGTGGCATTGGTGGAACGGGACGACTTTGCCTCGGGAACTTCCAGC
>CAUJJS010000185.1 GCA_963205415.1 Pseudomonadota bacterium
CAGGTGAAGTGCGCGATCGGCACCACCGGAATCGGCTCGCGGGTGATGTCGATACCCAAGGACAGGCAATGGGCCTGGATCGAAGGAAAGTGCGAGCCGATGAACTCGGCGCCACGGTGGCGAATGTCGAGCAAGACATGGCGCAGGCCCAGACGCTTCATTTCGTGGTCGATGGCGCGCGCCACGATGTCACGCGGGGCCAACTCCAGGCGCGGATCAAAGCGCTGCATGAAGGGCGAGCCATCCGGCAAGGTCAAGCGCGCACCTTCGCCACGCAAGGCTTCGGAGATGAGGAACGCACGCGAGGCCGGGTGATACAGGCCGGTCGGATGGAACTGCATGAATTCCATGTTCGCCACCCGACAGCCGGCACGCCACGCCATCGCAATGCCATCGCCCGATGCGCCGTGTGGATTGGACGAGTACAGGTACACCTGATTGGCGCCGCCGGTAGCCAACACCACCGCACGCGCCGGCTGGGCCGCCACCACGCCGCTGTTCACATCGAGCAAATAGGCCCCGACCACCCGCCGCGTGCCGCCTGCCACGATCAGGTCCACCGCCATGGTGTGTTCGCGCACGGTGATGCGCGGGTGCTTGGCAGCCAGCGTGGCCAAGGTCGTTTCCACTGCGTGCCCGGTGGCATCGGCGGCATGTGCGATGCGACGATGGCTGTGGCCGCCTTCGCGGGTCAGGTGCAGGCGTTGGTTGGCCGGATCGTTTTCATCGCGGGTGAAGGCCACGCCGCGCTCCAGCAGCCAGTGCACGACTTCGGCTCCATGCGCGACGGTGTAGCGCACGGCGGCTTCGTCGCACAGGCCGGCGCCGGCGATGAGGGTGTCCTGAACGTGTGCTTCGAGACTGTCATCACTGCCCAGCACCGCCGAAATGCCGCCCTGCGCCCAGAGGGTGGCGCCACTGGCCAATTCACCCTTGCACACCACGGTGACCTCACGTCCGGCCTCGGCCAGACGCAAGGCGCAGGACAGGCCGGCAGCGCCGCTGCCGAGGATCAGAACGGGCGCGTGTGGCTGCGTCATGGGCAATTCACCGAAGGATGTAGAGAGAACCAACGTGTTCAGTCGGCATCGAAACGCATCGACAAGTCGATGGCCTGGACGTGCTTGGTCAACGCACCGATCGAAATGAAATCGACACCGACCTCGGCGATCGCGCGCACGCGCTGCAAATCCACGCCGCCGGATACTTCCAGCGGAATCCGACCACGTGCGATGGCCACCGCCTGGGTCAGCATCGCCGGACTGAAGTCGTCCAGCATCACGCGATCGGCGCCTGCGGCCATGGCCTCGTGCAGTTGTTCGAGGTTTTCCACCTCGCACAGCACGAACAGGCCGGGCGCCGCGCGCCGCGCCGCGGTGATGGCCGGGCCGATGCCTCCGGCGGCCATGACGTGGTTTTCCTTGATCAACACCATGTCGAACAAGCCGAAACGATGATTGCATCCACCGCCGCAACGCACGGCGTACTTCTGGGCTGCACGCAGGCCGGGAAGGGTCTTGCGGGTATCGAGAATGGTGGCGCCGGTTTCGGCCACGGCATCGACGTAGCGTCGCGTCACCGTGGCCGTACCCGACAGGGTTTGCAGGAAGTTCAGCGCATTGCGCTCACCCGCCAGCAAGGCGCGGGCATTGCCTTGGATGCGACACAGCTCGGAACCTGCACCAATTCGCTCGCCATCCTCGAAGCGCCATTGGATGCAGATGCTGGGATCGAGTTGCCGAAAACACGCCTCGGCCCAGGGTCGGCCGGCCAGCACCGCGTCTTCGCGGCACACGATGTGCGCCATCGCCTGCGCGGCCGGATCGATCAAGCCGCCAGTGACATCGCCCGTGCCGATGTCCTCGGCCAGTTGGCGGGCCACATCGTCTGCGACGGTGGAGGGAATCTGAATGTTCGGTGCCATGTGTGCGTGGTCAGCGCTCGCGTGCGCGGGTCGATGCGGTCATGGTCGCAGTGTATTGAGTCGGCGGGATGCGTGTCGCGGGTGTCGCAGACCGGAAGCCGGTGCCCGGGTGCTCAGTACCCACAACGAACATCATGCCGAGCCCCGCCCCGACCGGTTGCGCGACACGCTTGCCCACTCGCCACACGCCACGTCATGCGCCGTCGTGGCGGCAGTAGCATCCCAAGGCCGAGTGCCGTCACAATGGCGGTCTGCTAGGACGAGGACAGAGCATGAGCCTGAAAGAAGCACGCGTTCCCGATATCGGGAGCCACCATGACGTACCAGTCATCGAGATTCTCGTGGCTGTCGGCGACAGCGTGACGAAGGATCAAGGCCTCGTCACCCTGGAGTCGGACAAGGCCACGATGGAAGTGCCGGCGCCGTTTGCCGGGGTGATCCGCGAGATCAAGGTGAAACTGGGCGATACCGTGGGTGAAGGCACGGTGGTGGCGATGATCGAGGCCACGGACGCGGCCGCGCCGGCGCCGACAAACGCGGCAGAAGCGCCCGCTCCGACCCCTGCACCTGCACCTGTACCCGCGCCCGCAACAGCGCCGGCTCCCGTCCCCGCACCTGCGGCGCCTGTGGCCGTGGCTGCGCCCGTGATCGAAAATGCCACACGCACGCCGCCGGTCAGTTTCGACGCCGATGCCGTGCTGCCCTCCAAGGTGCCCTATGCCTCGCCATCGGTGCGCCTGTTCGCGCGCGAGCTGGGCGTGGATCTGGCGCAGGTCAAAGGCTCGGGCCGCGATGCCCGCATCCTGCGCGAGGATGTGCAGGGTTTCGTCAAGGCCGCCTTGGCTGGCGGCGCATCGCCGGTGGCATCCAATGTCGGCGGTGGTTCGGGACTGAATCTGTTGCCCTGGCCCAAGGTGGACTTCGCCAAGTTTGGCGAGGTGGAAAGCACGCCGCTGTCGCGCATCAAGAAGATCTCCGGTGCGAACCTTGCCCGCAACTGGGCGATGATCACGCACGTCACCCAGTTCGATCAGGCCGACATCACCGAGATGGAGGCCTTCCGCAAGAAGCTCGGCGAAGAAAACGCCAGCCTGCGCATCACTCCGCTGGTATTCCAGATCAAGGCGGTGGTGGCGGCGCTCAAGGCCTTCCCGCAATTCAACGCCTCGCTCGATGGCGACAACCTCGTGTTGAAGAAGTACTACCACGTCGGTATCGCGGTCGATACGCCCGATGGTCTGGTGGTGCCGGTGCTGCGCGACTGCGACAAGAAAGGCCTGCTGGAACTGGCCAAGGAGCTGGGCGACATCTCGCGCAAGGCACGTGACAAGAAACTCGGCCCGGCCGACATGAGCGGCGGCTGCTTCTCGATTTCCTCGCTCGGCGGCATCGGCGGCACCAGCTTCACGCCCATCATCAATGCGCCGGAAGTGGCGATCTTGGGTGTGTCCAAAGCCGCGTTGTCGCCGGTGTGGAACGGCGAGAAGTTCAAGCCGCGCCTGATGCTGCCCTTGTCGCTGTCCTACGACCATCGCGTCATCGATGGTGCCGACGCGGCACGTTTCACCCGCTTCCTGGCCGAGCAGTTGGGCGACATCCGCCGCCTCTTGCTCTGAGGTCACCCCGATCACGGGGCCGCGCGCACGTGGCCCCGAAACCCACGCCACAGCATGCATGCGGGAGGTTCCATGGCACGCATCGAAATCAAGGTTCCCGATATCGGCAACCATCACGACGTTCCGGTCATCGAGTTGCTGGTGGCTGCGGGCGACAGCGTCAAGAAGGATCAAGGTCTGGTCACGCTGGAGTCGGACAAGGCCACTCTGGAAGTGCCGGCACCCGAAGCGGGCACCGTGCTGGAGTTGAAGATCAAGCTCGGTGACACCGTCAACGAAGGCCACGTCATCGCGGTGCTCGAAACCGCGGGCG
>CAUJJS010000186.1 GCA_963205415.1 Pseudomonadota bacterium
TCCGTAGCAATGCCGCGATCACGAGCGTCTTGGCCGATGCCCACCCCGAATCGGCGCAAATCGCCATCGTGGTCATTCCGCAAGTGCTGGAAGCGGGCAAGGTCACGGCCTGCCTGCGCGCCGCCAACCCGACGCTCATCATCTTTGCCCGCGCCCACAGCGATGCCGAAGTGCGGCACCTGATCGAACACGGCGCCGATGGTGCAGTAGTCGCCGAGCGCGAACTGGCCTTCAGCATGGCGGAAATGATCATGGCCACTCCGCCCTATCGCAAGCGCACCGTACCCGAGCCCAGCCTTCCGCCGCCGGCCGACGCCGCCACGCCGGACCCCGCAACCCCCCAACACTGAACCTAGCCCGGTTTCCTGTGGTCTACTGTTGCCTCGGTGGCGTGCGCCACCTCAACCTTTCCAGTGGAGACTTCCGATGTTGCACCGTTTCTTGTTCGCCGCCGCGTTGTTGATGGCCGCCATTGTTCCGGCTTCGCCAGCCCATGCGGCCGACCCGGTCCAAGGCGTGGACTACACGCTCATCGATCCGCCGGTTCCGCCCAAGGACAACAGCAAGATCGAAGTGGTCGAAGTCTTCGGTTACTCCTGCTCGCACTGCGCGCACTTCGCCCCCACCATGCGCCAATGGAAGGCCAAACAATCCGCCGATGTGAACGTGGAGTACCTGCCGGCAGCGTTCGGCGGCATCTGGGAAATCTATGCGCGGGTGTACTACACCGCCGCCACCATGGGCGTGGTCGATGCCACCCACGATGCCCTGTTCAAGGCCCTGCACGAGGAGCGTCGCCCCATCAACAAGCTGGAAGACATTGCCGACTTCTACGCCGAGCACGGCGTCAACAAGGAACAGTTCCTGTCCACGATCGACAGTTTCCCGGTGAACGCCAAGCTCGACGAAGCGCGCAGGCGAGCCATGGCCTATGGTGTGGATGCCACGCCGACCATGGTGGTCGACGGAAAGTACCGCATCATGGCCGGAAAGGAAGGGGGGTTCGAGCGCATGCTGCAAGTGGTGGATTTTCTCGTCGCCAAGGAACGCGCCGCGCGCAAAGCCAGCACGCCGGTCGAAACCACCACACCTTGACGACTGACCCGAGCGCGCCCACCTTGGGTGGCATGACTCGAACAAGTCCCAGCACCCCCAATGCCGTCGCGCCTGCGCGACGGCTCGACCTGCTCAGCGCCAACATCCAGGCCGGCCACGCCACCCAGCGCTACCGCGACTATGTCACCGGCTCCTGGAACCACGTCCTGCCCAGTCGCAGCAAACGCTGGAATCTCGACGCACTGGCCGAACATGTTTCCGGCTTTGACATCGTGGGTTTGCAGGAAAGCGATGCCGGCTCCTTGCGCTCGGGCTTCGTCAACCAAACCCACTACTTGGCCGAACGCGCCGGTTTTCCCTACTGGAGCCACCAGCCCAATCGCCGCGTGGCCGGCATCGCCGCCAGTGCCAATGGCCTGCTGTGCAAGATGGAACCCGACGAAGTGGTCGATTACGCCCTTCCCAGTCGCATCCCCGGACGCGGCGCACTGCTGGTGCGCTATGGCGAAGGTGCCGATTCGCTCACCGTTGCCATCGCCCACTTGTCGCTATCACCACGCGCCCGCGCCGCGCAGTTGGCCTTTCTCGGCGAGTTGCTGGCCGGTCCGGGACACAAGGTGCTGATGGGCGATTTCAACTGCGAAAGCGACACCTGCGAAATGGAGACGCTGTTTCGCCATTCGGCGCTGGAACCGCCCGAGCATCGCATTGCTTCGTTTCCGAGCTGGCAGCCCAAGCGTGCCATCGACCACATCTTCGTCTCCCACGGGATCAAGGTGGAGCAACGCTGGGCGCTGCCGGACATGCCTTCCGACCATCTGGCGATCGCCGCACGCATCCGCCTGCCCGAGCCGGTACAGGCTTCCGCCTGAACCACGCGGCGCGGGCCGCAAGGCGTGCGTGCAAGGCGCCGTTACACTGCGAGGATGAGCACTCTTCGTTTGCCCTCGTTCCTGCAACTGATCCTCGTCGCGGCACTGTTGGCTGGCCACGCAGGTCGTATCTGCGCAAACCCAACCGATTGGCGCAATCAACGGGACGGCTTCAAGCACGCCTTGGCCGTGGCCGAAACCCGTCCGCCGGCCGAGGCCGTCGAGGCAGCCCGACCTTTCGCTGATCACCCACTTGCGGCCTATCTCGACTACACCATTCTGCGGCGCCAGCTCAATGCGCTGGATGCGGCGTCAGTCAAGGCCTTCACCGAACGTCACAGCGACCTTCCGATCGCGGCCAAACTCCGCACTCAGGCCTTGTACGCGCTGGCCAAACGCAAGGATTGGCCAAACTTTCGCGCCCTCTACACACCCCGTCGTGATGCCTCCCTGCAATGCGCCGATCTGCTGTCACGACACAAGCAGTCCGCCGAAACCCCATGGATCGATGCCGCGCTCGCACTCTGGCGCGTGGGCCACTCGCAACCCGAGCCATGCGATGACGTGTTCGACCTGCTGCGCGCGCGAGGTCAGCTCGGCACCCAACAGGTGCGCGAACGTTTGAATCTGGCGGCACAGGAAAACCAACTCGGGCTCATGCGTTATCTGGCGCGTGCACTCCCGGCCAAGCAGAGCAAGCAGGCCTTGGCCGAGGTCGATTTCCTCCATTCGCCCTCGATTGCGGCCCTTGCCCACTGGCCCGCCAACGCGCACAGCGGCCGCATCGCGGTCTTGGGCATGATGCGACTGTCGCGTCACGATCCTGAAGCTGCCGAGCGCTTGCTGCTGTCGGTACAGGACCGGCTCAAGCTCGACGCCGATCAACGCGGCGCGGTGCGCTACCAGATCGCCTTGTGGAGCGCGGCGTCCTACTTGCCCGACGCTGCGGCACGTTTTGCCGAGGTGCCGTCACACGCTTGGGACGAACGCCTGCACGAATGGCAGGTGCGCGAAGCCTTGGCGCGCAAGGACGATGCCGCCGCCCTCGCCGCGATCAAGGCCATGACGTCAACGCAAGCTGCGGAACTGCGCTGGCGCTACCTGGAAGCGCGCCTGCGCGAGCGTGCCGGGGATTCGGCCGTCACGGCCCTCTTCGACGCGCTGGCCAAGGAAGCCAGCTACTACGGTTTTCTGGCGGCCGAACGTATCCAACAGCCCTATGCCCTGTGTGCCCTGGAACCGCCCCACGACGCGACGCTGCGCCAAACGGTCGCGGCCATGCCCCCGATGCAAAGGGCACTGGAACTTCATGCCATCGGACGTGAGGACTGGGCGCGCATGGAGTGGGACGCGCTCAAGCCCACCTTGAGCGACACCCAGCGCCTGATGGCGGTTGAAATCGCCGACGCCGCCGGCTGGTACGACCGTGGTCCCTTCACCCTCACCGCAGGCGCGGACCTGCGTTACTACGGCCTGCGATTCCCCTTGCCCTACCGCGAGATCATCGAAACCGAGGCCAAAAAATACGATCTCGATCCGGCCTGGATCAGCGCCCTGATCCGTGCCGAAAGCGCCTGGCTGCCCGAAGCGCGTTCGCACGCGGATGCACGTGGCCTGATGCAGTTGCTGCCCAGTACGGCCCGCATCGAAGCACGCAAGCGCGGCCTGCGCTACCCGGGCGCCGCGGGCCTGTTCGAGCCCACGATCAACCTGAAGCTTGGCATCGCGCACTTGGCCACAATGCTGGAAAAGCATGGCGGCCAGCCCTTTCTTGCCACCGCCGCCTACAACGCCGGCCCGACCCCGATTGCGCGCTGGCTGGCGCAGCGCCCGCCCAGCGACATCGACCTGTGGATCGAAACCATCCCCTATCGTGAAACCCGCGATTATGTGGCGCGGATTCTCGCGTTCGCCGTGGTCTACGACTGGCGTCTGTACGGCAGCGCCAAACCCATCGCCGCACGGGCACGCGGCCTTACGGTGCCGGTCGATGCGCGACGCGGCTTTGCCTGCCCGTCCACATCGTCGTCGGAGGTACCATGAAGACCTATCTGGTGGGCGGCGCGGTACGCGATCGCCTACTGGGGCGCGCCGCTGGTGATCGCGATTTCGTGGTGGTCGGCACCACGCCCGAAGCCATGACGGCTTTGGGTTTCCGCCCGGTTGGGCGGGATTTTCCGGTGTTCCTGCATCCGCAAAGCCACGAGGAATACGCGCTGGCACGCTGCGAGCGCAAGGCGGGTCGCGGCTATCGCGGTTTCACCGTGCTGGCCACGCCCGACATCAGCCTGGAGGAAGATCTCGCGCGGCGCGACTTCACCATCAATGCCATTGCCGAGGCCGAGGACGGCCAGTTGATCGACCCTTACGGCGGCGTTGCCGATATCGAGGCCAAGGTCTTGCGTCATGTGTCGCCGGCCTTTGCCGAAGACCCGGTGCGCATCCTGCGTGCGGCACGTTTCATGGCGCGCTGGGCAAGTCTCGGCTTTCACATCGCGCCCGAGACCATGGCCTTGATGCAGCAGATGGTGGCCAGTGGCGAAGTCGACCACCTCGTGCCCGAGCGTGTCTTTCAGGAATTGAACCGGGCACTGGGCGAATGCACGCCGTCGGCGTTTCTTCGGACCTTGCGCGCCTGCGGCGCGTTGGCGCGCGTGTTGCCGGAAGTGAATGCGCTGTACGGTGTGCCGCAACACGCCGGGCACCACCCGGAGGTGGATGCGGGCATCCATACCGAGAGGGTCGTGGATGCTGCGGCGCGCATACAACCCGGCGACAGCCTCATCGGTTTTTGCGCCCTCACCCACGATCTGGGGAAGGCGCTTACGCGACCGACCGTGCTTCCCGCACACATCGGACACGAGCACTTGGGTCTGCAAGCGCTCGATGCCCTCTGCGCGCGCCTCAAGGTCCCCACCGAATTTGCAGAGCTGGCCCGCATCGTGTGCCGCGAGCACTTGAACGTGCACCGCATGAAGGAATTGCGTACGGCCACGGTGCACGACCTGATTGCGCGCTGCGATGGCTTCCGCAAACCCGAGCGTATTGCCCACCTGGGTTGGGCCTGCGAGGCCGACAAATGTGGCCGCCGTGGCCGCGTACAGGCACCCTACCCTGCACGCGAACGCTTGAACGCGCTGCATGCGGCGGCCATGAGCGTGCGTCCGCGCGAACTTGATCTGTCCGGCCTCACCGGGGAAGCCATCGGCGAACGCATACGCCGCGCCAGGATCGCCGCGATGGCCGCAATCGACAGCGCACCCGATGACACCGCCTCCTGAAACACCTCCCCGGCGCGGTCACAACGCAGGCGCTGGCGCATCCGGGAAGCAGGGTGATTGGCGAATACTCGCCGCGCCTGCAACGATGGAACTCATCGATCTTCGTACAATCACACGAGCTTTCAAACCCATAAAGGAGAACGGACCATGGCCCAGTGGTATTTGAGTTTCAATGGTGAGCGCGTCGGCCCGCTGGATGAAGCCGCGGCACGCGCCGAGGCCGCACGTCATCCTGAAGGCCATTGCTGGCGCGAAGGCATGAGCGAATGGCAGCCGATCCGTTCGGTGGGCGAGCTGGCCTCCGGCCTGCGTGCCGCGCCGCCACCGCCGCCGCCCAGCGCGGGGCGCGGTGCCGATGAGATCGACTATCGCATCGTCGGTGGCGACATGCAGTTTGTGGAAGTCGAACTGGACCCCGGCGAAAGCGCCATCGCCGAAGCCGGCGCCTTGATGTACAAGGCCGCCAGCGTCGAGATGGATACCGTGTTCGGCGATGCTTCCAGCAGCAATCAAGGCGGCGGCCTGATGGGCAGCCTGCTCTCGGCCGGCAAGCGCCTGGTCACGGGCGAGAGCCTCTTCACCACGGTCTTCACCCACAAGGGCCAGGGCAAGGCCCATGTCGCCTTTGCCGCACCCTATCCCGGCACCGTGCTGGCAATGAAATTGAGCGACCACAACGGTCGCCTGATCTGCCAGAAGGACTCGTTCTTGGCCGGCGCAAAAGGTGTGTCGCTGGGAATTTTCTTCCAGAAGAAGATCCTGACCGGCCTGTTCGGCGGCGAGGGATTCATCATGCAGAAACTGGAAGGCGATGGCTGGGTGTTCGTGCACGCCGGCGGCACCGTGGTCGAGCGCGAACTGGCCGCAGGCGAACGTCTCGATGTCGATACCGGCTGCGTGGTGGCCTTCCATGACTCGGTCAACATGGACGTGCGTCCGGTCGGCGGCATCAAGAGCATGTTGTTCGGCGGTGAGGGCGTGTTCCTCGCCACCCTCACCGGCCCCGGCAAAGTCTGGCTGCAGTCGCTGCCGTTCTCACGCATGGCCGGGCGCATGTTGGCCGCCGCCCCGCAAGGCGGTGGCACCAACCGTGGCGAAGGCTCAGTCCTGGGCGGTCTGGGCGGCCTGCTCAGCGGCGATCGCGGCTTCTGAAACCTTGAGCTTGCTCCACGATCCTGCGCACGCCGCGTGCGCAGGATCCGCGCCGTCAAACGACGGCTTGTGCGTGCTCTCGCGTGGCCTTGAAACTCACCGCCGGCGCACGCTCTTGCGCCAGTTGCAAGTTAACGCGGGACGGGGCTAGATAAACCAACTGCCCGGCCGCATCCAGGGCTAGATTCATCGCGTTTTTCTCGCGGAACTCCTCCAGCTTTTTCGCGTCTTCGCAGTACACCCAGCGTGCGGTGGCCACGGCCACCTGCTCGAACACCGCCTCCACGCCGTACTCGTCCTTGAGCCGGTAAGCCGCCACATCAAATTGCAAGGTGCCGACCGCGCCGAGAATCAGGTCGTTGCTCATCAGCGGGCGGAAAAACTGGGTCGCGCCCTCTTCCGACAATTGCGCCAAGCCCTTCTGCAATTGCTTGAGCTTGAGCGGATCCTTCAAGCGGGCGCGGCGGAACAATTCGGGGGCGAAGTTGGGGATGCCGGTGAACACCAGCGCCTCGCCTTCGCTGAAACTGTCACCGATCGAAATCGTGCCGTGGTTGTGGATGCCGATGACATCGCCCGGCCAGGCTTCGGTCGTGATCTCGCGATCCGAGGCCATGAAGGTCAGCGCGTTGGCGAGTTTCATGTCCTTGCCGCTGCGCACATGAAACGCTTTCATGCCGGCACTGAAGCGGCCCGAGCACACCCGCATGAAGGCCACCCGGTCGCGGTGCTGCGGGTCCATGTTGGCTTGAATCTTGAAGACGAAGCCGCTGAGTTTTTCTTCGGCCGGGTCAACCGTGCGCGTAATGGTGGCATGGGCTTGCGGCGACGGCGCATGCTCGACGAAGAAATCCAGCAAGGGCTGCACGCCGAAGTTGTTGATGCCCGAACCGAAGAACACCGGGGTCTGTCGGCCTGCGAGGTATTCGGCCTTGTCAAAGGCATGGCTGGCGCCTTGCACCAACTCCAGTTCGTCACGCAATTCGGCCAGCATCTGTTCGCCGATCCGCGCAGCCAGTGCCGGATCATCAAGCGAGGCGAAGATGGTGGAATCCTGACGGGTGAAGTTGCGACCACTCTCGTACAAGTGCACTTCGCCACTGACCAGGTGCACCACGCCCTTGAGGCGCTTGCCCATGCCGATCGGCCAGGTCACCGGCGCACACTGGATACCGAGCACACTTTCCACTTCGTCCAAGAGTTCGATCGGATCGCGGCCTTCGCGGTCGAGCTTGTTGATGAAGGTCATGATGGGGGTGTCGCGCAGTCGGCACACTTCCATCAGCTTGATGGTGCGTTCTTCCACGCCTTTGGCCACGTCGATCACCATCAAGGCCGAGTCCACCGCGGTCAGCACGCGGTAGGTGTCCTCGCCGAAGTCGGCATGGCCGGGGGTGTCGAGCAGGTTGACGATGCAGTCTTCGTAGGGGAACTGCATCACCGAGCTGGTGACCGAAATGCCGCGTTCCTGCTCCAGCGCCATCCAGTCGGACGTGGCGTGGCGGGCTGCCTTGCGGCCCTTGACCGACCCCGCCATCTGGATTGCGCCACCAAACAGCAACAGCTTCTCGGTGAGCGTCGTCTTGCCCGCATCGGGATGGGAAATGATGGCAAAGGTGCGGCGGCGACGCGCCTGCAGGGAAACATCGGACATGGTGATCGGCACCCGGACGGGCAGCCTGAAGACAGGAAAGGTCGGCAATTATAGCGGTCGGCCCGGAGCGCCGAGACCGCACCCACAGTGGGCCTTGTTCAGGGCGAAACCAAGCCGCGTCGCAGGGCTTCGAGCGTGGCTTCCGCACGCGTGCTCACCGCCAGCTTGCGATAAATGTCCTTGAGATAGCCGGCCACGGTGTGGCGTGAAAGGTTCAGCATCCCCGCCACTTCGACCACGCTCAGGCCCTTGGCGATCAGCACCAGAACCTCGCTTTCGCGTGCAGTCAGCGTCGCTTCCTGGGCAGGCTCGGGGTGGAAATGACGCAACAGACGACGCGCGATCGAAGGCGACAGCGGCGGTTGGCCGGAGGCGATGCCGGTGAGCAGTTCCGCCAATTCCTGCGTGGATTGATCCTTGAGCACATAGCCTTGCGCGCCGGCACGCAAGGCCGGAAACAGGTGGGCGTCGTCGTCGAATACGGTCGCCACTACGCACAGACAACCGAGTGGATTCAGCGCCTCGATCAACTCCACGCCGGAGCCATCGGGCAAGCCCAGATCGATCAGCGCCAAGCTCGGCACCGTCGACAACAGGGCGCGTGCTTGCGTCAGACTGCCGGCCACACTCACCGTGCTGGCGGGGAACGCCAGGGCCACCGCCTTCGCCAGCCAATCACGACTGGACGCCAGATCGTCGACGATCAGGATGCGGCCGGCAATGTTCATGGCGATTCCTTCAGGGGCATGGTCAACAGCACCTTGGTACCGCCTGCCGTGCCGGCTTTCCAATCGATGTCACCCGCCAGCTCGGCGGCGCGAGCGCGCATGCCACGCACGCCGCGCCCGGTGTCCGGTGCGTCCACGCCCTCGCCGCTGCCATCGTCGGTCAACTCCAGATGCAGGCTCTCACGACTCGTTGCCGTGCGCACGCGCAACCGTCGCGCGTGCGCGTGTCGAATGACGTTGCTCACCGCCTCTCGCACGATCCGCTGCAAATGCAAGGATCGGCCACTGTCGAGCGTGGGATCGGGCAAATCCACGGGACTTTGCCAATCCAGTCCGATACCGGCGGCACGCAAACGTTCATCGGTTTCGGTACGGATATCGGCCAGCACATCGGTGAGGGTGCCCGGCGTGCCACGCGAGCGGGTGACGACGCGACGCAATTCCCGCAGCAAGGAACGTGCGATCTCCGCCTGCCGCGGATTTTCCGCGGTGTGCACGAGGGTCAGCAGGCGCGCGCCCATGTCGTCGTGCAAATCGGCGTAAATGCGCTCGCGCTCCTGCGCTGCGGCCTGTTCTGCAGCAAGGCCGGTACTGGATGCGATGCGTTCGATCGCCTGCTGGCGCTCGCCTTGCAGAACCCCGCGCAGATGCCAGGCCCAAGCCAGCGCCGCACATGCCACGATCGAGACCAACGCCAACAGTATCCAGATCAACACGCCACACCCTCATGTCAGAATGAAACAAGGACCGCGCCCAAGCGCTGCCCGCCGCATGGACACCGCATCCTGCCACAGGATCGGATTCCAAGGGTCGCGCGGTCGCGGGCTACCCACACTGTGGCAGGATAGGTCCGGAACCTTGCGAGCGGATGATGCACGAACCCAACTCTCCAACCCTCGGGCTTGAGCCGGAGGCGACAAACGCGCTCCTGCCGGCCCACATCGGTCCGTACGCGATTTTGGGCTTGCTCGGCGAGGGCGGCATGGGCCGGGTGTATCTGGCGCGTGAGCTCAATCCGCCGCGTGAAGTGGCCTTGAAAGTCATGCGCGGCATGTCGGCATCGGCCATGCAGCGATTTCGACGTGAAGGCGAGGTGTTGGCACAGTTGGAACATCCCGGCATCTGTCGCGTCTATGCCGTCGGCGAAGACGTGGTGGCGGGCATTCCCATGCCCTGGTTGGCGATGGAGCGGGTACGCGGGCACGAATTACGTCAGCACGTTGAACGCAATCACCTCGATCTTTCCGCGCGTGTACGCTTGCTGATTGCAATCTGCCGCGCGGTGCAACACGCGCACGATCGTGGCGTGATCCACCGCGACCTCAAACCCGGCAACATCCTGGTCGATGACCAAGGCCAGCCCAAGATCCTCGACTTCGGCATTGCCCGCCTGAGCGAAGACACCGACGGCATGACCGGCACCGGCCAGGTCCTGGGCACCCTGCCCTACATCAGTCCGGAACAATTGGCCGGCCAACGTGAGCAGATCGACGAGCGCACCGATGTCTATGCGCTGGGTGTGATTGCCTACGAGCTCGTCTGCGGCCACTTGCCACACCCGCGCCTGACGACCTCCACCTTGTTCGAGGCCCTCGACATCCTGCGCCACGAACAGCCGCCGCGACTGTCGAGCCTGTCTCCCCAGGCGCGCGGCGATCTCGACACCGTGGTGATGAAAGCCTTGGCGAGCGAACCCTCGCAACGCTACCGCAGCGCAGCGGCGCTTGGCGATGACCTCCAGCGCCTGCTCGACCATCGCCCGGTGCTGGCGCGTGCACCCACCCTGCGTTACCGCATCGCTCGCTTTGTGCGTCGCCATCGCGCACTGAGCATCGCCGCCAGCGTGGTTTTCGTGGCACTGATTGCCGCCACCACGATCAGCACGCTGGCCGCCCAGCGCGCACGCGCAGCACTTGCCGAAGCCACCGCACGCGCGGCCGAACTGGCCGCGGTCAACGATTTCGTCGAAACCATGTTGGTGGGTGCGGACCCGGAAACGGGTGGCTCGGCTGACATGCCGCTGCGCGAAGTGCTGGAACACGCCGAGCAAGCCCTCGACGAGGCCACGCCGGCGCCGCGCGTGGCCGGACAAGTGGCCTTGCTGCTGGGCCAGACTTGGAGCGCGCTTGGCGAACGCACGGCGGCGCAGCGCGCACTGGCCCGTGCAGAAACTTGGATCGATCAGGGTTTTGGTGCCGAGAGCGAGGAAGCGGCCCTGTTGCGCTTTGCCCAAATCGAAGAAGCCCTGCGTGCCGATGACGCAAAGGGCGCGATCGCACTGTCCACTGACATGGAAAACGCATTGACGCAAAACCCGGCTCCATGGGCCGCAGCCATGCGCGTGCGCACCCGCGTGATCCATGCCCAGGCGCTGGAAGCCACGGGCGAGGTCGAAGCCGCCATCGCCATGAACCGCGAATTGCTCGCCGATGCGCAACTCCCCCACCTGGAAGACCGCGCGGAGGTGAGCGATGTCATTCGGCACAACCTGGCCTTTGCTTTGTTGCAAGTCGGCGATTTTCAGGAGGCCGAGCGCCTGATCCGAATCACCCTGGCCTCGGAAAGCGCGCGTTTGGGGAGCGACCATCCGCAGACGCTGTACACCAAGAAAGTGCTGGGCCAGACCTTGCATCGGCAGGGCCATCTGGACGAAGCCGCCAAACTGTACGAGGAGGTTTACAACAAGCGCCGTGCGCGCTACGGCGATGATCATCCGCTGACGCTCAGTTCCGGCTCTCAACTGGCCGCCGCCCTGAACACCCTGAATCGCGCGGCCGAAGCCGAGCCGCTCTTGCGTCGTGCGATCGAAACCCGCATTGCGCGCAACGAAGGCGACACCCGCGAGGCCATTGTCGATCGCGTCATGTTCATCACCACGCTCGACAAACTGGGGCATGCCGATCAAGCACTGGCGCTGGCCGATGAGGTGATTGCGAAGGAAAAAGGCACGCCCACGCGCGACACCTTGATGGCCCGCGCGGCACGCGGAAGCTTGCTGCTGAAGGCCGGCCGCATTGCCGAGGCACGCAGCACCTTCGATGCCCTGCTCAAACTCGTCCCCGACATCCTCGGGCCGAACTTTCCCAACTGGCCCGTAATGCTGTCCAATGCCGCCGCCGCCGACCTTGCCGCCGGTGACGCTGCCACCGCGCGCGATCGCCTGAAACCGGCACTGGAACTCCTCACGCAGCAGCGCGGGGCCGAGCATCCGCAGACCCAACTGGCGCGCAGTCGCCTGATCGAGGCCTACACCGCCTTGGGAGAAACGGACGAGGCAGCAGCCTTGCAAACCGCAACGGATGCCAAGTCGCAAGCGCATTGAGTGCACGCAAGTGAACCGCTGACCGCGTCGAAGCGACGTCCTTGCGCGCGCAGCAAAGCGATCCAGCGCTTTGGCTCCCAACGGAGTGATGTTTGACGCACGACCTGCGGGTGCCGTGCTTTCGTAGGTCGGGATTCATCCCGACGGGCGCTCGCCCTGGGTATCGATGTCTGCGGGCAGGCGTGTCGGGCTGAAGCCCGACCTACGGCGCCTCTCCTTGAACCCATGCGATACGTTGTTGATTCGTCATCGCGAGCGCAGCGAAGCGATCCAGTGCTTTGGCTCCGAATTTCTGGATTGCAGACTGCCTCCTGCCGTCTGCTCTCCAGGCGAACCGATGCGAGGCGGCATCGATTCGCCGGTGCCCACGATCAATTGGCCATGGCTACTGTCTGATGCAGCTCGATGCCCTTGGGCGTGAATTCGACCGACATTTCCAACGACTGGATGTAGGTCCCATAAACATCGGCCATCATTTGCGCGCTGTCGATCATCTCGCTGCGCTCGGGCTCGGGAAGATCCTGCGCCTGATCGCGCATCATGTCGGCGAGCTTGACCATCAAGGCGCCGCCATAGCGCACATACAGCAAGGGTTGCGCACTGCCTGCCTCAAGATACGAGGGCAGTTTTTTCTCCTCGCCGGCACCGACGCTGATGCCGATCGCACCCTTGTTCATCGCGACAAATACCGGCTGCTCAAACGCGCCAGCCAAAAGCTCGGCCGGCACCGGCTGCGGCGGGGCATCCGGCGATAGTTTCAGGTTGGCCAATGGCGGCACAAAGGAACTGGCGGTTGCAATCAGGCTGGCTGGATTGTCCGAGCCGATGACCACGCGACCGACCAGCTCCTTGAACGTTTTCGTGTCCATGTCGAATGAAAGCTGGTCCACCGCCACCATCAAACTGTTGTACACCGGCCCGGCCGCGAACAGGGCCGGATTGTTGAGTTGGGTACGAACCGCAGTGACCGCGTCGTTGACGCCGGTCAGCGCCGGGCAGCTCAGCGGTTCGGCATTCAAGGCCGATCCAAGGGCGTTGCCCAGCCCCGGCAGTTCCGAAACCTTCAGGGCGGAGCCAAAACTGCCCAGCGCGTGAGTCGCGCTCGCCAAGCCCGGCAAGGGCGCACGCAGTTTCATCAAAGCCTGCGCGATCTGCGATGAAAGATCGATGCGCGTTACCGTTTCCACCTTGCCCACATCCAGGCTCAGGTAGCCCGCCGACAGGCGCGGCAGGGCCGTCACCAGCCGCGCGGCGTCCGCCTCGCATTCGGCAGGAAGGCTCGGCTTGCTGCTGTCCAACGCCTTGAGAAAGGCCGACTCCAAGGGCGTGGCCGGCACTCGGAACTGCGCCACGACACGCGCCGTATCCAGATAACCACTGCCGTAAGGAAGAAAACCCTCGCTGCGATTGAAACTCTGCAGCCCGCCACTGCGGGCCAGGGACGTCGCCGGGCGTTCCAGACCCAAGAGCTGGCGCAGCCCATCGTCACCCTCGGCCGGCGCCACCGTCACCACCATGTGCTTGCCCACCACGGCCACGATGACCGAGATCGGTGCATCGGCGATGGCAATGCGCCAAGCGGCCTCGACGCCCTCCAGTTGCACCTGCGGAAACGACTCGCCCGCCGCTTTCTGCAAACGTTCCACGAAGGCCTCAAATGCCGCCGGATCGACCAAGGTCGTACGCCAGACCGGCACCAGACCCACCCCATAAACGGCGGTCTTGAGGGAGGTATCCAAGCCCATGCGCTGCATCAAGGCGCGCATGCCGGTCGACGGCTCCAACTCGGCACTGAAGGCGCGCAGCCACGCCAGTGCGCGACGTCGACTGGCCTCGCTCTTGGCCGACGTGTTCGATTCTTCGTGCGCAACCTCGCTTGAATCCTCGCCCACCGCTTCCGACTTGGCCTCGTCCAAGTCCGACGCATCGGCTGCGGACGCCTTGTCCGCGCCTTCTGCCAACGCGTCTTCCAGCTTCTTCAATTGCTGGCGCCACTGTCCGAACTGCGCATCGGACTGCTTCACGTAGCGCGCCACCACGTCGGCTGGCATCGACTCGACATTGGCGAACACGTAAGGCGTATCGTCCGGCACAAAGGCCAAAGGATCATCCAAAGCATTCGCGACCTCGGCCTTTCGGCCCAAGCCAAACCACAGCAAACCACCCAGCGCCAACACCGCCACCACAATCCAAGCCTTGCGCATCGCCTCACCCCTCGCTCAAAGTTGACAAATCGTCAAAATTGTAAACGGGGTCGTGCCGGATCGGGTGTGTGGCGACCAATGCCCTCCTTCTGGCGAAAAAGTGCTTGTTTTCTGACTTTGGCGGTATGGCTTTTTCCGGTGGTTTGAGATAGTCGAAACGTGACGCTGATCGCATTCACCTGATGCTCTTGGCGTCTGATTGCAACTCTCAACACATCAGGGTGTCCAAGTTAGTAATGTCCCCTTCCAACCAGATAGAAGTGTCCCCTTTTGGGTTGGGCGCGCATGGTTGGGGAGCTTGGGTTGTCGGATCGTGAAGTGAAGCGTGCGGGGGTGCTGGAGGAGCTGGCGTGTGGTCGTTTGCGTCAACGATGTGCCAGTGAGTTGTTGGGGGTGTCGCCCCGACAGGTGAAGCGACTGGTGAGTGCGTACCGCAGGTATGGGCCAGCCTCGGTCCGGTCGAAGAAACGCGGCCAGCCCAGCAACCGACGCTATGCCGACACGCTGCGCGAGCAGGTATTGGCGCTGGAGGCCGAGCGTTACCAAGGGTTTGGGCCGACCTTGCTGGCAGAGTATCTGGCGCATGAGCACGCCATCGTGCTCAGCGTGGAGACGCTGCGCCAATGGCTGATCCAGGCCGGGCGATGGAAGGCCAAGTCCAAGCGCAAGAACGTGCATCGTCCGCGGGATCGGCGTCCACGCTTTGGCGAGTTGGTTCAGATCGACGG
>CAUJJS010000187.1 GCA_963205415.1 Pseudomonadota bacterium
TGGGTGACCGCACTGCCGTTCTGCAGAGCCTTCTTCTCCACTTTCAATACCGCACGACGGTCGATGTTGCGACTGGCGCTGGCCGTGTTGTCCGAGTGGTTGATGTCCACGCGCGCGCCCGATCCCGTGGGCGCATCAACACTGGCAGTAATTCCGGCCTGCGCGTAGAGCTCGTTCGATGCATGCGAAACCGTGATGGCGTAAGTCAGCACGCCATCCTTGGGGAAGGTTGTGACTGAAACATCTGAAAACGCCGCCGTGCCGCTGGCCGACGGGCATGCGGCACCGGTGCTGCCAGCGGTGCAGGACCACGCGAAAGCAGTTGGCTCGCCGACACTACGCGCAAGCGAAATCTTGGCGCCATTGGCAGCATCGGGCCCGGTATTGGTGAACTTCACCTCGTAGGTGGCCTGACAACCGGGCGTGTATTGGGTGGCATTGCCCGGGCAATGCGTTGCGGGTGAAGCGATCGTGGTGGCTGTCACTTCGGCCTTCAGGTTGGCCGAGGCATTGCGCGTACGCGCGGTGCTGGTGTCGCTGTTGTTGCTGCTGGTGGTGTCCACCGTTCCGGTGGGTGGGCTTGCGGATGCGGTGATGCCGACACCGGTGTAGGTGTCGGTCGTGGCGTGACTGACGGTAATGGTGAACGTCAGGATGCCACCGCTTGGAAACGTGGCAATCGTGAATGGAGACGTGCCAGAACCTGGGCACACCGCGCTACCACTGGCGCTGCAGCTCCAGGTAAACGCACCCGCAGCGGCTTCCGAACGCGCGATGGACACCGAAGCACCATTGGCCGCGTCCGGGCCAAGGTTTTTCACCGTAACGGTGTACTGCGCTGCGCAACCGGGCGTATAGGTGGTTGCATTGGCGGGGCAGTTATTGACGGGCGAGCCCGTCACAATGGCCGCCACGTCTACATCGAGATCCGCCACCGGCGTACGCGTGAACGTATGCGAATCCGTTGCATTCGCGACCCCTGTATCGGTGGACGAGCCCGTTGCAGTGACGGTTTTGCTGCCGGTGGCGTTCGCATCAAAATCCAACGTGGCTGCGATCGTCAGTGTCCCACCCGCCTTGATGGTGGCGCCGCTGTAGAGCGAGGCGCCGGTGCCGGCGCTGCCACAGCTCGATCCACTGCTAGGCGAACAGCTACGAGTTCCTGATGCAATGCTCACTCCCGAAGGCAAGGTGGCCAAGGTGAGCGCCGCACCGGCGGCATCGTCGCTGGCCGATGTATTGCTGATTTTCAGGGTGATGCTGCGCGATTGTCCCGGCACATAGGTGCCATTGGGCGTCGGGTCGTAGGCCACGCTGAGCGTGGCAGCCGCCTGGGCCGTTGCCGGAACGCCAACGGCCAGCGCCAGCCAGCTCAGGGCCGTGGCACGAATGAGAATCGAGGTCGAACGCAGGATGCGTCGCACTTGCGGCTTGGTCACGGTAGGAACCCCTGTTGCGCTTGCCTCACGGGCCACGGTACGGCCCGCCCCAAGAAAATGACCATCGAGTTCGCCGCGCGCGATCACGCCCGCTCGTTCTTCGTCTGGTTCCGGTGTATTAAGCGAGCGACAAATGCCCAATCCATCACAAAGCCGACAGGCGGTATGTTTTGTTCGATAAACGGTAATTTTTGGCACACTTATCCACGACACAGATCCGGATTCGGAATTCAAGCGCGCAAATCAAGCCCACGGCTTGGGTATGATTCAGCATTCATGGACACGACCATCGAGCCCGGCACCCGAATCACCGACCTCTTGCACGCCTGGTCTTCCGGCGAGCCTGGGGCAGCGAACGCGCTCGCGCAGAAGGTTTATTCACAGTTGCAGTCGTTGGCTAGCGCGCGATTGCGATTGGAGCAGCGTCAGGCCTTTGAACCGGCCGAACTGGTGAACGAAGCCTGGCTGCGCCTGAGCGAAGTGCACGGCGTGTTCCCCAGTCGCCAACACTTCTTTGCGTTCGCGGCGCTCCAGATGCGGCGCCTGCTGATCGATGCCGCACGCGCCCATCGCGCGTATGGCCGCGTGGGTGACACCCTGACCGTGAGCTTGCGCCTCGTTGATCCGGCTCCGCAGCCGGCCGATGCCGCCGTGCTTTCCGAGGCGCTGGAACTCCTCGATCGTCTGGACAAGCGCAAATCGCAAGCCTTCGCTCTGGCCGAGTTGGCGGGCTTTGATCACGAGCAAGTGGCTTCGATCTTGGAAGTTTCGGTTGCAACCATCGAACGTGACCTGCGGTTCGCCCGCGTCTGGCTCGCTGCGAGAATCCGATGAGCACGCAAGCGCGCTGGCAACGCCTGCAGGATCTTTTCCACTCAGCCTGCGAGCTGCCCGAAAGCCAGCGCGATGCCTACGTGCGCGACGCGGCGAAGGACGATCCGCAGTTGCTGGACGAATTGATCGCCATGCTCGCCATCGAGGCCGGCGCCACCTCGCAGTTGAAAGGCTCGGTGCTCTCGGCTCAGGACGTGATCGAGCGCGCCACCACCCTGGAGCCGGGCACGCAATTTGGTCCTTGGGCCATCGTGCGTCCCATCGGTCAAGGCGGCATGGGACAGGTCTTCGCCGCACGTCGAGCCGATGGCGCCTTCGAGCGCGAAGTCGCACTCAAGCTGTTGGCGGCCGGCGGCCTCGATCGACGGGGTCAGGCATTTTTCGAAGTCGAGCGCCACCATCTGGCGCAGATGCACCATCCCACCATCGCCCAGATCCACGACGCCGGCACCGATGCCCAAGGCCGACCGTGGCTGGTGATGGAGTACATCGAAGGCGAACGCATCACCACCTATTGCGATAGCCATGCCCTACCCTTGCGGCAACGCATCGAGCTCTTCCTTCGTCTGTGCGATGGCGTGCAGCACGCGCATCAAAAAGGCGTGGTGCATCGGGACATCAAGCCCGGCAACGTACTGGTGCGGGAAGTCGATGGCCGGCCTGTTCCCTGCCTGATTGATTTCGGCATCGCAGCCGAACTGGGCGACTCGGCGCAACCGGCGGGCACACCCGGATACATGAGCCCCGAACAAGCGGACCCGGCTCAACGCGGCGACAGCCGCAGCGACATCTACGCCCTGGGCGCCTTGCTTTTCGCCTTGCTCGCAGGCCCACGCAACAAGGACGGCAAGTCGGCAAACAGCGAAGCCTCCACGCCCTCGCAACAACTGGCAACCCTGCCACCGGAACAACTGCAAGCAATCGCCCAGCAACGCGCACTCAGCCCCAAGCGTCTGTTGCGCAGCCTGCGCGAAGATCTCAACTGGATCGTCCGCAAGGCCATGCAAGCCGATCCAGACGATCGTTACCAGTCCGTCTCGATGCTGGCTGCTGACCTGCGTCGTTACCTCGATGGCCAGCCCGTCAGCGCGGCGCCACCGCGCACCCTGACCACGCTGCGCAAGTTCGTTGATCGCCACCGCTTCGGCGTGGCCGTCAGCGCGGTGTTGCTGTGTACCCTGAGCGCAGCATTGGCGGGCACCACCCTTGCCATGCAAAAGGCCGAGCGCGAAGCGCATCGAACCCAGGTCATCGCCGGATTTCTCGAAAGCATCCTCACCAGCGTCGATCCAGACATCGCCGGCGACAAGGACAAGGCCCTGATGCTGCACGTGTTGGACAACGCCACGCAGCGCGTGAAAGCCGAATTGGTCGATGACCCACGCGGGCGCATCGATGTGGAAGTCGCGATTGCCGATAGCTACACCGCACTCGGAATGTCGCACAAGGCCATCCCACTCTACGAAGCCGCACAGACCAGCGCCCAGGCACTGGATGGCGTGGGCAGCGCCCGCGATCTCAAGGTGGCGCAGCGCCTCGGCACGGCGCTGGTCGATGACGGGCGCTTCGAGGACTCGCAAAAAGTTTTTGAAACCGCCATTGCCCACGCGCAATCGAATCCCGGCACGATCCCCGCCTCGATGGTGGCCGATCTTCAATCACGTTTGAGCTGGACGCTGTTGCGATTGGGCAAAGTAAAGCGGTCGCGTGAGCTCGCACAGCAAGCCTACGATCAACTTGTCGCCAGCGTGCCGGAAAACGATGCACAGTTGCTGGATGCCGGTGGTCGCCTTGCCATCGTGATGAGTGACGTGGGCGATTACGATCCCGCCATCGCGCTACTGGGTGACATGATCCACCGGCGATCCGAAGTGTTGGGCTACGACCACCCGCGCACCTTGAGTTGGCGCCTGAGCTTGGCCGTGTTTCATCTGCAAAAACGCGATTACGCCGCGGGCGCCAAGGAGCTCACGTCGATGCTCGATCCGGTGGCGCGCCAATACGGCGAAGACTCCGCCATGCTGGCCATGGTGCACGCCAACTTGGGCGGCGCGCTGCGACAGGATGGCAAGGTCGCCGAAGCCGAAGTTCATTACCGTTACGCCTACGACTTCAACCTGCGCCACAACGGCCCTGATTCGCCCAACACCATCATGACGCGCAGCAACTTGGCCAACTGGTTGCTCGACGCCGGTCGTGCGCAGGAATCGCTCGACGAACAGGCCGCCTGCCTGCCTCAAGCCGAGCGCGTATTCGGTGCCGACAACGAGGTCACGGCCGAAGTCCTGCGCGGCATGGGGCGTGCACAACTGGCGCTCGGGCAGCTCGACGCGGCGCGCGCGAGTCTTGACCGTGCCATGACCATCATGACCGCACTGTACGGCGATGCC
>CAUJJS010000188.1 GCA_963205415.1 Pseudomonadota bacterium
GTGCGATTGAAGAGTATCTCGCCGTACACAACCGTCGCCCGAAGCCTTTCGTTTGGACGGCCAAAGCCAACGACATCTTGCAGAAAGTCATTCGTGCCAACAGCCGTCTTGGTTCCAAAAAGAACGAAGCACTACACTAGCATCGCCCCGTCAATGTCATGGAGAACGTCATGCGCAAGTTTGGATTGGCCCTGGTTGCATTCGGATTGCTGGCGTTGTCGGCCTGCGTCACGATCAATGTGTATTTCCCCGCGGCTGAGGCGCAGCAGGCGGCGCGTGAGTTCGTTGAGAAAGTCATTGGTGACGAGACCCCCGCGCCTGCCGATACGCCGGTGCCCCCGGCCGAGGGTTCCGGTGGCATGGCAATGATGATCCTGGATTTCTTCATCCCCGCCGCGCACGCCCAGACGCCCGACATCACCCTCAAGACGCCTGCCATCCAGGCGATTCAGGCGCGCATGGCCGAGCGTTTCCAGAGCCAGCTTGCGGCCCATTTCGACAGCGGTGCACTCGGGTTTGGCCGCGATGGCCTGATCGTGGTACGCGACGCCAGCGTGTTGGGCTTGAAGGATCGTGCGGCGGTGAATCAGGCGGTGGCCGATGACAACCGCGACCGTGCCGCGGTCTACCGTGAAATCGCGGTGGCCAATGGCCATGCCGAGTGGGAGCAGCAGATTCGCGAAACCTTTGCCCGTCAATGGATCAGCAGCGCACGTAGCGGCTGGTGGTATCAGGACGGCAGCGGCGCGTGGAAGCAAAAGTAAGTCGGGCTTTCACGCATGGCTGCCTGTCCGTCAGGCAGTCGTGCCCTGCAACAGCGCGATGACCTCGTTTGACAGCGCCACGCTGGCGATGATTGCGCCGGTGCCCAGCGTCCAAGCGAACAGTTGCAGGCCACCATCGCGCTCGATGATGGCGATGGCATACAGCATCAGCAGGATGCCGAAGGGATAATTGGTCAACGGGATCGGCAGCGCCAGCAGGATGCCGAGCGCGATCAGCAGGATGCCGGTGACGGCGAGCGTGAGGCGATGCCGCATGAAGGGCACTAGACGTGGCTTGCAGGCGCGTTCCAGCGGACGCAACAGACGGTCCAGTCGCTTCGCGAAGCGCTCCAGTGTGCTGCGTTTGAAACGGTAGCGCAGTGCGCGTCGCGGCAACCATGGCATGCGCCGCCCCAGGAGCATCTGCAGGCCGAGGATGCTGACCAGAGGACCGGAGATCACGCCCGCGCCCGTCGGCAGTGGAATGAAAGCCGGCAACAACACCAGCATCAGCAACACGCCGTGCGCGCGACTGCGAAAACGGTTGAGCACGCTGACCATGGCGATGGTGTCACCGGTGCCGTGTGTCGCCAGTGACTTCAGCAGGTCGCTGGTACTGAGCTGGACGGTCTCGTCAGGCGGGTTCATCGAGCACGGGCGCAGTGCGGTGGCGCTGGATCAGCAGCTTGTCGACACGGGCGCCATCCAGATCGATCACTTCGATTCGCCAGTCACCAAAATCGAAGTACTCACCGATGGCCGGGATGCGGCCGAAGTGCGTCACGACCATGCCGGCGGCCGTGGTGTATTCGTGTGTGTTCTCGCCGGGCAAGTGCGAAAGGCTCATCAGTTCCCGCAGATCATCCGACGACAGGCTGCCATCGACCAGCAGGCTGCCGTCCTCACGCTGCACAATGGGCGCGGCCGCGCCGTCTTCGACCGGATCTTGGGCAAGCTGGCCGAGCACCGCGCTGAAGACGTCGTTGCGCGTGACCAAGCCTTGTAGATCGCCGTATTCGTCCACCACCAGCGCCATGTGGTTGTTGTGCTCGCGAAACAATTCCGGCAATGTCAGCGCGGGCGTGGATTCAGGCACGAACACCGCTTCGCCCAAGTTCGCGAAAAGGCCTTCGGTGTGGCCACCCGCGGTCAGCGCGATGGCCAGCGACTTGGTTTCAAGGATGCCAACCACATCATCATCGGAGCCGCGATAGACTGGATAACGCGAATAGGGCGTGGCTTTCAGCACCGCCAGATTTTCAGCGAGCGGGGCTTCGATGTCGAGCCAGGCGATGCGGGTGCGCGGCGTCATCAGGTTCTCGGCGCTGCGGTCGCCCAGTCGCATGACCCGATTCATCATCTTGCGCTCGTCGTCATCGATCAGGCCTTGTTCGTGGCTTTCGGCCAGCAAGACTCTGATTTCTTCCTCGGTGACCTGCGAGGCGGTGTTGTGATCGAGTCCGAGCAGGCGCAGCAACAGGCGCAAGCTGCGGGCCAGCAACCACACGAAGGGCGTGGCCAAACGTGCCAGCACCTGCATCGGCGTCGCCACCGAACTTGCAATTCGCTCGGGCGCCAGCAATGCCGCGCGCTTGGGCAGGAGTTCGCCTACGATCACGGTGGCATAGGTCACCAGCACCACGCTGAGGGCGAGGCCGGCGTTGTCGGCCCAGCGTGCCGGCACACCGATCATGGCGAGCGCTTGAGTGAAGACCGGGCTCAGCACCGCGCCACCGAGCATGCCGGTGAGGATGCCGGTCAGGGTGGTGCCTACTTGCACCGTGGCAAGGAATCGCTCGGGCTGTTCCGCCAGTTTGAGGGCTTCGCGTGCGCGTCGACTCTTGTCCGCCATTTGGCGCAGTTTGGCCTTGCGCGAGACGATGACGGACATTTCCGACAGTGCGAAAAAGCCGTTGAGCAGCACCAGCAGGGCGACGACGAGGAGTTCTAGGGTCATGGATCACGGGCCGGACGAGGGATGGTTGAGGTCGATCCGGCCGGCGCCGTTGCGAGCGTGTAAGCGCGCACTATGCCACAGGCTGAAGTTTTCGCGTGCGCCGGCACAAGCCATGCCTGTAAACTTTACCCATGTGTCGCTCCCCACACGACCACAAACCATTGACTGAACCCCGTTGCCCCGAGCCTGGCCCCTTGCGCCGCTCGCGGCCAAGCATTGGCGGTTTCGCGCGGGTTTCAAGCTGCGCCGAGCGGTCATCGTTTTTAGAACTTCAAACAAGGTAATCCGCATGTTTTCCCTGCAAACCATCTTCGGCAAGGGCGATCTTTTCTACGGCCTGCTCAACACCGCGGCCGATGCCGTGGTGCAAAGCGCCGATGGCTTGCGTGAATTGATCAAAGGCCACGATGCCCAGGCCAACCTGGCCGAATTCAAGCTGGCACGCGAGCGTGAAAAGGAAGTGGCGGCCAAAATCAGCCAGGCCTTGGTCGATGTGTTCGTCACCCCGCTGGAGCGCGAGGACATCGAGGCCTTGGGCAATGCCATCCACCGCGCGCTCAAGAGCATCGAGAAGTTTGCTGATCGCTATGTGCTCGCCGGCGACGGCCTGCGCAAGATCGAGTTCGGACCCCGGGTGAACATGCTGCATGAGGCGGCGACGCTGGTGGCCGACATGGTGCACCACCTGCCGAAGATGAAGTTGGATCTCATGAAGCAGCGCTACGACCGCCTGCGTGCGATCGAGAATGAGGCCGATCGGCTGATGCTGGAAACCTACCGCGACATGTACTCGGGCAAGTACGGTGGCCTGGAAGTCTTGCTGATCAAGGATTTCTTCGAGTTGTTGGAGAAGGCCATCGACCGCTGCCGCACTGCCGGCGAAGTCTGCTATGAGATCGTGTTGAAGAATTCCTGAGGCCATCACCATGCTGACTCTGGTACTGGCCGTGGTGGTGATTGCCTTGGTGTTCGAATACATCAACGGCTTTCATGACACAGCCAACTCGATCGCGACCGTGGTCGCGACCAAGGTGCTTTCACCTACGCAGGCAATCGCCCTGGCGGCCGGCACCAATCTTCTGGGTGCACTGGCTGGTACGGCGGTGGCCAAGACCATCGCATCAGGCCTGATCGATGTGCAGGTCGTCGAAATGACCTCTCAGGTGCTGATCTGCGCCTTGTCCGGTGCCATCGTCTGGAACCTCATCACCTGGTACTTTGGCCTGCCCTCGTCCAGTTCCCACGCCTTGATCGGTGGCCTCTGCGGTGCCGCGCTGGGCGCATCCGGCAGCAACTGGAATGCGATCGTCTGGTCGCAGAGTGCCGACCCGTGGTGGAAGGGTGCGGGCCTCCTGTGGAAGGTGCTGGTGCCGATGGTGACCTCACCCGTGCTCGGTTTTTTGATGGGCTTCCTGGTGATGGGGCTGCTGTTCGCGATCATTGCCGGGATGTCCAACAGTGGTGGATGGCTGGCGCGTCTGGCGCGGCCGCGCTGGGTCAACAGTTTCTTCGGCAAGGCACAGATCCTTTCTGCCGGCGGCATGGGCTTTGCCCACGGCATGAACGATGCGCAAAAGACCATGGGCATCATCGCACTGGCCCTGGTGAGCGCGCAGGCAGCGGGCACGCTCGATAATTTGCCGGGCTGGCTGGCCTTCCTGCATCCCTCGGACGCGGCGTTGGCCAATGGCGACATCGACACCTGGATCAAGTTCACCTGTGCGCTGGTGATGGCCTCGGGCACCGCCGTGGGTGGCTGGCGCATCATCAAGACCTTGGGTCACAAGTTGGTGAAGCTGCATCCGATCCATGGCTGCGCCGCCGAGTGCAGCGCCGCCAGCATCATCATGGCCTGCTCGGCACTGGGCATCCCGGTGTCCACCACCCACAACATTTCGTCCGCGATCATGGGCGTGGGTACCGCCAAGCGCCTCAATGCGATCCGCTGGAGCATCGTGGCGCGCATGGTGTGGGCGTGGATACTCACCATCCCGGCTGCGGGCGGTGTGGCCTATCTCTTGATCGAAGCCTTCCGCGCACTCGGTTGGCATTGAGCGCAGACTGGCTACCGTTTGGACGGTGCGCGCAACCGAGTTTCGAGGGCCTTCAGCGCCGCCGGCGTGCCGGCGTCGGTCCAATGGCCACGATGGTGTTGGCCACCAATCCGGCCTTGGCGCATGGCGTGACGCAACACCGGTGCGAGCCGAAAGATCGGCGGATCGCCGCGCACTTCCTCACGGCTGAGGCCCGCACGCCAGCCGGCAAACAAGGCGGGATGGATGATCGCCACGCCCGAGTACGTGAGTCGCGTGCCGGCGCCCTCGGGTGAAAGGCGTCCGTTGGAGTCGAGGGCGAAATCACCGTGGCCGCCATCGGGCGGATCGACCATCAACAACTGCGCGCAATCTGCCTCACGCAAATGCAGCGTGGTGAAATCGAAGTCCAGATGGATGTCACCATTGACCACGAGGAAGGGGGCATCACCGAGCAAGGGCAGGGCATGGAGGATGCCGCCGCCGGTTTCCAGTCCCGTTGCGCCCTCGGGTGAGTAGCGAATTGAAACG
The DNA here is from genome assembly GCA_963205415.1 of Pseudomonadota bacterium. Lineage (GTDB taxonomy): Bacteria > Pseudomonadota > Gammaproteobacteria > Xanthomonadales > Xanthomonadaceae > Denitratimonas. The sequence continues at coordinate 5,286 of CAUJJS010000188.1, forward strand.
CCAAAGGCCGATCCATCACCCAACACGTCCGCAAATTGCTCGGCAAGCCAGGCCGTATTGATCACGACCTCGCGGATGCCGGCGCGGTGCAAGGCGCGCAGGTGATGCACGATCAAGGGCGCATCGCCGACGGGCAGCAAGGGTTTGGGGCAGGTGTCGGTGAGTGGGCGCAGACGTTCGCCACGGCCGGCGGCAAGGATCATCGCCTTCATCGTGGCAACTCCAGCGGA
>CAUJJS010000189.1 GCA_963205415.1 Pseudomonadota bacterium
TGCGAGAACTGACACTGGAATTGTCCGCTCGATTGCTTTGCATGGGCGGTTTGGCCGACACGCACGAAACCGCACGGACGCAACTGGAACGCGCCCTGGCATCCGGCCAGGCCGCCGAACATTTTTCCCGCATGGTGAACCTGCTGGGCGGGCCGTCCGATCTTCTGGAGCATCCCGATCGGCATCTGGCCAGCGCGCCGGTCGTGGTCCCGGTACGGGCAACACACGCCGGCTTCGTCCGCGCCATCGACGTGCGTGCCTTGGGCGAGTGCGTGGTTGACCTCGGTGGCGGACGACGCACACCCGGCGCCGCCATCGATCACGCGACCGGCTTGACGGAGGTGCGCGGCTTGGGCGAATCGGTACACGTCAACGACGTGCTGGCGTTGGTCCACGCCCGCCATCACGCGCAGGCTGAAGTTGCCGTTCTCAAGGTGCATGCCGCGATTGAAATCGGGCCGGAAGCGCCTTCACCCCAGCCGCTTCTGCACTGGCCGAAAATCGATTGACTGCCCACAATTTCGCACTGCCTCCCGATGCGAATTGCAGGCGAGGGCCTGATACCATCGCCGCATGAACCTGCGTCGCCAACGCATTTGGGGCTTGGTCGCACTCATCGCCTTGGTGACGAGCGGCTTTGCACCCACGTCTGCCGACAGCATCACCCTGCCGCCAGCCGGTGGCCTGCCCGACTACCAGTTGGGTGGCGCCTACCCACCACCCAACGGCGTCACCATCGTCGGACGCGACCGCAACGACCCGCCCGCGCCGGGGTTGTATTCAATTTGTTATATCAATGGCTTCCAGACCCAGCCCGGTGAGCTTTCACTCTGGCCAGCGGAAACGATCCTTCGCGACGGCAATGGAACGCCCATCGGCGACCCCGACTGGCCCGGCGAGTACTTGCTCGACACCTCGACGGCGGTCAAGCGCGCCCAAATTCTGGCCGTCGTCGACCCTTGGATCACGGCTTGCGCCAATGCCGGTTTTCAGGCCGCAGAGTTCGACAACCTCGATTCCTACACCCGTTCGTTGGGCCATCTAAGCCTTGCCAACAACACCGCGATGGCCGAGGCGTTTGTTGCCAGCGCCCACGCAGCGGGCCTGGCCGCAGGGCAGAAAAATACCGCCGAAGAAAGCGCCACGCTGAAAGCCGAAGCGGGCTTCGACTTCGCCGTGAGCGAAGAATGTGCGGTCTGGAATGAGTGCTCGTCCTACACCGATGCCTACGGCTTGCACGTGATCGATATCGAATACACCGACAACATCCCGCCACCCTTCGCCACCTTGTGCGATGCAAACCCAAGCCTGCGAAGCGCGATGGTGTTGCGTGACCGCAACCTCGTCACGCCGGCGAGCCCCGACTACGTGTTTGAGACCTGCGATCCTGTGCTGACGCTCTTTGCCAACGGCTTCGAAGCCCCCTGAAAACGAGCATCGTGGCGCACAGCACGGCACGCGCCGCGTGCCCGCCACCCGCGCACGACGTCACCCAAGTATCCTGAGTTCTTGGCAAACCCGCGGATCGAGCGGACACCCTCAGGAGAAACGACATGCCTCGCGCCATCTGGCTGGTATTGGATTCCTTCGGCCTCGGCGCTGCTCCCGATGCGGCGGCCTTCGGTGATGCCGGTGCCGACACCTATGGGCACATCGTCACGGCCTGCGCCGCAGCCAAGCGCGGCCCCTTGCGCTTGCCGAATCTGGATCGACTTGGCCTGGCCCATGCCCACGCTTTGGCGCATGGCCTTCCCACACCCGAGCAAGCGCCACCGCAGGGCCTGTGGGGTTACGCCGTCGAGCAATCCGCAGGCAAGGACACGCCATCGGGCCATTGGGAATCGATGGGCGTGATTTGCCACGAGCCCTTTGGCTTTTTTCCGCCCGGCGACACCAGCTTTCCGCCCGAACTTCTCGATGCGCTGATCCATGAAGCCAAGCTTCCGGGCGTATTGGGCGATTGCCACGCCTCGGGCACCGAAATCATCGCGCGCCTCGGCGCCGAACACATGGCCAGCGGCAAGCCGATCGTCTACACCTCGGCCGATTCGGTGTTCCAGATCGCCGCGCACGAGGAGAGTTTCGGCTTGGAACGTCTGTACGCGCTGTGCAAGATCGCCCGTCGTCTGTGCGATCGCTGGAACATCGGCCGCGTCATCGCCAGACCCTTCATCGGCACGCCCGACACCGGCTTCAAACGCACCGGCAATCGTCACGATTACAGCCTGCCGCCACCCGCGCCGACCCTCTTCGACCTCGCACGCGAACACCGGCGCGAGGTCATCGCCATCGGCAAGATCGCCGACATCTTCGCCCACCAAGGCATTTCGCACACACGTCTGGCCACGGGTCACGACGCCTTGTTCGACGCCACTTTGGAAGCCGTCGCGAACGCACCTGACGGAGCCGTGATCGCCACCAACTTCGTCGATTTCGATAGCGTTTACGGCCACCGCCGCGATGTGTTTGGCTATGCCGCCGCCCTGGAAGCCTTCGATGCACGCCTACCGGAACTGTATCGCGCCATGCGTGTCGACGACATGCTGATTTTGAGTGCCGACCACGGCTGCGATCCCACCTGGCCGGGCAGCGACCACACCCGCGAGGCCATTCCCGTGCTGGCGTTCGCGCACACACTGCCAGCGCGCGCGATCGGCCCATGCAATACCTTTGCCGACATCGGCCAGAGCATGGCCCAACACCTTGGTTTGCCTGCGCTCAGCGTCGGCACCGCCTTTCTCGACGAGACCCACGCATGAGCACACCGCATATCGATGCCGAACCGGGCGCCTTTGCCGAAACCGTGCTGCTGCCGGGCGATCCCCTGCGTGCCAAGCACTTTGCCGAGGCCTTTCTGGACGATGCGCAACAGGTCAACAGCCGCCGCAACATGTTCGGCTACACCGGCCTTTACCGTGGCCAGCGCGTGTCAGTGATGGGCAGCGGCATGGGCATTGCGTCCAGTCGCATTTACGCCACCGAGCTGATTCGCCACTACGGCGTGCGCCGCATCATCCGCGTTGGCACCTGCGGTGGCGTGGGTGATGTCGCCTTGGGGCAAATTATTCTGGCGCAATCGGCCAGCACCGATTCCAACATCAATCGAATCGGTTTTGGTGGCCACGATTTTTCCGCCGCTGCGGATTTCAGCCTGCTGCGCCAAGCCGTTGAAGCCGCCGAAAACCTGCAACTGCCCGTGCGCGTGGCACCGATATTCAGCACCGACAGTTTCTACGACGGCGATCCGAACATCGTCAAACTCCTGCGCCAACACCACATTCTCGGCGTGGAGATGGAAGCCGCTGGGCTCTACGCCTTGGCGCAACGCGAAGGCGTGCAGGCGCTCGCCATCCTCACCGTCAGCGACCACCTGGAAACCGATGCACACCTGTCCGGCGACGAGCGCGAGCAAGGCTTGGGAAGGATGGCGACCTTGGCACTGGAATGCGCCGCGCACTGAATGGATCGCTGATTGGCCCGACCCTCAGCCTTTTGGCCCAAACGAGAAACACCTTCACGCACCCGGTCCAGCAACTTCGGCGCACGCGTATCCGACACCGCAGCCCCTGATTTCGGCGGCCTTGCCTCGCGCCCGCCACCGTGTGACCATCGCCCCATCGCCGGCTCCCATGTACCGGAAAGACTGC
>CAUJJS010000190.1 GCA_963205415.1 Pseudomonadota bacterium
GGCCGCCACTGCGGTTTTGAAGGACTCAAATCCGGCTTTGCCCGTGCGCACCAGCACCGACTGCCAAGCGGGGCGTCGGTAGGTGGTGGCCACGGTTTCGGCATCGCCCCACAATTCCGATTCGTAGGCATCGCCCGTGGCAAAGCTGCCCACCACGCTCCATTGCTGATTGCCGAGCATCAGGGTGTTGCCGACTTCCAGTCCGCGAAACTGGGCCTGTGCGCCACGGCCTACGATCAGTTCGCGCATGCCGGTGCCGGGTGCGCGACCTTCGAGGATGCGGACATTGCCGCGCACCAGAAACGCTTCGGGGCCAGTGCCTCGGAATTGGACGTTGGCATCGTTGCCATCGGCACGCGAGGGCAAGCTGACCACCTGCGAAACCTCTGCCGAAATCAGCGGCCGGCCGTTGTCATTGCGCTCGATGCCGGGGAGGGCCGCGAGCATCGGCACCAAGCTGCGTTCGATGACCGAGTTGCTTTCCACCTTGGAGCCGGTGCGCAGCACGATGGCGGTGTCTTCGTTGCCGGCGGCATCGAGGGTGGCTTCGAATCCTTCACCCATGGCCAGCATGGCGACCAGTACCGCGACCACGCCGGCGATGCCGATCACGATCACCGACGAAGCACCCCAGCGTTGCGGCAAGCTGGCGATGCCGATGCGGGTCGCTTCCAGCGCCAGGCGGCCGGTGCGTGTGGCCAGCAGCCATGCCGCCAACACCGCCACGACGATCAAGGCGCCCTGCCAGGGCAAGACGATCCAAGCGCCAATGGCCAGCAGCAGCACGGCGAGGGTCAGCAGGCTCTTCATCAAACTCAGCAGTCGTTTCATGGTTGTGTCCTCACCGCCCCGCCAGGGCATCGACAATTTTCAAGCGTCGCGCACGCAGCGCCGGCAGCAAGCCCACGCCCACGCCGATGAGCACGATCAGCGCCGTACCCAAAAGCCAGGTGGCAGGCGGCACGCTCTGGAAGGGCATCATGCCGCCGCTGGCGGCCGCCATGCCGGGCAGGATCAAGGCCGCAAGGCCCATGCCAATCAGGCCGCCCAGCGCCACCAGGAAGATCGATTCGACCAGCACCAAGCCCCACACCGTGCCATCGCTGAAGCCGAGGGTTTTCATCGTGGCCAACTCCGGCACGCGCTCGCGCACCGCTTGCGCCATGGTGTTGCCGGTCAACAGGATCAAGGTGAAAAACACCGCGCCCATGATCGAGGTGACGATCATGCCGATATCGGCAAACTGTTTGGCGAAGGATTGCTGGAACGCGGACTCGGTCTGGGTCTTGGTTTCATGGTCGGAATTGGCGGACAGGGCATCAATGGCCTGCGCCACGGCCGAGGCACGCGAGGCGTCGTCGATCACGACGGTGAACCAGCTCACTTCGTTCTTGATGTAATCGTTGGACTCATCGAAGTACTTCCAGTTGAACACCAGTTGCTGTTCGGACTGGGCGTCATTGGGGTCCTTGGCGTGAAAGATCGTGGTCAACTGCAAGGGCCAGTCGTTGCTGCCGTTCTGGGGAAAGATCGTGGCCTGCAGGGGAATGGTGTCGCCGATCTTCCAGCCGAACTTGTTGGCCAAGGCCGCGCCCACGGCGGCGGCGGTGCGGGTGTTCTTGAAGGCTGCCACTTGCTCGGGCGGCACCAGCAATTCGGTGTAGACGTCGAAATAGTTGGGGGCGACGGAAAAGTTCGGGAAGAAGTTGCGCATGTCCTGATAGATGCCACCAAACCACATGGCGTAGGTCACCTTTTCCACACCATCGACGCCTTCGATCTGCTGCGCCAGACGCACCGGCAAGTCCTGTGTGATCGACAGCCGTGAGGACACCATGAGTCGGTTGGCGCCTTCCACCGTGCCGCCGGAATTGAAGGCCACGCGCACCGAATCGAGCAAGCCAAACAGCATGAAAGCGACCACGACCGAGGCCAAGGTCAGCACGGTGCGGGTGCGACTGCGCAGGAGCTGCGCCAAGATCAAATGGAGATACTTCATTGCCTGTACTCCTCAGCCATGGTGCGCGGGTGCATCCACCAATGCGCCCTTGTCCAGATGCAGGACGTGCTTGGCGTATTCGGCGGCCTTCGGGTCATGGGTGACCATGATGAGGGTCTTGCCGTGTTCGCGGTTGAGCAGTTGCAGCAGGCCCAGGACTTCCTCGGCCGAATGTCGGTCCAAGTCGCCAGTGGGCTCATCGCAGATCAGAAAGGTGGGGTCGGACACGATGGCGCGGGCAATCGCCACGCGTTGCTGCTGACCGCCGGACAACTCGCTCGGACGGTGGCTGCGGCGATCAGCCAGGCCGACCAAGGTCAGCGCGATCTGTGCGCGGCGCGCGCGTTCCTTGGCATTGAGATTGGTCAACAACAAGGGCAATTCGACGTTGCGCTGGGCGCTGAGTGTCGGCATGAGGTTGTAGAACTGGAACACGAAGCCAACATGGCGACTGCGCCAATTGGCCAACTGGCCCGCCTTCATCGTGTCGATGCGCTCGCCTTCGACTTCGATCTGGCCACTGGAGGGTGTGTCGAGGCCACCGATGAGGTTGAGCAAGGTGGTTTTGCCGGAGCCCGATGGCCCCATCAAGGCGAGAAAGTCGCCCTTTTCGATGTCTAGATCGATGCCGTCGAGCACGGTGAGCACTTCCGGGCCACGGCGATAGGTCTTGCCCAAGTCACGTACGCTGATCAAGGTGGACATGCTGATTTCCTCGTGTTCGCTGTGGACCAGGAATGGCCCGATGGCCCCGCACCGATCGAGACCGGCGCAGGTCGTTCACTTCACGGTGAGGCGGTGACTTTCACCGCATCGCCGTCCTTCAGTTCGGGGGGCGGATCCAGCACCACGGTTTCACCCGCCGTAACACCCGACAGCACTTGTCGACCCTGCGCCAATGCCGCGCCAAGCGTCACGGCGCGACGACTCGCGCGCTCACCTTTGACGACGAACACGGCCGCTTGTTTGTCTACCGAAACGATCGCGGCCTGCGGCACCTGCACGCCTTTCGGGGCTTGGCTTTGTGGCTCACGGGCCGCTTCGAGAAAACTCACCCTGACACCCATATCGGGCACGATGCGCGCGTCCTTCTGTTTGAAACCCACACGCACCTTGACCGTGGCCTTGCCGCGATCGGCTGCCGGAATGATGGCAATGACTTCGGCGGGAATCCGCCAGTCGGGATAGGCGTTGAGCACGACTTCAGCTTCCATGCCGGGCTGCACGCGGCCGATGTAGGACTCGCCCACATCCACTTCCACTTCCAGCGAATCCATGTCCACGATGGTGCCGATGCCGGTGCGGGTGAAACCACCGGTCGCCATGGGTGACACGATTTCGCCGGGCTGCGCCGCCTTGGCGATCACCACGCCCGCAAACGGTGCACGCACGATGGTGTTGTCCAAGCCGTTGGTCGCAATTTCAACCTGCACCTCGGCCACGTGGGCATTGCGCTGGGCGGTGACGTATTGCGCACGCAGGCTGTCGCGTTGCGTCTTGGCGGCATCGTATTGCGAGGCCGAGACCAGCTTGCGGCCGACCAATTCCGACAGGCGCGTGGCTTCGGTTTCAGCCTGTTCGACCTGCACTTGGATGGATGCCATGGCGCTGCGTGCGGCCGACGCTTGCGCGTTGGCGTAATCGAGCTGGGCTTGGGCATCGACGGGATCCAGCCGCGCCATGACCTGACCGGCTTCGACCTTCATGCCTTCCTGGATCAGGATGTCCTGCACCCGTCCGGTGACCTTGGACGAAACCGTGGCCATGCGCCGGGCAACGACGTAACCGCTGGCATCCAATACCGAGCCGCTGGCCGCATCCGTGCCCACGGACAGCGCCGTGGCCGTTCGTACTTCCAGCAGCTTTTCACGGTTGCCGAAATACCACGCCGCACCGGCCACAAGCAGCAACAACACCGGCACCAGTGCCCACCACGGATTGAAGCGTGCGGGCGGCGGCACAGCGCCCCGTTCCAGGCGCAACTCGTTCAACAACTCGGCGGATGGGTTTGTGGTCATGGGTATCAAGACGAGCACCGGGCTTGGGTGTGACCGGCATCAAATGTACCCCGATCACGCTCCGCATGCTGCGCCCGATCGACACGACCCCACAGTGTCGATTGTCACCTGATGTTCACGACAGCTGTCGGGTTCAGTTGATCCCATAACCAAATTGTTGGCGGAACTGATCGGCAAAGGTCTCGAAGGTGAAGCGCTGATTCTGCGGCCCCAAGTGCTCGACCTTGATCGCGCCCATCAAGGAAGCGATGCGACCGGATGTGGCCAGATCCATGCCGCGCATGAGGCCAAAAATCAGGCCGGCGCGGTACGCATCGCCACAACCGGTCGGATCGACCACGCGCACGGCATCGGCGGCGGGGATGGTCAGCTCGGTGCCATCGGGCAAGTGCACATCCGAGCCATTGGCGCCACGCGTGATGATGTAGGCCTTGACGCGCTCTGCGATCTGTCGTGTCGAAAGCCCCGTGCGCTCTTGCAGCAGGTTGGATTCGTAATCGTTGACGGTGACGTAGGTCGCCTGCTCGATCATCTGGCTCAACTCCTTGCCGTTGAACAGCGGCATGGCCTGACCGGGATCGAAGATGAAGGGGATGTTGCACTCGGCAAATTCAATCGAATTTTGCAGCATCGCTTCGTAGCCATCGGGGCCGACGATGCCGAATTCGACGCCGGCCACATCACGCACGTGGTTTTCGTAGCTGCGCATCATCGCGCCGGGATGAAAGGCGGTGATCTGGTTGTCGTCCAGGTCGGTGGTGATGAAAGCCTGCGCGGTGAACAGATCCTGCAACACCTTGATGTGGTCCAAACGAATACCGCAGGCCTCGAAATGCGCGAGATACGGGCCAAAATCCTGACCCACGGTGGCCATCGGAATCGGGTCGCCACCCAAAAGCTTCAGGTTGTAGGCAATGTTGCCGGCGCAACCGCCAAACTCGCGCCGCATCCGTGGCACCAGGAACGACACGTTCAGGATGTGCATCTTGTCCGGCAGGATGTGCTTTTTGAACTGGTCAGGAAAAACCATGATGGTGTCGTAGGCGAGCGAGCCACAGATCAGTGCCGACATTGGGAATCCTCAGTGCAGGTACCGGCGAACCGGCAAAGCGGACGATTTTAGCCGCTCATCCGGGCGCGTGGGGTCTTCGGTGACGGGTCAACTCCCGGGCCATCACGGTGCACCGGTCAGGCCCACGGCCGAGTGCTTGGCCACACGGGTTGGGCGGCCGTGTTTTTAACGCCCCGATAACGCCTGAATCGCTTTGGTTGCTGCGCCTTGCGCGCATTGTTACGCTAGCCTGCTTTCCGCCTACGGACCGGGCTGGCTACCGATGTTCAAGACACTGCGCGGGCTGTTTTCCAACGATCTTTCGATCGACTTGGGAACGGCCAATACACTCATTTACGTCCGCGGTCAGGGCATCGTGTTGAACGAGCCTTCGGTCGTGGCCATTCGTCAGGATCATGGCCCGGGCTCGCCCAAGCAGGTAGCGGCCGTCGGTCACGAAGCCAAGCGCATGCTGGGCCGCACGCCCGGCAATATCACCACCATCCGTCCGATGAAAGATGGCGTGATCGCGGATTTTTCCACCACCGAGGCCATGCTCAAGCACTTCATTCGCCGGGTGCACAAGGCGCGCTTCCTGCGCCCCAGTCCGCGCGTTTTGATCTGCGTGCCCTGTGGTTCAACCCAGGTGGAACGCCGCGCCATCAAGGAATCGGCCGAAGAGGCCGGTGCACGCGAGGTGTTCCTGATCGAGGAACCGATGTCGGCGGCCATTGGCGCCGGCATTCCGATCCACGAGGCACGCGGCGCGATGGTGCTGGACATCGGCGGCGGCACTTCGGAAGTGGCGGTGCTTTCCCTCAATGGCATCGTGTATTCGCAATCGGTGCGCATCGGCGGTGATCGTTTCGACGAAGCCATCACCAACTACGTGCGTCGCAACCACGGCACCTTGATCGGTGAAACCACGGCCGAGCGGATCAAGGTCGAAGTCGGCTGCGCTTTCCCGCAGGCCGAGGTGCGTGAGATCGAAGTCTCGGGCCGCAATCTGGCCGAAGGCGTGCCGCGCAACTTCACCATCAATTCCAACGAGGTGCTTGAAGCGCTGCACGAGCCGCTGTCGGGCATCGTCAGCGCGGTGCGTGCGGCACTGGAGCAAACCCCGCCGGAACTGTGCGCCGACGTTTACGAGCGCGGCATCGTGCTCACCGGTGGCAGTGCCCAGTTGCGCGATCTGGACAAGCTCCTATCCGAAGAAACCGGCCTGTATGTGCATGTGGCCGATGACCCATCGACCTGTGTCGCGCGTGGCGGTGGGCGTGCGCTGGAGTTGATCGACATTCACGGCAGCGATTTCGTCACGACCTACTGAGTCGCGAATCTGCTGCCGATCCCGTGGAGAATTCGAGCCCGTGGCTCAGATTGGCAGCAAAGGCAACAATCTTTTTGCGGAAGGTGGTGTCGGCACACTCAAGTTGCTGGTCTACCTCGCCATGACGGTGATCCTGATGGTGACCGACCACCGCGGCGGCTATCTGGAGCAACTGCGCGCCAGCACCGGCCTGATCACCGGGCCGCTGTATCGGCTGGCCGGCGCTCCGGCGCGCCTGGCGCGGGGCATTTCGGGCTATTTGACGCAACAGCACGATCTCATCGAAGAAAACCGGCAACTGCGGCGTGATGTGTTGCTCGCCAATGCCCGACTGGATCGTCTGGCAGGCGTGTATGCAGAGAACAACCGGTTGCGCGACTTGTTGGGTGGCACCCATGGCCTGCGCTTGAACGTGCAATTGGTCAGTCTGGCGGATGTGGACCTCGATCCATTCCGACATCGCCTGATCGTCGATGCTGGACAAGATCGCGGGGTGCGCGACGGCATGGCGGTGATCGATGCGAACGGTGTCATGGGGCAAGTGTTGGAGGTGGCGCCCAGCCATGCCACCGTGATCCTCATTTCCGACCCAAGCCATGCAATTCCAGTCCAGGTGATGCGAACCGGCCTGCGTGCCATTGCGTTCGGAACCGGCCAAGTGGATGCACTGGAAGTACCCAGCATCCCGCTCAGCGCGGACTTGAAACCGGGTGACGTGCTGGAAACTTCCGGCATTGGCGGGCGCTTTCCGGCGGGTTTCAAAGTGGGCACGATCGTCAGCCTCCAGCCCGATGACACGCGCTTGTTCGTGGTTGCCAAGGTCAAACCCAGCGCGAGCCTGGATCGCGGTGGTGAGGTGTTGTTGGTTTCCAATGACAGCAGCGCCGCCGAAGCCAGCGCGATGGGACCGCCAGTGCCGCCCGATTGGCAGCCTCCGAGCGCTCCGGAGATCGAGCCATGAGTCGTTCACTGGGCCAGTCGCGCTTGATGGGTTTGAGCTTTTTGCTGTGCTTTGTGTTGGCCTTGTGGCCAATGCCCGAGTATCTGGCCCCCTATCGGCCCAATTGGTTGGCCTTGGCCTTGTGTTATTGGGTGCTGGAAACACCCGAACGCGTGGGCATCGGTTGGGCGTTCTTGGTCGGTCTTTTGGCTGACCTGGTGTTTGGAACCTTGCTGGGCGAACAAGCGTTGCGGCTATGTGTCATCGCCTTCATCGTCCTGCGTTTTCGTCCACGCCTGCATTTCTTCACCTTGTTGCAACAAGCTCTGGCGGTGCTGGTCCTGCTCCTCAACGACCGCGTCGTGGTGCTGATGATCCGAGTTCTGTCAGGCGAAGGATTGCCGCCTTGGACGTTCTGGATCTCGCCCATCATCGGGGCCTTGGTTTGGCCCTGGCTCTACCTGATCCTTGATGACCTTCGCTTGCGCTGGCGGGGTTCACCGTCGTGAGGACGCCCGGTCGGCCGATGAGCAATCCGTTGCTTGAGGCCATGCTCCAACGCCGGCGGGTTTTGCTCAGCTTCGTATTGGTGTGTATGGCCATGGCTGGGTTGATCGCCCGCTTCGCATGGCTCCAACTGGTGCAGTACGAAACCTTGCACGCTTTTTCAGAAAAGAACCGTATCAAACAGCGCCCGATCGTGCCGGCGCGTGGATTGATCATGGATCGCAATGGCCGACTGCTGGCCGACAACATTCCTGCCTATCGACTCGATGTGGTGCGTGAGGATGTGGGCGATCTCGAGGACATGCTCCGCCGTTTGCGCGGGGTGATCGAGCTGAGTGACGATGAGGCCGAGGCCTTTCTTGCCACGGCCAAGGCTCGGCGGCGATTTCAATCGGTCACGGTGAAGCTGCGCTTGTCCGAAGCGGAAGTTGCGCGCTTTGCCGTGGATCGCCACCGCTTCCCCGGCGTGGAAGTGGTGCCTTACCTCAATCGCCGCTATCCCTACGGTGATCTGTTCGCGCATGTGATTGGCTATGTCGGCCGCATCGATGCCGCGGACATGGAAAAGCTCGATCCCAACGCGTATAGCGGCACCACCCATATTGGCAAGCTCGGCATCGAGCGGGTGTATGAGTCGCGCCTGCACGGGACGGTGGGGCACGAACAGGTCGAGGTCAACGCCGAAGGTCGCGTGCTACGCGTGCTGGGGCACACCGCGGCACATGCCGGGCAGGACCTCTTCCTGACCATCGATGCCGACCTGCAACAAGCCGTCGTTGATGCCTTCGAAGGACAACCCGGCGCCGCCGTCGCACTCGACCCCGCCACCGGCGAGGTGCTGGCCTTGGTTAGCCTGCCGTCTTATGATCCCAATCCCTTTGTCGGTGGCATCAGCCGCCCAGCCTACGCGGCGCTGCTGGACGCACCGTCACGACCTTTGTTCAATCGTGTCCTTCAAGGTGGCTACGAGCCTGGCTCCACACTCAAGCCCTTCGTGGCTCTGGCCGGACTGGAAGCGGGTATCCGCACGCCACGTGACACCATCGTTTCAACCGGTGCGTTTCGCCTGCCTGGGCACGAGCGCGAGTATCGCGACTGGCGACGAGGCGGCCACGGCGTGGTGGATCTCACGCAGGCCATCGCACAATCGGTCAATACCTACTTCTATCAGTTGGCACTGGATCTGGGCATTGATCGCCTCGCCGGCTATTTGGCAGGTTTCGGTTTCGGTGAACCCACGGGCATCGACCTCCAAGGCGAAGCCGCCGGCATCCTGCCCTCCACCGCGTGGAAACGCGCCAATCGTAACGAGGTCTGGTACCCCGGCGAAACCGTCATCGCTGGGATCGGCCAAGGATTCTGGGTCGTGACGCCCCTGCAGTTGGCGAAGGCCACGGCCGAGCTCGCCAATGGAGGCCATCGCATCAAACCGCACCTTTTGCGTGCCAGCCAGAGTGGGTTCGATCAACCTCCGGTACCGGAACCTCGTGCCCCCGCGGATCCCACGGCCTTGGCTTCGCCCTCCAATATCGCTGCAGTCACCAAGGCCATGGTGGCTGTGCTGCACGGGCCAACCGGCAGTGCCCGTGCTGTGATGGCCAAGTTCGATCTGGACTATCAGATCGCAGGCAAGACTGGCACGGCGCAGCGTGTTACCCGACGCACCGAGCAGTCCTTGAACGTGAACGCGTTACCGGTCAGTTTGCGCCACAACGCCCTGTTCATCGCGTTTGCACCCGCCGAGCGGCCGCGTATCGCCGTGGCCGTGGTGGTCGAGCACGGTGGCTCGGGGTCCGAAGCGGCGGCTCCGGTTGCCCTTCGCATTGTCGATGCCTGGTTACGGAAGCATCCAAAATGATTCCGGTACCCCACCGCTGGCAACGCTGGCTTGGCCTGTCACGTATCGACATGCCGTTGCTGCTGGCGCTCCTGGTTCTGATCGGTGCAGGCTTGGTGGTGCTTTACAGTGCGGCCAATGGCAACTTGGCCGTGGTGCGCTCGCAAGGGCTGCGTGCTGGCGCGGGCTTGGTCGCGTTGTGGTTTCTTGCCCACCTGCCACCCGTGAAGTTGCGGCTCTGGGCGCCTTGGGTTTTCGCTGCGACCTTGGGATTGTTGTTGCTGGTGCCCGTGTTCGGCACAGGTCGCAGCGGACAGCATTGGCTCTATCTAGGCGTTTTCTATGTGCAGCCGGCGGAGTTGATGAAGCTCTCGGTGCCTTTGATGGTGGCGTCGTTTCTTGGTCAACGCCCGCTTCCGCCAGGTTGGGCGGCGCTCAGCGTGTGCGCCTTGATCATTGGCGTCCCGACCGCGCTGATCGCCATTCAGCCCGATCTTGGGACGGCACTGCTGGTCGCCGCCAGCGGCGGTTTCGTGGTGTTCTGTGCCGGCATGGCCTGGTGGCGAATTGGCCTTCTGGCAGGGCTGGTGGCACTGGCCACGCCTCTGGCATGGACGTTCCTGTTGCACGACTACCATCGTCGCCGGTTTCTGGCCTTCCTCAATCCCGAGGCCGACCCCTTGGGCGATGGCTGGAACATCATTCAATCCAAGGTCGCCATCGGTTCCGGTGGATTATGGGGTCAGGGTTGGGGCATGGGCACCCAGTCGCGATTGGAATTCCTCCCCGAGCACACCACCGACTTCATCTTCGCGGTGCTGGCTGAGGATTTCGGCTTTATCGGTGTCTGCCTGATTCTTGGCTTGTACCTGTTCATCATCGGGCGCAGCCTCTGGATTTCGGCCAACGCCCGCGACAGCTTTGGACGCATGCTGGGCAGTGCACTCACCCTGACCTTGTTTGTCTATGTTCTGGTGAACGCCGGCATGATTTCAGGCCTGCTACCGGTGGTTGGCGTACCGATGCCCCTGATCAGTTACGGCGGAACCTCGGCGGTCACCCTGTTGGCCGGCTTCGGCATCGTGCTGTCGCTGTACGCGCACCGAAAGTTCCACTCCTGACGCAAAGGCAGCAGTCGCAGATCAAGCGACAAGTTCGCAGCCTGCGTGACGAGCGTCGAACCAATTGGAGGTCACGGCGAGCTGGGTTCGCGCGTCCTGGACAACGTTGACCATGGTGCGAAAGCCTTTCGCCCCGGGATCGTCCTTTGCGTACCAGCCGAGATGTTTGCGGGCGATGCGCACACCATGCTCCTCGCCGTAGAAAGCATAGAGCGCCTGCAAGTGGCCGATCAAAACGTCCCGCACCTCGACGGCGTTCGGCTCAGGCAATTGCTCCCCGGTGGACAAAAAGTGTTTGATCTGTCGAAAGATCCATGGCTTGCCTTGCGCTGCACGACCAATCAGCAGGCCGTCGGCGGCGGTGTGTTTCAGCACTTCCAAGGCCTTTTGCGCGCTGTCGATATCGCCATTGGCGAACACCGGCATCCGCACCTCGCTCTTGATTTGAGCGATGGTGTCGTACTCGGCCTGACCAAGGTAGTGATCCACACGCGTGCGCCCATGCACCGACAGCGCCGCGATTCCAGAATCCTGCGCGATGCGGGCAATGCGCGGACCGTTGCGATTGGCGTGATCCCAGCCCGTACGAATCTTGAGTGTGACCGGGACGCCCACGGCGCTCACTACGGCGGACAAAATTCGGCCGACCAGCGGCTCATCCCGCATCAGCGCCGAGCCGGCCCAAACGTTGCAGACTTTTTTGGCGGGGCAACCCATGTTGATGTCGATGATCTGCGCGCCGTGATCGACATTGAAACGTGCCGCCTCCGCCAGAACCTGGGGATCAGTGCCTGCAATCTGCACACTGACAGGCTCCGGCTCACCGGCGTGATCCATTCGCCATCGACTCTTGCGCGTTTGCCACAGGCGCGGGTCGGAACTGGTCATTTCGGAAACGGCAAGATCTGCCCCCAGACGCTTGCACAACAAGCGGAATGGCTTGTCCGTTACGCCGGCCATCGGCGCAAGAATCAATGGACACTCGAATCGAAAATTACCCAGATTGAACACGCCATTTCTCTCAAGGGCGCAATACCACACAAAGAATAACGCCCCGATCTCACGATCGGGGCGTTGGTATAAGGCCCTGGCGATGACCTACTCTCGCATGCGCGAAGCACACTACCATCGGCGCGGCTGCGTTTCACTTCCGAGTTCGGGATGGGATCGGGTGGTGCCACAGCGCTAT
>CAUJJS010000191.1 GCA_963205415.1 Pseudomonadota bacterium
AACCGGTGTCGGGCAGGTCGATATCGGCAGCCACCTGCGGATCACGCAGCAAGGCCAGAAGCGCCGCGCGATCAACGCCACGCGCCAACGCTACCTCGGCGTGTTGCTGGATGCGCTGCATCTTCGGCCATTGATCGGCCAATGCGCCGTTGCTGATGGAATGGAGGCCAGCGCCCAGCGCCTTGCGCTGGCGGCTGACGCCATCGAGTGCCACGACCGATTCACCGTCACCGACGATCAGGTTGAAGGGCGAATACTGCTCGATATCGGTGTACACGGCGGCCAGATAGTCGCCCGCAGCCATCTCACCGAGTACGAAATCACGCACCAGCTTCCCGCGCGAGCGCGGCGCCGGCTTTGGCGGACCGCAGCGCACATTGGTGATGGCGGCAAAGCGCCCATCGTTGCGTACCGCGAGCCAAGTTCCACCGGCCACCAGATCGCGTCCGCCCAGCACGCGCGCATCTTCGGCCCACGGTGCCGCGGCGGCACTGGCGCGCGCGTGGTTTTCATCGCGATTGGCCAGTACCAGAAGGCGACTGCCGGGACGCGGATCGATGCCGACAAGGATCAGACACATGGGCGCAGCATGACCGATCGGCCGCGCCCGTGCACGCCACGCCTCATGAAGCCAGCAGGCGACTGACGCGCCGCACGAAGGCGACCGGATCGTCCAACTGTGCGCCTTCGGTCAATTGCGCCTGCTCGAACAACACCAGTGCCAGATCATCACGTCGCGCAAGATCGGTTTCGGCTTCGAAGCGTTGCAACAAGGGATGGGCGGGATTGATCTCCAAGGTCGGCTTGGCACTGGGAACGTCATGACCTGCGGCCTTGAGCAGGCGCTGCATGTGCAGGGCCATGTCGTATTCGGACAGAACCAGACAGGCCGGTGATTCGGTCAGGCGTTGCGACACGCGCACCTGATCGACGCGATCACCCAGCGCGGTTTTCAGCTTCTCGATCACGCCCTCGGCGGCCTTGGCGACGTCTTCCTGCTTGGATTTTTCTTCAAGCGTTTCACCCAACTCGGCCGCGCCCAATTCGCCCTTGGCGATATTGCGCAGCTTCTTGCCTTCGTATTCGGCCAGATACCCGATCATCCACTCGTCGATGCGCTCGTGCAGCAACAGCACTTCCACGCCGTGCGCCTTGAGTGCTTCCAGTTGCGGGCTGTTGCGGGCGGCGTTCCAACCATCGGCAGTGAGGTAATTGATGGTCTGCTGCTCGGGCTTCATGCGGGTGATGTAGTCATCGAGCGAAATCAGCTTCTCGCGCTCGCCGGCATGGGTTGAAGCAAAACGCAGCAGCTTGCCGATGCGTTGCAAGTTGGTGCTGTCCTCGGCCAAACCTTCCTTGAGCACGTTGCCGAATTCGTTCCAGAACGCGAGGTATTTCTCCGGCTCATCGCGTGCGGTTTTCTCCAGAAGATCCAGCACGCGGCGGCTGAGTGCCGACTTGAGCTTGTCCACCTGACGGCTGGACTGCAGGATCTCGCGTGACACATTCAGCGGCAAATCGTCCGAGTCCACCACGCCGCGTACGAAACGCAGGTAGGCCGGCAACATCTGCTCGGCCGCATCCATGATGAAAACGCGCTTGACGTAAAGCTTCAGACCCTTGCGCTGCTCGCGTTCGGAGCCGAAATCAAACGGCGCCTTCTCTGGCACGTACAACAGCGAGGTGAAATTCTGGTTGCCCTCGACGCGGTTGTGACTCCAGCACAAGGCGTCGTTGAAGTCGTGGCTGACGTGCTTGTAGAAGGCCTGATAGTCCTCATCGGAAACCTCGGCCTTGGGCCGCGTCCACAGCGCCGCCGCCTGATTCACGTTCTCCCACGCATCGCTCGGCTTGCCGTCTTTTTCCACCGGCATGCGGATCGGAAAGCCGATGTGGTCGGAATAAGTGCGCACCAGTGAACGCAAGGTCCATGCGTCAAGGAACTCGTCCTCGCCTTCTTTCAGATGCAGCACGATCGACGTGCCCCGTGGCGCCAGCGCAGCCGGCTCCAGAGTGAATTGGCCATCGCCGGTCGATGTCCAGGTGAAGGCCTCATCACTGCCGGCGCGGCGACTGGTGACGGCCACGCGGTCGGCCACGATGAAAGCCGCGTAGAAGCCCACGCCGAACTGACCGATCAACTGCGTATCGGCCTTTTGCGCATCGGCCAGCGACTCCAGAAACTGGCGCGTGCCCGAGCGTGCGATGGTGCCGAGGTTGTCGATCAACTCCTGTCGCCCCATGCCCACACCGGTATCGGTGAGGGTCAGGGTGCGCGCTGAGGCATCAAACGAGAGGTCGATGCGCAGTTCGGGCTGATCGCCGTACAGTTCGGGGTTCTTCAAGGCCTCGAAGCGCAGCTTGTCGCAAGCATCGGAGGCATTGGAGACCAGCTCGCGCAGGAAGATGTTCTTGTTGGAGTACAGCGAATGCACGACCAATTGCAGCACCTGCTGCACTTCGGCCTGGAACTGGAAGGTTTCAGTGGACATGTCGACTTCGCAAAACGATGAGGGGTGCCATGGAGATGGCGCGCGTGATGCTTGTTTTCAAGGCGCACAAACGCCGACGGCCGCTTGCGCGGCCGTCGTGTGAACCCTGTGCAGGCTCAGGAAGCTGTGAAATGACTCAGCTTGCGCTCTTGGCGTTGAAGCTCAAGTCTTCCTTGATGCGCGCGGCCTTGCCTTCCAGATCACGCAGGTAGTACAGCTTGGCGGCACGCACCGCGCCACGACGCTTGACCTCGACCGAGTCGATGGCCGGCGAATGGCTCTGGAACACGCGCTCGACGCCCGTGCCGTGCGAAATCTTGCGCACCGTGAAGGCCGAGTTCAGACCGCGATTGCGCTTGGCGATGACCACGCCTTCATAGGCCTGGACACGCTCGCGATTGCCTTCTTTCACCTTGACGTTGACGATGACGGTGTCGCCCGGCGCAAAGTCCGGCAACTGGCGAGTGGCCTGGGCGGCCTCGAATTCCTGGATGATCTTGTTGGTCATGATGGCACCGGCCCGATGATCGGGATTGGTTGTGGTTCAAGGGCGGCCCGGTCGGCTGGCAGAAACCGCTAC
>CAUJJS010000192.1 GCA_963205415.1 Pseudomonadota bacterium
ATTGTCCGGCAGGCTGTCGTCACGGTCCGGGTCGTTGTAGTAGATCCGGAATTGATAGCCGTCATAGCGATTCAGGCCATCCTGGGTGCCCATCCAGACATAACCTTCCGGGTCCTGAAACAAGACGCGCACCGTGGCCTGCGACAGGCCTTCCTCGACCCCGATGCGCTTGAATCGCACGTCGTTGTACTCGGCTGTGACCGGCTGCGCGGCGCACGCCAAGGCCACCAGCCACAGGCTGAAAAGCCAGCACAGCCGGACGATCGAGACGCATGGCACGCGAGCATGCTTCATGCTGAACGAGGCTAAACCGAGCTGGCGCCTGCGGCAAGCCTCTGGTCGGTTTCATGGGGCAAGGCGCATACTGCAAGGCCGTTTCCTCTGGAGATCATCATGGATACGGCCCATGCCACGCGCATGTTGAAAAAACTCGAACCTTGGCTCGAACGTTTGGAGGGGTTTCGTGACCGCGCGGATGCCAACGCCCTCTACGACCCCAAGACCGCAGCCGGCCGTATCCGCATGGCCAACCTTCGGCTGTACCTGAGCCAATTGTTGCCGCTCAAGCCTCGCGTTCTGCTCGTGGGCGAAGCGCCCGGTTATCGCGGTGCGTGGCGTACCGGCGTCAACTTCACCTCGGAAAAGATCATGATGGGTCCGAAGGATCGCTTCGGCTTGTACGGTGGCGCCGAAGCCGGTTACCGCCTGATCGAAGCCGATGCTGGCAAGCTCTGGGGCGAGGCCAGTTCCACCGTGGTGCAGAAGGTGTTTCAGGAGCTGCCAAGTCCGCCACTGGTGTGGCCGGCCTTTCCATTGCACCCGCACAAGCCCGGCGTGGATGAATCCAATCGAACACCTACGCCGGCGGAACTGCGTCGCGATGGCGCGCCGCAATTACAGCGATTGATCGAGGTTTTCAAACCCGAGCACATCGCAGCCGTAGGCAACATCGGCCTGAGTACCTTGGGCCTGTTGGGAATCGAAGCGACCAAGATCCGCCACCCCGCGCACGGCGGTGGGCCGCAATTTCGTGAGGGCTTGCTGGCGCTGATGCGGGCAGCATAATGTGCCGTGCAAGCTAGAATGCCGGGCTGATTCCACGCGTAAAGTGGCTTGCGGCATGAAAGTACGGGTCACCGGCGGCACCGGATTCATCGGTTCACGCACCTGCGGGCGCTGGCAACAACGCCAACAGCGCGTGCGGAAGGTCATTACGAGATGATCGGTGTCACCGTCAGCGATTGGGCGGCGTGGGCTCCGGGCTTGGAGGATCGCGCCGCGTGGCTGGATTGGGCGAAAGCGCCCTGGTCGCCTTACGGCGACGCCCGACCGGCCTTGACCGAGGTTCCGGCCATGCAACGCCGGCGCATTGATCGGGTCGGGCGGATGGCGGTGCAGGCCGCATGGTGGTGTAGTCAGGCGGAGGCGCAAGGCGTGCCCTTGGTGTTCGCTTCGCGCCACGGCGATGTGCAGCGTTCCTGCGAGCTGTTGGGGCAGCTTTCTCATGGGGAAGCCATGTCGCCGACGCAGTTCGGCCTGTCGGTACACAACGCGGTCGCGGCGCTGTATTCGATCGTGCGCGGTGAACGCGGTAACTATCTGGCGCTTGCCGCAGGCGGTGCCACAGCCGAGGCGGCCTTGGTGGAAGTCGCAGGTCTTCTCGACGATGGCGCGCGCGAAGTGCTGCTGGTGGTGTACGAGGCGGCGATGCCGGCGATGCATCAGGAATTCATGGATGAGCCCGATGCGACCTATGCCTGGAGCTGGCGCCTCGGTCGCCATGGGGTAGGCACGGCACTCACCTTGGATTGGGCGGCAGACGATGGTGCCGCGGCGTGCGTGCCGGCGTCGGGTGTGCCTGCCGGCCTTGCGAGTTTGCAGTTTTTCCTGAGTGGCACCGCGGAACGGCAGCATCGCGCCGACGGCTTGTGCTGGACATGGCGTCGCGAGCACGGCGCGTCGTGACTACGGCTTCCTGGTCACAACGCTGGAATCATGCGTGGCGTGTGCTCGGGACTGGCCTGAGTTTTCTCGCGTTCGGCGTTGGCGGCGTGGCGCTCGGCGTGCTGGTGTTTCCCGTGATCAACCTGGTGGTGCGTGATCGCGCACGTCGCCGTCGCCTGTCGCGTCGGCTGGTGCAAGCGAGTTTCGCGCTGCACTTCGAGCTGATGCGCGTGTTGGGCGTGCTGACCTACGAAGTGCGTGGACGCGAGCGTTTGCAGCGCGATGGCCTGCTGATTCTGGCCAACCACCCCACACTCATCGACGTGGTCTTGCTGGTGTCCCTGCTGCCCAATGCCGATTGCATCGTGAAGTCGGCGCTGCTGCGCAACCCGGTCATGATCGGCCCGGTTCGGGCCGCAGGTTACGTGTGCAATGACGATGGTGCCGGCTTGGTCGATGACTGCATCGCAGCGGTGCGTCGCGGCGGCAACTTGCTGATCTTCCCCGAGGGCACGCGCACGCGCAGAGACGCGCCGATGCAGCTGCAGCGTGGCGCCGCCAACATCGCAGTGCGAGGCCGTTTGAACATCACGCCAGTGCGTTTGAGTTGCACTCCGATGACCTTGGGAAAGGGTGAGAAGTGGTACCATGTGCCGGCGCGCAAGTTTCATGTTCTGGCCGAGGTGGAGCCTGATCTGGAGATTGCCCCGTTCATCGATCAGGATCGAAACGAGGCCTTGGCTGCGCGCCATCTGACCGACTATCTAAGCCGCTATTTCAGCGATGGGGCGCCGCGTGCACGCGACTGAACTTGAAATCAAGCAACTGATCATTTCCGCATTGGCGCTGGAGGATGTGAGCGCCGATGACATCGACACCGAGGCGCCGCTGTTTGGCGAAGGTTTGGGGTTGGATTCCATCGATGCCCTCGAACTGGGCTTGGCCTTGCAGAAGCGTTACGGCGTGGTGCTGTCGGCCGACGCGCAGGAAACCCGCCAGCACTTTGCCAGTGTCGCCGCCTTGGCGCGCTTGGTGGAAACGCAGCGCTCTGGAGGCCAGGAGGCCCAGTCATGACCAAGGACGAATTGTTCGAGCGCATCACCTCGATTCTCAAGGACAACTTCGAGATCGAACCGTCGCGGATCACGCTCGATGCGCGCTTGGGCGAAGACCTGGACATCGACAGCATCGATGCGGTGGACCTGATCGTTCAGCTCAAGCCCTTGCTGGGTGGGCGCCTGCAGCCGGATGCCTTCAAGTCGGTGCGTACCGTGCAGGATGTCGTGGACGTATTGCACGGTCTGCTGCGCGAAACCCACTGAGCCTCGGGTGCATGCCGCAATGACGCGCCTGCGCCTGCCCTTGTTCGTTCTGCTGTCACTGGCGTATCCGCTCTTGGTGTACAGCTTCCTGGGGCGCTTCGAACCGCGTTGGTTGTCGCTCTTGCTGTTCGTCTTGGCCGTGTTGCGTGCGCTGGGTACGCGCACCCAGGGCGGGTGGTGGATTGCGGCCGGGGCCGGAATCCTCGCGGCGTGGTCGATGCTGGCCAATGCCGCCTTGCCGTTGAAACTGTATCCGGTGCTGGTGAACCTGCTGTTGCTGGCACTGTTTGGCCTGAGTCTGCGTTTTGGCCCGCCGCTGGTTGAGCGTCTGGCGCGCTTGAAAGAACCCGATCTGCCGCCGGTGGCGGTGCGCTACACGCGCCGCGTCACCCAGATCTGGTGCGTGTTTTTCCTCTTCAACGGCAGCATTGCTCTGGCCACGGCAGTGTGGGCCAGCGAGCGCGTCTGGGCGCTCTACAACGGCCTGATCGCCTATGTCCTGATCGGCGCCTTGATGGCCGGCGAGTGGCTGGTACGCCGGCGCGTGAAGGCAGGCGCGCATGGCTGAGTGGTTGGCGCTCACGCAAGTGGCGGAGCGTTCCTGCGCGCGGCGGGTCGTGGCCGTACAGGCCGATGGCGAATTGGATCATGCCGCCTGG
The DNA here is from genome assembly GCA_963205415.1 of Pseudomonadota bacterium. Lineage (GTDB taxonomy): Bacteria > Pseudomonadota > Gammaproteobacteria > Xanthomonadales > Xanthomonadaceae > Denitratimonas. Next base: position 3,926 of record CAUJJS010000192.1, read on the forward strand.
CGCCTTGGGGTCGATGCATGGCGTCGCGCCTTCAGTGCCCGAAACGGTACGCGCTGGGCCATGCATTTCGAGAACACCGTAGCGTTCAGTCAAGCCCTGTTCGGGGCTTGGCATGCCGGCAAAGTGGTTTACTTGTGCGCCGATCTCTTGCCGGAAACGCTGGCGCGTCTGACCCAGTGCGTGGACGGTTTTGTCGGCGATTTTCCCGCGCAGCACGCGGTGCTGAGGCCCGACGCTCTGGCCAGCGACACCGAGCTCGCATGGCCACCACTGGCTGAAGACGCGCCGTGCCTGGTGCTTTACACCTCCGGCTCCACGGGCGAAGCGGCGCCCGTGGTCAAACGTCTGGCGCAACTGGCACGGGAAGTGGAGGCACTGCAGGCGCAGTTCGGTGCCGCGCTTGCCGACGTCGAAGTACATGGCACGGTGTCGCACCAGCACATATATGGCTTGCTGTTCCGCGTGCTCTGGCCCTTGGCCGCAGGCATGCCGATCGCGCCACGGCAGTTCTTTCACGAAGAAATCGCGGCCACCCTGCGTCGCCCAGCAATCTTGATCAGCAGCCCCGCCCACCTCAAGCGGATTCCTGAAACGGTCGACTGGCAGGACGCAAATCCCCATCTTCGTGCCGTCTTCAGTTCCGGCGGGGCCTTGCCGGAAGAGGCTGCCGTCGATGTGCGAGAGCGTCTGCGCCAGCCGGTGACCGAGCTGTACGGCAGTACCGAAACCGGCGGCATCGCCTGGCGCCGTCGTGATCGCCCCGAACCCTCGTGGCAAGCCCTGAATCGCGTCGCTTGGCGCCTCGTCGAGGGGCAGCTCGAATTGTCCTCACCGCATCTGGCCGAGACCGGATGGTGGCGCAGCGCCGATCGCGCCGTGGCCACATCCGATGGCGGCTTCCGCCTGCTTGGACGCAGCGACCGCATCGTCAAGGTGGAAGAACGGCGGGTGTCTTTGGGCTTGCTCGAAGAGGCACTCAAGGCCCAACCCGAGGTTTCCGAAGCCCGCGTGCTGTTGCTCGAAGGCGCACGGAGCAGCTTGGCGGCCGTGGTGGTTCTCAGCGCGCTCGGCTGCGAACGACAGGCGCAGGAAGGCGTGCGTGCCGTGGGTCTGGCCTTGGGGCGCGCGATCGCGGGAGAGGCCGACGCCGTGCTGCGACCGCGACGCTGGCGCTTCGTCACCGAGTTGCCGATGAACGCACAGGGCAAGGTCACCGAAGCGGCCTTGCGTGCCCTGTTCCGTCGCATGCGACCGCAGGCTCAGTGGCAACACTGCGGCCCGGACGCGGCCTGTGCGCAACTGAAGATCGACGCCGACTTGGCCGTGTTCGACGGCCATTTCCCGCAGTATCCGATCCTGCCCGGCGTGGCACAGGTGGATTGGGCGGTGCAGTGTGCGCGTGAGGTGTTCGCATTGAATGGGCGTGCGTTCTTGCGATTGGAAGCCTTGAAGTTCCAGCGCGTGGTGCGGCCCGGCGCCACAATCACCTTGCAATTGAACTGGTCGGCCGAGCACGCCCGACTGGGTTTCAGTTATCACTCCGAGCACGGCGCACACGCCAGCGGTCGGGTGGTGTTTGCCGAGGCGATGGCATGAAGGTTGCGACGCCGACCCCTCACGCGGACAGCTTTCGCCCGCTGGTGGTGATTCCGGTCTACGACCACGAGCACGCCATCACCGCGATGGTGGAGGGCGTGCGAGCGGCAGGTCAGGAATGCCTGCTGGTGGATGACGGTTCGCACCCGCCCTGCGCGCAGGTCTTGCGCGCACTGGCGCAGCGCGAGGGTGTGTCGCTGTTGCGCCTTGAGGTCAATCAAGGCAAGGGCGGCGCGATGTTGGCCGGCTTTCGCGAAGCGGCGCGGCGTGGCTCCAGCCATGTGCTGCAGATCGACGCCGATGGCCAGCACGATTGCCGCGACATTCCGCGCTTTCTCGCCGCCGCCGAGGCCGAGCCTGGGGCCGTGATCGCGGGCGTGCCCCGATACGATGCCAGCGTGCCCAAGGCGCGGCTTTATGGCCGCTACCTCACCCACGTCTGGGTTTGGATCAACACGCTGTCGTTTGCGATACGCGATTCGATGTGCGGCTTTCGCGTCTATCCGCTGGCGCCGGTGATGGCGCTGATCGACGCCGAACCGATCGGACGGCGCATGGATTTCGATCCGGAAATCCTGGTGCGCCTGTACTGGCGCGGGGTGGCCGTGCGCAATCTGGAAACGCCGGTGAGCTATCCCGCCGATGGCGTGTCGCATTTTGATGTGTGGCGCGACAACGTGCGCATCAGTCGCCTGCACGCACGCTTGTTCTTCGGCATGCTCTGGCGCCTTCCGCGCTTGTTGGGGCAGCGGCGATGACGGCGGCTCCCGCACATTGGGCCACGCTCGGCGAAACCACCTTCGTCGCGGGGATTCGTTTCCTGTGTGCGATCGAGCGTTTGTTGGGACGCTGGCCGTTCCGCCTTTGCCTGGCACCGGTGGTGCTGTGCCATTGGGTGTTCAACGCCACGGCGCGACGCGCCTCGCGGCAGTATCTGACGCGTCTGCATGCCCATGTCGCGCCTTTTCCGCAGGCGCCGGGCATCGGCACCAGCCTTCGCCACTTCGCATGGTTTGCCGAAACCCTGCTCGACAAGATCCTCGCCAGCCACGGTCGCTATCCCGCCGACAAGGTGCGCATCGACAGCCAAGTGATGGTGGCGCACATGGTGCGTGGGCAAGGCGGGGTGATCGTCACCGCGCATCTGGGGTGCCTGGAGCTGTGTCAGGTGCTGGTCGATACCGTGCCCGGCGTGCGCGTGACGGCGCTGGTGCACACCGCCCATGCCGAAGATTTCAATCGCCTGCTCAAGCGCCTGAATCCCGCCAGCCGGGTGGAATTGATGCAAGTCACGAGCCTCGATGCCAGCCTCGCGATGCGATTGGGCGAGCGCATCGCCGCAGGCGAATTCATCGCCATCGCCGGCGATCGCGTGCCGGTGGGCGGTGGGCGCACGGTGGCGGCACCCTTTCTCGGGCATCCTGCACCGTTTCCGGTTGGGCCTTACGTGCTCGCTGCGGCCTTGGGATGTTCGATGTTCACCTTGGCCTGCCTGCACGAGGGCGATGGCTATCGCATGGCGTTTCAGCCATTTGCCGAGCGTGTGTTGTTGCCGCGCGCCACACGCACGAGCGCCCTGCGCACTTACGCCACGCAGTACGCGACATGGCTGGAAGAACAGGTACGCCGTTCACCCTTGGACTGGTTCAATTTCTTTCCCTTCTGGGATCAGGTCACCCATGACACAGCCTCACATTGAACATCCCGCCGTCGGCTTTGGGCGCGGCCCGCTCACGATCGAGGACATCGTCGCCATCGCCAGCCACGGTGCTCCGGCACAGCTTTCGAC
>CAUJJS010000193.1 GCA_963205415.1 Pseudomonadota bacterium
CGGCGCAGCGGCAAATTCCTGCAGGTCAACCCCGACAAATCGCTGCTCGACACGCTGCTCGATGCGGGCATCGACGTGGAGCACAGCTGCTGCGAAGGCGTGTGCGGCACCTGCGAGACGGCGGTGATCGAAGGCGTTCCCGACCACCGCGACTCGGTGCTCAGCGCCAAGGAGCGCGCGGCCAACAAAAGCATGATGGTGTGCGTCTCGGGCAGCAAGAGCCCGACGCTGGTGCTCGACATCTGATCTGACGGGTGCCTTGCGAGGCTGCGGCAACTCTGCGTGCCTACCGGTTTGGGCCAATGGGGGAAGTACCTATTGAATTCGAATAATCAATGGTTCTACCATAATACCTTTGAATGCTAAATTTAATAGGAGGTAGCATGCTTTGCTTGCGTCGGCTGGTCGTTTTTTCCGCACTTTGCTTCCCGCTGATGGCCGTTTTCGCGTCATCGGCACTGGCTCAAGATAGTTACCCGTCAAAGCCCGTCCGGATCGTGGTGCCTTATGCGGCAGGCGGAAGTACCGACCAACTGGCGCGTGCCATCCAGCAGCCGATGAGCGAATTTCTGAAGCAGACGGTCATCATCGAGAACAAGGTAGGGGCCGGGGGCTCTATCGGCACGGATGTGGTCGTCAAATCACCTGCCGACGGGTACACGCTGGTGTTTGGCAACTCGGGACCCAATGCCATCCTGCCTCTGCTGCGCAAGATACCCTATGACCCAGTGAAGGACCTGCGGCCTATCTCGACGGTCGCGATCACGCCCATGATCCTGGCCGTCGCCGCCAGCAACCCGGCGAAAGACCTGAAGGAATTTCTTGCGGCAGCCAAACGCTCAGGTACTGCGTGGAACTTTGGTTCTGTCGGCAATGGCTCGCTATCGCACCTCACTGGCGAATACCTCAACAACATGGCAGGCCTCAGCCTGATGCACATTCCTTTCAATGGGGGGCGCCGATGATGACGGCTTTCGGCGGCGGCCAACTGCAGGCCGCCTTCGTGACCGGCTTGGACGGAGAGGCCATGCTGCAGGCAGGGAGGGTGCGTTACATCGCGGTCGGGACGCCCGAACGCACGGCAGTGGTGTCCGGGCTACCGGCGATTGCGGAAGAGGTCCCAGGTTTTCGCAGCGTGGCATGGTTCGGGGTGCTCGCGCCCAAGGCGACGCCCGATGCAGTTGCCGCAAAACTTCATGAGGCTGTCGTCTATGCTGTCTCTCAGCCCGAAATCAAGAAAATGTTCGCTGATAGGCACATCGAGGCCCGCAGCAGCTCGCCCGAGGAACTGGCACAAATCATCCAGGACGAGATGGTGCAATGGGGCGCCGTCGCCAAGCGTGCCAACATTCGCCTCGATTGATGGCCACCTCACAAGAGGCACTTCTGGGACCTCTCAAGGGGCTACGGGTCGTTGAGTTCGCTGGCCTGGGTCCGGCACCGTTCGCTTGCATGCTTTTGGCGGATATGGGCGCCGATGTCGTGCTCGTGGATCGTCCCGGAGGGCGCGCACTGGATCCGCTGCAAATCGTCAATCGCGGACGATCCGTCGTGCAAGTCGACCTGAAGTCGCGGGATGGCCAAGAGCGCGCGCTGGAACTCCTCGACCATGCCGACGTGCTGGTGGAAGGGTTCCGGCCCGGGGTCATGGAGCGCCTCGGGCTGAGCCCTGAAGTGGTGCTGGCGCGCAATTCCCGTCTCGTCTATGGCCGGATGACGGGGTGGGGGCAGTTCGGCCCTTGGGCACAGGCTGCGGGGCATGACATCAACTACATCGCCATCACAGGCGCGCTGGCGGCGATAGGTACTGCCGAGCAGCCCGTGCCGCCGCTCAACCTGGTGGGCGACTACGGCGGTGGAAGCCTCTACCTGGTCGTGGGCCTGCTGGCCGCCTTGCATGAAGCCCGTGCTTCAGGGTGTGGGCAGGTAGTGGATGCGGCCATCACTGATGGAGTCGCTCACTTGATGGCTCACTTCATCGCACAGCGGCAGCAGGGGCACTTCGCCGAGCAGCGTGAGAGCAACATGCTCGATGGTGGTGCGCCCTGGTACGCGGTTTATCCGACGTCGGACGGTGGATTCCTGAGCGTGGGCGCCATCGAGCCGCAGTTCTTCGCCCTGCTCGTGGATCTCCTAGGCTTGGACCCGGCATGGAAGGCCGCGCAGCACGATCGCGCCCGCTGGCCCCAATTGCGCCACGCGATCGGGCAGGTGCTGCGATCGCGGTCGCGCCGGCACTGGGAGAGCGTGTTCGGTGGTACCGACGCGTGCGTGGCCCCGGTGCTCACGCTCTCCGAAGCCATGGCATCTTCCCACCACACGGCGCGCGCGAGTTTCCAGCACGTCGCCGGAGTGCCGCAGCCCGGCCTCGCGCCCCGGTTTTCGCGGACCGGCCGGGTCGTTCCCCCGGGGCCGGCGGTGGCCGCGTCCTTCGAGGACGTGCAGCGGCGCTGGACCCACCGCACGGGCGCCCGGGTCCACCAGGAATAAAGACCATGCCGTCGGAAAGAAGCCTGCGAGGCAAGGTGGTCGCCATCGGTATCGGCGAGACCACCTACTACAAGCACGGGCAATCGCCGGACCCGGAGTTCAAGCTGGCGCTGCGCGCCATCCTGGCGGCGTGCGAGGACGCCGGCATCCATCCCCATGCCATCGACGGGTTCGCATCCTACGGCGATGACCGCAGCGACGCCGTCAGACTGGCCACGGCGCTGGGGCTGCCGCGCTTGCGGTCCGCCACCATGCAGTGGGGCGGTGGCGGAGGCGGGTGCTGCGCCGCGGTGGCAAATGCCGCGGCCGCCATCGCGAGCGGGCAGGCGGATTGCGTGGTGGTGTTCCGGTCGTTGGCCCAGGGACAGTACGGCCGCTTCGGGCAGAGCGCGGCCTCGGGCTCCGTGGCGGGCGAGCGCTCGTACCTCGTGCCCTACGGCGTCATATCGCCGCCCCAGCGGTTCGCGATGCGCGTGACGCGCTACATGCACGAGCATGGCGTGCGGCAGGAGGCGCTGCGCGCCATTGCGCTGGCCTCCTACCACCACGCCCAGAACAATCCAAGGGCCATCATGCAGGGCAAACCGCTGGATGCGGAGCGCTATGACACTTCCCGCTGGATCGTCGAACCCCTGCGCCTCTATGACTGCTGCATGGAAAACGACGGGGCTGCGGCACTCATTCTGGTCGATGCGGAGCGCGCCGATGAATTCCGTCACGCGCCGGTTTACTTGCTCGGAGCAGCTTCCGGTTCCAGTGAGAGATTCGGCAGTCACGCCCACAATTCTCCAACCTATGCATCCGCCAATTTCACGACAGTGGCGAAAGACCTGTATCAGATGGCCAAAGTGTCCCCCCGAGATGTCGGCAGCGTCCAAAGCTACGAGAATTTCACGGGAGGCGTGGTGATGGCCTTGGCCGAGCATGGTTTTTTTGCTCCGGGGGAGGCCAATGAGTTTCTGACCCTGCCCAACTTGAGCGCCCCATCGGGCAGGTTGCCCTTGAATACGAGCGGTGGCAATCTCGCCGAATGCTATATGCACGGATTCGAGTTGGTGCTGGAGGCGGTGCGCCAGATTCGCGGCACGTCGTGCAACCAGGTCCGCCGTAGTGATGTCGCGCTTGTCATAGGCGGTCCTATGGTCGCCCCCGCCAGCGATCTGATATTGGGCTCGCAAGCAGCGTTGTAGGAGGTAGCAAGTTGGTTGACTATTACCTTCCAGAAGGACTGCCCGTGCCAGTGGCAGACGTCGACGGCATCGCGGCCCCGTTCTGGGAGGGCCTGGCGCAGGAGCGGCTGCTCGTCCAGCGCTGCAGCCGCTGCGGCACCTGGCAGTTCGGCCCCGAGTGCATCTGCCATCGATGCCATATCTTCGATCCGGACTGGGTGCAGGTGCCCGCAAGGGGGCTGATTTACAGCTGGGAGCGTGTTTGGCATCCGGTCCATCCGGCGCTCAGGGAGCGTGGTCCTTACTTGGCTGTGCTGGTGGAACTGCCCGAAGCCGGGCACGTGCGCCTGGTAGGAAACCTGCTCGGCGATGCGTGGCAGGAAGTGCGCATCGGCGCCGCGGTCACGGGGTATTTCGAACACCATCGCGACGCAGCCAAGCCATTTTCACTGCTGCATTGGCAGTACGCTTCTTGACGCGCGGCATTCTGGAATGAGCGCGGGCCTTCGCCGCCGGCGCCATAGCCTGCCTTCAGGGCACAGGGCAGGCAGCACTATTGCCTGTTGGAAGAGCGGATCGTACAATATACGCATCGTTATTTCATATACGAAACAAATGATGCGCCGCTCCACCTTCCTCCGCTCCGCGCTCACCCTGGCTTGCGCCTCGGCGCTTCCCCTGTCTCCGGTGCTGGCCGCCACGGCTGCCGAGCAGCTCGAGAGCGGCGCGTTCACCGTCGTCGCGCCGTTCCCGCCGGGC
>CAUJJS010000194.1 GCA_963205415.1 Pseudomonadota bacterium
TGCATTGCGCACCGTCATCGCGCTGGTGGCCAGCATGATGCCGCGGTAGGCCGTGCCGACGTAGTTCACCCCGATCTCGCGCACCCGCTCCACCATTTCGATCACGGTGATATTGCTGTTGATCAAGCCGCCGAAGAAACCCGATAGCTCGGTACCGCGGTTGCCATACAGCTTCCACAGCACGTAGTTGAAGAAGCCGATGCCGGCAATCAGGATCACCGCGATCCAGGCCGTGCGCGGCTCGAACAGGTCCCACGGGCCAATGGCGCCCTTGGGCAAGGCCGGATAGATCACGATGGCGAGAATCGCCAGCAACACGCCCGAGCGGATTTCCTTGTGACTCAGGCCCATCGAAAAGCCCGCCAGACGTTCCTTCCAGGCCAACAGGCCGGTGGCAATGACCATCACCGCCGCCGGCGCGATGGTGAGCCCCAGGCCGCAGAGGATGCCGGCCATCGCCGTCACCATCATCGCGGCCGAGGTCGTCAGTTCAACCCCGTTGTTGTGGCGCAAGGAAAACACGTTGAGGATCACCACCAACAACGCCACCAGCGCCAGCGTGGCCAAGCCATAGGCCGTGCCCAACGCGCCGCCGATGGTGCCCATCAGACAGATGAAGGCAAAGGTGCGCACACCCGCCTCCTTGCCTGCGCGTTCGCGTTCCAAGCCAATCAGAAAACCCAAGGCCAAGCCCAGAGTAAGGCGCATCAAGACTTGGGCATAAGGCCAAGCGATCGTCGGCAGACTGATTTCGGCGGGCGCCATCGGCGGATTCCAAGACAAGCAGGCAGAATGGTGGCGTCTATCCTAGTCCAAGCCGCGCCCTCGCCGAGCACCGCGCATGAGCCATCGCGAGTCCATCCCGCCTCATCCCGCGTCCAGCCTCCGCATCAGTCCACTGAGCGAACCATGGTCACACCGCGTGCAGTTGGACGATGGCCGGGTGCTATGGCTGCGACCGATTGCCCCCGCCGATGCCGAACCGATTCGGCAAGTGTTCCCCCTGCTTTCATCCGAAGAAATACGCCTGCGCTTCCTGCACCCAATCAAGGAAATGACATCGCAGATGGCGCAACGCCTGACCCATATCGACCCACTCAGCCAGTTCGCCCTGGTGCTGGCAGAGCCCCTGCCGCCCGGTGAAGCCCTGGTCGGCGCGGTCGCACGTCTGGCCATCGACGCCGACACACGCCATGCGGAATTCGCCATCCTCGTCAGTCGCTTCCTCGCCGGCCGCGGCCTTGGCCGCTTGCTGATGAAACGATTGGTCGTCTGGGCCCGTCAACACGCACTGGATTCGATCTATGGCGACGTGCTGGATGAGAACCTGCCGATGTTGAGCTTGGCCGAGACGCTCGGCTTCCGACGCGAGCACCTAGCCGACGAACCCGGCCTTGTTCGTGTGCGACTGGATCTGCGGCCTGAGGCTGGCCGTTGAATCAATCATGTTCCTGCCTGCGAAGCTCAGGCACACTACTCGGAGCAGCGCATCCATGTCGCTGCCAAAACGGCATCAATGCATTCGCAATGGCCTAGTCGAAGGTCGAGGTGATTCATTGTTGTTTCCTACTGGAAGTCGCAGCCACCCACAACGAGAAAAACGCAAAGGATGACAGAGGCAATGTCCAACCCGTTCTTCGATCAGCCCATCCTGAACTCGCCCTATGCGTATCCTGTGCGTCATTGGGAATTGGACGATACCGGCCAGCCCACGCAGGCCATCAAGGAGTCGCGCCGCCAGGCGGACTTCATCACCCCGATTCCGAAGCCGCGCAAACAAAAAGGGGCCGCCGATCAGGCCTCGCTGGTGTTCGACGAAGGACAGGGCCTGTCCAGCGACAAGCAGCAGTACGACCACACCGCCGTCATCAATGCGGTGCGTGCCGAAGTGGACAAGTGGCGGCAGTTGCCGTCCTCGGCGTGGCGCGTCACACCCGAAACCGCGCGGCTGTTGCAGCACTGGCGCAATCACCCGTTCTCCGGCATCCGCCCCTTCTTCTGTCAGATCGAAGCGGTGGAAACCGCGATCTGGCTCACCGAGGTCGCCCCGCAGCTGGGCAAGAACGGCCAGCGATTTCTCGATCATCTCGCCAAGGCCAACGCCGAGGCCAATCCGGACCTTCGCCGTCTGGCGCTCAAACTGGCCACCGGCGCGGGCAAGACCACGGTCATGGCCATGCTCATCGCCTGGCAGACCATCAACGCCGTGCGTCGTCCCAGCAGCCAAAAGTTCACCCGTGGTTTCTCATCGTCGCACCGGGCCTGACCATCAAGGATCGTCTGCGCGTGCTGCTGCCCAACGATCCGGAAAGCTACTACGCCAACCGCGAGCTGGTGCCGGGCGACATGCTGCCCGACATCGCTCACGCGCGCATCGTCATCACCAACTACCACGCCTTTCGCCTGCGCGAGCGGCTCGAAATATCCAGTGGTGGCCGTCGTCTGCTGCAAGGGCGCGGCGGCGAGGAATTGCAGACGCTGGAAAGCGAAGGCCAGATGCTCCAGCGTGTGCTGCCGGAATTGATGGGCTTGAAGAACATCCTCGCCATCAACGACGAAGCCCACCACTGCTACCGCGAGAAGCCACCTGGCGAAAGCGATGAAGCCGAAGACCTCAAGGGCGACGATCGCAAGGAAGCCGAGGACAACAACGAGGCCGCGCGCCTGTGGATTTCCGGCCTCGAAGCGGTGAACCGCAAGCTCGGCCTCGCGCGCGTGTTCGATCTTTCCGCCACGCCGTTTTTCCTGCGCGGATCAGGCTACGCCGAAGGCACCTTGTTCCCCTGGACGATGAGCGACTTCTCGCTGATGGACGCCATCGAGTGCGGCATCGTCAAACTGCCGCGCGTGCCGGTGGCTGACAACATCCCCGGCAACGAGATGCCGGTATACCGCGAGCTGTGGAAGCACATCGGCAAGAAGATGCCGAAAAAGGGCCGCGGCAAGGCGAGCCAGCTCGACCCCTTGAGCCTGCCGGTGGAACTGCAAACCGCGCT
>CAUJJS010000195.1 GCA_963205415.1 Pseudomonadota bacterium
GGTGAAGCCCAGCTTTTTGAAATCAAAAACGATGGATTCGCGATCGAGGATACGCATCACCACCGATTCACCGTGGGCCGTCGGCACGGTGGACACGCGCAGGTCCAGCTCCTTACCCTGCACCCGGATCATGATGCGACCGTCCTGCGGCAAGCGGCGCTCGGCGATGTTGAGCTTGGCCATGATCTTGATGCGGGAAATCACTGCCGCCGTGAGATTGGCCGGCGGGGATTCCGCTTCTTCCAACACGCCATCGATGCGATAACGCACCTTGAGGCGATTCTCGAAAGGCTCGATGTGGATGTCCGAGGTGCGCTGCTCGACCGCGCGCTGGATGATGAGGTTCACCAGACGAATGACGGGCGCTTCGGAGGCCAGGTCGCGCAGGTGTTCGACGTCATCTTCGTCGTGCGACTCCGAACCATCGCCGAGGTCTTCCACGATCGTGCCCATGGCCGAACGACCCGATCCGAAATAGCGCTCGATCAGGTCGTCGATTTCCGAACGCAGACCGACCTTGATCCGCACTTCACGCCCGGTAGCCATGCGCACGGCATCGGCGGGGTAGTCGTCCGCCGGATCGGCCACCAAGAGGTCCACGTGTTGCTCGCTTTCGCCAATCGGGCACACGTGTTGCTGTTTCAGAAAGCGGATGGACAACTGCACGCCCGGCGGCTCGTCGGGGAGTTCCTTGGCGGTGAGCAAGGGCAGTTCGAAAACCTCGGCACTGGCTTCGGCCAGATCGCGCTCGGACACCAGCCCGATGCGCGCCATCAGGTTGACCAGACTGGAGCCGCCAGACTCCTCATGCAGGCGCCGCGCGCGCGCGAAATCGGCTTCCTTCAAACGACCACGCGCCAACAGTTGCTGGCAAATGCGGTCTTCGCGTTCGTCCAAGGCGGTCTCGGAATCGTCAACCTGAGTCTCGGGATTGATCTGTGCGTTCACGGTTGATCCACCGGTGTGTTGTCAGGGTGCGAAGCTGGGTCATCGTTCCACTCAACCAAGCTTTCCAGAAAGCGACGGTTGAGCAGGATCCACAGGCTGATCGGCACCACGGAAGGCAGGATGAGATAGCCGAATTGGCGCAACAGGGCAATGAGGTCGGCACTGATTCCCACCGCATCGTAACGTGCGGCGATGAACCTGCCGGCCGCTTCACCCGCTTGTTGTGCCACGGCGGCATACCCCTGATCGTTCAGTGCCACCGACACCGCATTGGCCGTGCCATCACGAATGGCATACAGCACTTCGCAGGTGACTCCGAAGGTGCAGGCCATCGTCAGTACGACCAGACCAATCGCCCACTGCAGGAAGGTGTGCTTCCAATCCAGTGGGCTGGCAGCCGCCAAACCGCAGAACAGCGGCATGCCCCATGCGTAGATCAAAACATTGACGCTTTGTTCTTCGATCAACAATTTCGCCGCTTGCGGCAGGCCCTGCACCCCGCTGATTTCCACCACATAGGAGTACAACAGGCTGGCATAGTTCTGGCCGGCCTCATGCAACAGGCCCGGCAGGATCCAATCCACCAGATGGTGCGATGCGCGCACGATCGGATAAGCCACCACCGAGCCCAGCGCGAACCACAACGCAAACATCAACGGCAACCAAAGCATGGCGGCCAGCAGGTATTGGCGCAGGGGCGAAAGCTTCATCAGTCCACCCAACGACGTGCATTCTGGAACATGCGCAGCCACGGACTGGCCTCGCCCCATTCGGCCGGATGCCAGGACAACTGCACCGTGCGGACCACGCGCTCGGGGTGCGGCATCATCAGGCTGGCGCGGCCATCCAAGCTGGTCAGTCCGGCAATCGCATCGGCCGAGCCATTGGGGTTGAAGGGATAGGCCGGATTTGCCGCGCCTTCCGGCCCAACATAGCGCAGGGCCACGCGTGCCGCCTGTGCGTGCGCAGCCTCACGAAACACGGCCCGCCCTTCGCCATGCGCCAAGGCCACCGGAATGCGTGAGCCCTGCATGCCTTGCAGGAAGATCGACGGCGATTCCTGCACCTCCAGCATGGCCAGACGCGCCTCGAAACGTCCGGACGCATTGTGGCGGAAGCCCGGCCAATGCTGGGCGCCGGGAATCAGTTCGTGCAATTGGCTCAGCATCTGGCAGCCGTTGCAGATGCCGATGCTGAAGCTGTCGCCACGGCTGAAGAACGCACGGAACTGCTCGCGCAATGCCTCACGTTCGAGGATCGATGTTGCCCAGCCGCGCCCTGCACCCAACACGTCGCCGTAACTGAAACCACCGCCAGCGGCCAGACCCTTGAAGCCGTTCAAGCTGATGCGCCCTTCGATCAGGTCGGACATGTGCACGTCCACGGCTTCGAAGCCGGCGCGGTCGAACGCTGCGGCCAATTCGATCTGGCCATTGATTCCTTGTTCGCGCAGGATCGCAACCTGCGGACGCAAGCTGCGCATCACATAGGGCGCACTCACGTCCTCCTGCGGATCAAAACCCAGCTTGGCCGTCATCGGCGGGGCGTTGAAGTCGGCTTGTACCGCACGCTCCGACGCCGCACTGTCTGGGGTATCGCGTAACGCCTGCATGGCGTGTGTGACACTCCACCATGCATCGAACAGAGCCTGCCAATGCCACTCCGCCAGAACTTTCTGCCCGGCCAGTACGCGCACGCGCGGGGCGGCCAGCATGCGTCCGATGCGTTGTGCGCAGTGGGTCAGGCCATGATGATCGATCAAGTCGGCGAACTCGGCACGCTTGTCGGCGGGCACTTGCACGATCACGCCCAATTCTTCGCAAAAGAGCGTGCTGAAGGGATTGTCACCCCAACGATCCAATTGCAGTTCCAGACCACAGTGCGAAGCAAACGCCATCTCGCACAAGCTGGTGAACGCGCCACCGTCGCTACGGTCGTGACAGGCCAGCAACAGACCTTCCTCACGCGCATCGCGCACCAGTTCGAACAGGCTGCGTAGCAGGGCTGGCGAGTCCAGATCGGGCGGTTCGCCACCGAACTGACCATACACCTGAGCGAGGATGGACCCACCCAAACGACGCTTGCCGCCGCCAAGCCCGAGCAACCACAGCTCACTGTCGATCTCGCGTTCCAGCACCGGCGTCAAGGCATCGCGGGCATCGGCCACACGCGCAAACGCCGAGACCACCAGCGATACCGGCGATACCACCTGCACGGCGGCACCTTCGGCCTGATAACGCGCCTGCATCGAGAGCGAGTCCTTGCCCACCGGTATCGAAATATCAAGCTCCGGGCACAGTTCCATGCCCACCGCATGCACCGCGTCGAACAATCGCGCGTCCTCGTCACCGACGCCACAGGCGGCCATCCAATTGGCCGAAAGCTTGATTTCCGACAAGGCCGCAATCGGCGCAGACAGCAAATTGGTGATGACTTCGCCCACGGCCATGCGTGCCGCCGCTGCGGAATCGAGCAGTGCCAAGGGCGCACGCTCGCCGATGGCCATGGCTTGACCACCGAAGCCATAAAAATCGTCCAGTGCAATCGCGCAATCGGCCACCGGCAATTGCCAAGGCCCGACCATCTGGTCGCGCGCGACCAAGCCTCCGACTGTACGATCGCCGATCGTGACCAGGTAATTCTTGCTCGCCACCGACGGGTGGGCGAGCACGCGCAGCCCGGCCTCGTGCAGGTCCAGAGCGTCGGTATCGAGCACTTCCCAAGGCGCGTTCAGACCACGACGGGTATCGCGCTCCAGCTTGGGCGTCTTGCCGAACAGCAAATCCATCGGGATATCGATGGCTGCGTCCTTGCGCGCTTCGACCTTGATCACGCCGGCTTGATCGCGCTCCAGATCAGCCACCACCAGTTGTTGCTCGGCCGTGGCCACGCCGACGATGGCATAGGGGCAGCGCTCGCGTTCGCAGATGGCACGAAAGCTCGCCAGTTGCTCGGCCGCGATGCCCAGAACGTAGCGCTCCTGCGATTCGTTGCACCACAACTGCATGGGCGAGAGCGAGGCATCATCACGCGGGATCGCACTCAAATTGATCAGGCCACCCACGCCAGAGTCGTGCAACAGCTCCGGGATCGCATTGGACAAACCGCCCGCACCGACGTCGTGCGCGCTGCGGATGGGGTTGCTCGAACCCAAGGCGACACAGCGGTCGATCACTTCCTGGCAACGTCGCTGCATCTCGGGGTTGTCGCGCTGCACTGAAGCAAAGTCCAGTTCCGCGCTGCTTTCGCCGCTGGCGAGCGAGCTTGCCGCACCACCACCCAGACCGATCAACATCGCGGGGCCACCCAAAACCACAACGGCGTCGCCCGCCAACAACGACAACTTCTCGACCTGAGAAGGGTCCATTGCGCCGATGCCGCCCGCCAGCATGATGGGCTTGTCGTAACCGCGCACCACACCCGCGTCCGGGCTTTGCACTTCGAAACTTCGGAAGTAACCGGTCACGCCGGGGCGTCCAAACTCGTTATTGAATGCAGCCGCGCCCAGTGGGCCTTCGAGCATGATGCGCAAGGCTGAGGCCATGCGCGGATTGAGTGGGCGCGCCGACTCCCAAGGCTGCACCAAGCCCGGAATGCGCAGGTGCGAAACCGAAAAACCGGTCAAACCGACCTTGGGTTTGCCACCACGACCGGTGGCACCTTCGTCACGAATCTCGCCACCCGCGCCGGTACTCGCACCGGGGAACGGCGAGATCGCGGTGGGGTGATTATGGGTTTCGACCTTGATGGCAAACGCGTTGTCCACGCTTTCGCCGGCGGCGTAGACATGGGTTATCGGATCGGGACGGAAGCGACGCGCGGCAAAGCCTTCGATCACCGCCGCATTGTCCTTGTAGGCGCTCAAGGTCAGTTGTGGCGATTTGGCATGGGTGTTGCGAATCATGGCAAACAGGCTGCGCGCTTGTTCGCGCCCATCCACCGTCCAACTGGCATTGAAGATCTTGTGCCGGCAATGCTCGGAGTTGGCCTGCGCGAACATCATCAGTTCGGCGTCGCTGGGCTCGCGCGACAGGGCTGCGTAGCGCGCGCGAAGGTAAACAATTTCGTCTTCGGACAGGGCCAGACCGAGCTCGGTATTGGCCTTCTCCAACTGCGCCAAGGCAATGCGCCGGACTGCACCTGCAGCGGGCTCGGCAAAAAAATCGTCCAGCGCATCCAGGCCCGTCAGGATGGATTGGGTCATCGGATCGTGGAGCAAGGCCGCCACCGCCGGCACATGTTCCGGACGCACGCCGGACAGGCTGAAAAACTCGCCACGCTCGATGCGGGTCACCGCCACGCCGGCACCGCGCAGAATGTCGCTGGCCTTGCTCGACCACGGCGAGCGCGTGCCGCGGCGCGGCACCACCAAGCGCCCTTCGGGCAGGGCGTCATGCAAGGGTTCGGCCTGCAGCACGCGGGCCAGATCAGGCGCGGCATCGCCCTGCGCGGCCGGCAGCTTTGCCAGAAACAGTTCGTACACCGACCCGAGCACGATCGCATCGGACAGTTCGGCCAAACGCGCACGCAATCGTTCGCGCGCATGTCCCGCCATCTCGGTCCGACCTTGCAGCACCAGCATGTTCATCATCCCCTTGGAGGTCCGGCCATTTTAACGGAACGGGCCCGCCGACATGACTCGGCAGGCCCGCAGGGTGCAGCTTGCAGCCTCGACTTAACGCGGCTTGTCGCTGGAAAGGCGCGCCAGCAATTGGTCTGGCGGCAGGTAACCGCCCAGATGCACACCCTCGGCGGTGTAAACCGCCGGCGTGCCGCCGACCGCAATGCGTTGGCCCAATTCGAAATCATGCGCGACCGGGTTGTCGCAGGTCTTCTTCGGCAAGGCGTCGCCATTCTTGGCCGCCGTCAAGGCCGCATTGCGATCATCGGAACACCACACCGACACCGCCTTGTCGTAGGACTCCGACCCGATGCCGGCGCGCGGGAAGAACAGGTACTCGATGGTGATGCCACGCTTGTTGTATTCCGCCATTTCCGAGTGCATGCGCCGGCAATAGCCGCAGTCCACATCGGTGAACACGGTGACGTGGTACTTGGAATCCTTGGCCGGGAAGATGATGCGTTGTTCGGGGCCCACTGCAGCCAGAGCCGATTTGCGAATCTGTGCTCGGGTATTTTCGGTGATGTCGGTTTTGTTCGGCACGTCAAACACCGAACCCTGGATCAGGTACTTGCCGTCGTGACTGACGTAGACCACCTGACCTTGTAGCACCACTTCATAGAAGTTGGGGATGACCGATTCGGCAATCGAATCGATCTTGGCAGCGGGAACGAGCGACTTGATGGCGCCTTCCACGGCGGCCTCGTCGGCGGAAGCGGGAAGTACGAACGCGGCCAACAAGACAGCAACTACATAACGCGACATGGGGAGAGTTCCTGAAATCATCGAGGGTGAAGCTCGGCGCAATGGACCGCGCAGCTTGGGAAAAGTTCAAGCATACGCGATCAACCGCCCTGCATGTTGCGACAAGCCTCGACCGTTCAGGGAGCATCAGCACCGCTCAAACGTGCCAGCATCACGTCGGGCGCCATATACCCGCCCAAGGACACACCTTCAGCGGTGTACACGGAGGGCGTGAAGCCCACACCCATTTGCTTGACCAGCTCAAAATCCTGCGCAACCGGGTTGTCACAGGTCTTTTTCTCCAGCGGATCGCCATTCTGAGCGGCGGTCATCGCGGCATTGCGATCCACCGCACACCAAACCGATACAGCCTTGTCCCAAGACGCCGACCCGATGCCGGCGCGCGGATAGAACAGGTATTCGATCGTGATGCCGCGCTTGTTGTATTCAGCCATCTCCGAGTGCAGACGACGGCAGTAGCCACAATCCACGTCGGTGAACACGGTGACCTTGTATTTGGGATCCTTGGCCGGAAAGATGATGCGCCGCTCCGGGCCGACTGCGGCCAAGGCCTTACCCCGAATCTGCGCGCGGGCGTTCTCCGTCAGATCGGTCTTGGTGGGCATATCAAACAGCGAGCCCTGAAACAGGTACTTGCCATCCTGGCTGACGTAGACCACCTGACCTTGCAGCACCACTTGGTAGAAATTGGGCACGTCAGATTCGACGATGGAATCGATCTTGGCCGTCGGCACAAAGGCCTTGATGGCCGCCTCCACCGCCGCCTCGTCGGCCGAAGCGGGCAGAACAAATACCGTCAACGCAGCAGCAAGCAATAGACGCAACATGGCAGTTCCCCGACGTGGTGATTGAGTAGGCGACCCAATGGACCGACCGACTCGGGGAAAGTTCAAGACCTCGACTTGCGCATCGCCCGGCACGCGCGCCGAGACGGATCAAGCCGTCGGATCATCCTTGGACGGCGCCAAATAGTGACGGCGAAACGCATCCAGTAGTCGCCGATCCTCTGCCGAAAGACTGACACGCGCCAGCAGGTCCGGGCGTCTCAGCCACGTTCGGCCCAAGGCCTGTTGCCGACGCCAACGTGCAATGGCTCCATGATCGCCTGACAGCAAAATCGCCGGCACCGTCGAACCCTGTGCATCGACCTCAGGACGGGTGTAGTGCGGGCAATCGAGCAAGCCAGTTTCAAACGAATCCTCCAAGGCACTGGCTTCGTCATTGAGCGCACCGGCCTGGAGGCGGCCCACGGCATCGATCACGACGGTCGCGGCCAGTTCACCGCCTGACAGCACGTAATCGCCGATGGAGAGTTCCTCGTCAACTTCTTGTTCGAGCAAGCGCTCATCGATGCCTTCGTAACGCCCGCAGAGCAGGGTCAAGCGTGGCAACACCGCCAGCTCGCGCACACGCGCCTGAGTCAATCGTGCGCCTTGCGGGCTCAGATACACCACATGCGTCCGCTCGGCGCTCGCGCCACGCACGGCCGCCAGACACTCGCGCAAGGGCTGGGTCGACATCACCATGCCCGGGCCGCCACCAAAGGTGCGCTCATCGACCCGGCGGTAGTTGTCGTGGGTGAAATCACGTGGATTCCACGCGGTGACCTGCATCAAGCCGCGTTGCTGCGCACGTCCCACCACACCCACCGCAGCGGCGGTCTGGATGAAGTCGGGGAACAGGCTGATGACATCGATGCGCATGGCTCAGTTCATCTCATGCGGGTGGCTGGCGCCCAAGTCGAGCCGGGTCAGAACTCGGGATCCCAGTCCACTTCGATCAGGCCAGCATCGAGGTCCACGCGCTTGACCACATCGCCACGAATGAACGGAATCAGCCGCTCGCGTTCGCCCCGCACCGACATGACATCGTTGGACCCGGTCGAAAGCAAGTGGTCGATGCGGCCGAAGTCATGGCCGTCCACACCCACCACACGCAGGCCTTCCAGATCGAACCAGTAGACCTCATCGGGCCCAGCCGGCGGCAATTGCGTGCGCGCCACCCAGATCTCGGCGCCCTTCAAGGCTTCGGCTTGATCGCGGTCGAGCAGTTCGGGCCAATGGGCAATGATGCCCTGCCCCTGCACGCGCCCACGTACGTCGTCGACCTGAAATTCGCCATCACGATGGCGAACGGTCCAAGGGCGATAACGAAGGATGTTCTCGCGCGGCTGGGTGTGCGAGCGCACGCAGACCCAGCCTTGCACGCCGTGGGCACCGGCGATGTGCCCCAGCAGGATGCGACGCTCAGCGATCATGCCGGCGCCGGCATCAAGAATCAGGCAGCGGCCTGAACCGAAGCGGCCTTGACCGCTTGGCGATAGAGCTGGTCGACCTTTTCGGTCAACTGCGCGCCCACGCCAACCCAATGCTGGACGCGGCCGGTGTCGAGCTGGAAGGGCAACTCATTGCCCTGCGCCACCGGGTTGTAGAACCCGACGCGCTCGATGACGCGGCCGTCACGCTTGTTGCGCTGGTCGGTCACGACGATGTGGTAGAAGGGGCGCTTCTTGGCGCCACCGCGGGTCAGACGGATCTTGACCATGGGCGTGTGCTCTGTACTGGAAAAAAGGGAAGCCGCCTTGCGGTTTGCAAACGGCGAGCCGCGTATTTTAACCGGACTCGCCCAAAAAAGGAAATCAAGCCGTTTTCAGCCGTTCGTTGCCGCTCCGGCGGCATTCAGCGCATGGGGAAGCCGCCACCGGGACCACCCATCAAGCCCTTCATCCCACGCATCATGCCGCGGATGCCGCCACCGGCCAGCTTGGACATCATCTTTTCCATGTTCTTGTGCTGGTTGAGCAATTGGTTGACCTGCGCCGGCGTGGTACCCGAACCCTTGGCCACACGCGCCCGCCGCGAGCCGTTGAGCAGAGCCGGATTGCGACGCTCCTTGAGCGTCATCGAATTGATGATGGCGATCATGCGCGGCACTTCCTTGCCGGTGACCTTGCCCTTCACCTGTTCGGAGATCTGCCCCATGCCTGGCAGTTTATCCATCAGCGACTGGATACCGCCCATGTTCTGCATCTGCTCCAACTGGTCACGCATGTCGTTGAGGTCAAACTTGCGGCCCTTGGCGACTTTCTCGGCCAGCTTGCGCGCTTTTTCCTGATCGACATCGCGTTCGACCTGTTCCACCAGTGAAAGCACATCGCCCATGTCGAGGATGCGACTGGCGACACGATCCGGGTGGAAAACATCCAGCCCATCCATCTTCTCGGACACACCGATGAACTTGATCGGCCGCCCGGTGATGTAACGCACGCTCAGCGCCGCACCACCGCGCGCATCGCCATCGGTCTTGGTCAACACGACACCGGTCAGGGGCAGCGCATCGGAGAAGGCCTTGGCGGTGACGGCAGCGTCCTGGCCGGTCATGGCATCGACCACGAACAGGGTTTCGATCGGGTTGACCGCGGCGTGCAGGGCCTTGATCTCGGCCATCATCGCTTCGTCAATGGCCAGTCGACCCGCGGTATCGACCAGCAACACGTCGACAAAACTCTTGCGTGCATCGGCAATCGCGGCCTGGACGATATCCACCGGCCTCTGCGAGGGGTCGGACGGAAAGAACAGCACGCCGGTCTGTTCGGCCAGTGTCTTGAGCTGGTCGATGGCCGCCGGGCGATAGACGTCGGCTGAAACCACCATCACCTTCTTCTTGCGCCGTTCCTTGAGCAGTTTGGCCAATTTGCCGACGGTGGTGGTCTTGCCGGCGCCTTGCAGGCCGGCCATCAAAATTACCGCCGGCGCCGGCACGTTGAGATTGAGCTCGACGTTCTGGGCACCCATCACGGCGGTCAGCTCATCCCGCACGACCTTGATCAAGGCCTGACCCGGCGTCAGGCTCTTCATCACGTCCTGGCCAACCGCACGAACCTTGATGCGCTGAATCAGGGTCTGCACCACGGGCAAGGCAACGTCGGCCTCCAGCAAGGCTACGCGCACCTCGCGGGTCGCTTCGCGGATGTTTTCCTCGGTCAGCCGCCCCCGCCCACGCAGGCGCTGCACGGTGGAACTCAAACGCTGGCTCAAAGACTCGAACATATCGACGACCACATAAATATCGGAATATCGGCCGCCAAGTATAGGGCCTCTCCCCCGTTCGGGCTGGATGGGACTGCAAGCCGGCGCCCTGCTGTGCGACACTCTCGGCATGATCCCCAGCCTCATCAGCGCCGCGTGCGTTCTGTATCTGCTCGCCACGGCGTGGCAGGCACGTGCGCTGACCGCGCACGGCGCCCAAGCCGGCACAGCCCCCAGTGTCATGGCACTGTCGGCCGCCCTACTGCATGGCCTTGTCATCGGCCAATTGTGGCGACTGGCCGGTGGTATCGACCTGCATTTTTCCGCCGCGCTTGCGGTCGTGGCCGTCGTGATTGCCGCGCTAACCGCCTTGCTCAGCCTGTGGCGACCACTCGGAGCCTTGGGCATCATCAGCTATCCCTGCGGTGCCGCGTTTTTGCTCGCGTATGGGCTCAGCCAAACCGGAGTGCCCAGCCCTTCGACCCTGGCATGGCCGATCCAACTTCACGCAGGTTTGTCCCTCTTGGCGTATGCGGCGCTCAGCCTCGCAGCCCTGCTTGCGATCGTGCTGTGGTGGCAGGAACGTGCGCTACGCCAACGTCAGTTCGGTGGCTTCTTGAACATGCTGCCGCCGCTGACCATGGTGGAATCCCTGCTGTTTCAGCTGATCTTGGCCGGATTCGTCTTGTTGGCCGCCGCCTTGATCACCGGCGCGCTCTTTGTCGATGACCTGTTTGCCCAGCATCTGGTGCACAAGACCGTGCTTTCGATTCTGGCCTGGCTGGTTTTCGGTGCGCTGTTGCTGGGGCGCTGGCGGCGAGGTTGGCGTGGCCGGCGTGCGGTGCGCTGGACGCTCTCGGCCATGGCCCTCTTGGCACTGGCATTTTTCGGCAGCAAGTTTGTCCTCGAACTGGTATTGGCGCGCAGCGGATGAGCACCTCTGAACTGACCGACATCGCTTCCGACGGCATTGCGGCCAGGCGTTGCAAGCGCTTTCCCGTGGAAGCGGTGGTTCGCCTGTATTCGGGCAGTGCCATGTGGACCACGCAACTCTTGGATGTGTCTCTTTCCGGCGTGCAAGTAGCGCGTCCGGCGCAATGGAATGGCGCCGTCGGCAGCCGCTACCGTCTCGACCTCAGGCTCGACGGCGGCGTGGTGATCGGCATGGGTGTGGTGCTCGCCCGATTGGAGCCCAGCGATGGTCTGGGCTTTCGCTACACCCTCATCGACATGGGCAGCTTCCTGCAGCTCAAGCGTTTGGTCGAGCTCAACCTTGGCAACCACGCCACCTTGCTCGCTGAAGTGGCAGCGCTACGCGGCTGAGGAACCCGCTACACCACCGCTTCCAGCGCATCGCGCAGGTATTCCACCGCCACGACCTCCAATTCGCCGTACTGCTTCTTGCTGCGATTGGCGTACGGCACGATGGCACGCTTGAATCCATGCGTCGCCGCTTCACGCAGGCGCTCTTCGCCATTGGGCACGGGCCGGATTTCGCCGGACAAGCCCACTTCGCCAAAGGCCACGGTCGGCGTCGACAAGGGCTGGTTGCGCAGACTCGACAAGATGGCCAGCAACACCGGCAGATCGGCGGCGGTTTCCTGGATCCGGATGCCACCGACCACGTTCACGAACACATCCTGATCGTAGACCGCGATGCCGCCGTGTCTATGCATCACCGCCAGCAACATCGCCAATCGGTTCTGTTCCAAACCCAAGGCAACTCGACGCGGATTGGCCAAGGGACTGTGATCGACCAAGGCCTGCACTTCCACCAACAAGGGCCGCGTGCCCTCGCGCGTCACCATCACAGCACTGCCCGGCTGCGGCTCGCGACTGCCGGACAGGAAGATGGCCGACGGATTGGGCACCTCGCGCAATCCGGCCTCGGTCATGGCGAACACGCCCAGTTCGTTGACCGCACCAAATCGGTTTTTGAAGGCCCGAAGCACGCGAAAACGACTGCCGGATTCACCTTCGAAGTACAACACCGCATCGACCATGTGTTCGAGCACGCGCGGGCCGGCGATGCCGCCTTCCTTGGTCACATGCCCAACGAGAAACACACTGGTTCCGGTTTCCTTGGCAAAGCGCACCAGCCGCGCGGCACTCTCGCGCACCTGACTGACCGACCCCGGCGCTGCGGTGAGTTGCTCGGAATACATGGTCTGGATGGAGTCGATCACCACCAGTCGGGGCCGCTCGGCAACCAGTTGCGGCAGGATCTGTTCGACGCATGTCGCGGTGAGGCAACGCAATTCACCCAGTTCAAGCCCGAGACGACCGGCGCGTGCGCGAACCTGGCCCAGACTTTCCTCACCGGTGACGTACACCCCCGGCAAGCACGCCTGCATCGCGGCCACCGCTTGCAGCAAGAGCGTGGACTTACCGATGCCCGGATCGCCGCCGATCAGCACCACCGATCCTTCCACCAAGCCGCCGCCCAGCACCCGATCCAGCTCGACGAGGCCCGTGCCTTGTCGCTGAGTCGCATCGTCCTGCACCTGCGCCAGACGCGTCACGGCAACCGCCCCGCCGGCTCCGGCATAGCCCATGCGTGCACCGCGCGCACCGGCCGGTGCCGACACCGAAGGCACGAACTCGGTCAGGGTGTTCCAGGCACCGCAATCAGGGCACTGGCCCTGCCACTTGTTGCTCACCGCACCACAGCCCGAGCAGGCGTAAGCGCTTCGGCTCTTGCTCACGACCAGTCTCCCACCAGCTCAAAGTGCGCACTGTAACCGGCTCGGGGACGATCGCCGCCGAATCTCCCCAACCGGCTTTACTTACAGGCAATTCTCATTCACGCAATGAGCCATGAATCGGCTTGGCAACGCCCCTTGGGGTCCCGACTCGAGCCTGAGAGGTGACGCCAGCGTGCCAATGTGAAGATTGTGTTATGATCATCACGCTGCACTGGACGGCTTATGTTTATGAACAGAACTCCAGCACTCATTTCCGAAATCAACACAGAAAGAGATTTCTCACGATGAAAGCATTGAAATTGACCGCGGCCATCCAGGCCGCCCTGTTGGTTGGCTCTATCTCGATGGTCTCCGGCGCCGCATTGGCCCAGGACCAGAACAGCGACGAGCAGACCACCGAAGAGTCCCAGACCCTCGAGCGCATTGAAGTCGTCGGTTCGCGTCTGAAGCGCGCCGAAGTCGAAGGCGCACTGCCGGTCACGGTGATCGATCGCGCCACCATCGACGCATCAGGCAAGGTCTCAGTCGCCGACGTCCTGCGCGACACCACCTTTGCCTCGTTCGGTAACTTCCGCCCGCAATCCGGCTCCTCGGCGCAGGCTCTGGCCGACATCGACCTGCGTGGTCTGGGTTCCTCGCGTACCCTGGTGCTGATCGATGGCCGTCGTGCTCCGAAGGCCCCGTTCGCCGCTGGCTCGCAGGACTTGAACGCGATCCCGACCGCTGCGGTCGAGCGCATTGAAATCCTCTCCGACGGCGCCTCCGCCGTGTACGGCTCCGACGCCATCGGTGGCGTGGTCAACATCGTGCTGCGTCGTGACTTCCAGGGCGCTGAAGTGCGCATGGGTTACGGCCGCACCGCCGTCGAAGGCGGCGATACGCACGAGTACTCGGCCATCTTCGGCCAGTCCAGCGACCGCGGCAACATGATCATCTCGGCTTCGGCCAATGATCGTGGCATGGTGTTCACCCGCGACCAAATCGGTTACGTGCAGGGTGTGTCCACCTACGGCAACAACTTCCGCAACGTGCTGTGGGATGTGGTTCGTGATGCCGACGGCAACCCGATCCGCGACATGAACGGCAACCTCCAGCCGCTCAGCAGCGACGAAGGCGCCTTGGCGTTCATGACCTCGCCCAAGGCGATCCCTGGCTTCGCCTGTAACAGCGATGGTTTCTGGATGACCGGCGCCGGCACCTGCTCGTTCGACTTCAACTCGGTTGCGGCCAACGAAGCTTCGATCAAGAACAAGGGCCTGTTCGCCCGCGGCACTTACGACATCAACGAGAACTGGTCGACCTACATGACTGCCACCGCGCAGAAGGTCAACAGCTTCGGTCGTTATGCACCGGTTCCGGCCTTGGCGATTGTCGCCCCGGGCACCCCAAACGACATGGGCAACGGCACGATCCGTGAGTACACCGCGGCAGACGGCACCGTCTACGCCATCGGCACCGCGCTGTATCACCGTCTGGCGGCCGCCGGCAACCGAGACACCACGTCCGACTCGACCGCCACCGACTTCCTGCTGGGCTTCCAGGGCAACCTGGGCAGCAGCCTGAGTCTGGACTTCGGCCTGCGTCGCAGCAACTACCGCTACAACGAGTTCGGCAGTGGCTACACCGTCAACCCGCTGTTGGTGGCCGCGCTGGAAAGTGGCGCCTACAACGCGCTTGATCCGTTCTCGAACTCGCCGGAAGTTCTGGCCGCCATCCAGGCCACGATCAACCGTCGTTCGATCTCCACCGTGGACGAGTTGTTCGCAACCGCCAACTTCGACCTCTTCGAAATGAGCGGCGGCATCTCCAACATGGTGATCGGTGCCGAGTATCGTCAAGAAGAGTACGCCGATCTGTACGACTCGCTGTCGGAAGCTGGCGTGATCGACGGCTCGGCCGGTAACTCGGCTCAAGGTGATCGCTCGGTCCGCTCGATGTTTACCGAGTGGCTGTTGCCCTTCACCAGCACCTTCGAAGCCACTCTGGCTGGGCGCTTCGACAAGTACAACGACTACGGTTCGGACTTCTCGCCCAAGCTCGGCCTGCGCTGGCACCCGGTGGATAACTTCACCCTGCGTGGCTCCTACGGCACGGGCTTCCGCGCCCCGTCGCTGGACATCCTGACCCAGAAGACCAGCTTCTCGGCTGACTCGGTCTATGATCCTCAGACCTGCAAAATCTTCGGCGGCAATCCAGCCGCTTGCGACGCGGGTACCGTTTCGGTACAGGTTGACACGTACTACCGCGCCAACCCGGACATGGCCTCCGAGCAGTCCAAGCAGTTCGCGCTGGGCTTTGCCTATGACCCGATCAGCTGGCTGAACTTCACCCTCGACTACTACAACATCGAGATCGAGAACCGCATCCGTCAGTTCACCGCTCAGGCTCTGATCGACCGCACCAACAACCCGGCATTGGGTCCGATTCCGGCTGGTTTGGGCGTGGTCCGCAACGCGGATGGCTCGATCCTGCGCATCGACGCGGGCTACGGCAACGAAGGTACGCTGGAAACCGACGGCTTCGATTTCAACGCCCGTACCAACTTCGAACTGGGCAGCGGCACGCTGAACAACCAGTTGCAGGTCGGTTACGTGCGCAGCTACACCGTCGACGATGGTGACAACATGTCCGGCTATGTTGGTGCCCCCAAGTACCGCGCCAATCTGAGCAACACCTACAACATCGGCTCGTGGACGATCGGCGCCATCTCGCGTTACATCGATGGTCAGATGGATCCGGGCGAGACCGAGGGCGTGGGTGGCTACACCACGCACGACCTGTACGTGAATTGGAAGGCTCCGTGGAACACCGAGATCACCCTCGGTGCCAACAACGTGGGTGATCGTTACCCGCAGTTGTACGGCTACGATGGCCGTCCGTGGAACTTCTACCTGTACGACGCCTACGGCCGCACCGTGTACGCACGTTTGGTCCAGCGCTTCTGATACAGGCTGCAAGGCAACACACTGGAAAGGCCCCGGCAACGGGGCCTTTTCTTTGACGAAGGATCACCATGCACGAGCGCCATCGTCGGCAGCAGGCCTGGAACCACTACTGGTCCAGTGGCGTCCTGCATTCTTGTGACTCCAGCTTGTCTCTGGAAGGCGTCGGCCCATTGGCGCAGTTTTGGCGCACCGTGTTCGCTGAGATTCCTGCCCATGCGCGCGTGCTTGATGTAGCCACCGGCAATGGCGGGTTGCTGAAAGCCGCGCTCACGGCCATGCCGGCGCAGGCGAACTGGCAACTGGCCGCCGTCGATCTGGCGCAACCCCGCATGGACTGGCTGCAGGCGCACCCACGCGCCCACTGCATCCAGGTGCACGCGGAAACATCCATGGAACAGCTTCCTTTCGCCGCGGGCGCGTTCGACCGAGTGATCAGCCAGTTCGGAATCGAATACGGGGCACCTGAAGCGAGTCTTGGAGAGTGCCTACGCGTCCTTTCGGATCATGGCCAAGTGGCCTTGGTGCTGCACCACGCCGACTCGATCATCACCCAGGTTTCACGCGATGAATTGCAAGGCCAGTGTTGGCTCCTGTCCAGGAGCGGCCTGTTGAACGCGGCACGCGCGCTCTTGCCGCATCTGGCGGCGATGCGTAGCGGACAAGCACCCGATGCCCGTGCCGAGGCGGCTCGACAAGGCTATAACCAGTCGATGGCCGAGATGGCTCATTTGATCGAATCCCAAGCGGCACCTGACCTCCTCATCCACGCACGCGACGCAATCCATGGGTGGGTGGCACAGCTGCAAGCACAGCATTTGAATGCCTGCCAAGATGCGCTGGCGCGCTATCGCGATGACTTGGAAGACGCCCAACTTCGCAGCAACGAACAGATCGAAGTGGCGATGGACACGCGAAGCATCGAGCAGTTCGTCGCACCCCTGCGGGCTGGCTTGAAAAGTCTCGATGTGTCCACGATCACCCACGGCCAGCACATTTTGGCCTGGGCCGTGCGCGGTCACAGCCCCATCCGATGACCCGGGCGAGATTCAAAGCTCGCCGAAGTCCGCATCCTCGCCGTAGTACTCCATCAGGCCTTCGACCGTACTGGCGACAAGCTCGCGCTCCAGTGTGCTCAGGAAGGGATTCCAGATGTCGAAGATCATCACCACACGCTGACGATCCGATCCATTCCAAGCCTCGTGGCGAATCGTGTCATCGAAAATCAGCAGCTTGCCTTCTTCCCATTGACGCGTCTCGTCGCCGACACGGAACGCGCATTTGTCGGGAACGATCAAGGGCAGGTGCACGGTCAGACGTGCATTGGTGGCGCCATTGTGTGGCGGGATGTGAACCCCGGGATCCAGTCTGGAAAAAAACGCGGCCGGTGCCCGTCCCCGGATCTTGGGTTGTGGGGCGGCATCGATCGCCTCGGCCGTCACCGGACAGGCGCGGCAATGGGCGTCGATGCGCTGGCCATGCTTCCACAGGAAGTACGCGCTCCAAGCGCGGTTGCGATCCAATGGCGCAAATTGCGCGCTGCTGTCGCCGGCGCGGGTTTGCACATAGGCGGTAAAGCCTTGCTCATCGTGGGCCATCACGGCCTCAAGCTCGGCCCGAATCTCGCGCCAGCGTGATTCGATCGCTGGCACCCAGTCGAACTGTTCGCGCTCAAAGTAGGGAATGGCGGGCAGGCGCGGGAACGGCAGAAAAATCGGCCCTGCCGTCACGAACTCGCGCTGGCCGGTGATGATGTCCAGCGCATGCCGGAATCGAACGAGGTGCGCCTCCGACTCACCTTGCATCAGACCCTTCAAGCGTTCGCTCAAATGCTCGCGCAGCTCGGCCAGATTTCGAACCACGACATTGCGCGCGTGATCCACCATGCCCTTGACCTGTGCCGACTCACGAATGGCCGGCGGCATGGCACTGGCCGCCTGTTGCCAGCACAAGGCGGCCTCACGGCCACGGCCGAGAGACTCCAGAAGTTGCGCCTTTTCCACCCGCGCACCCCAAGCGGTGTGGTCGTGCAGGATGGCCTGATTCAGAGATTCAAGTGCATCCTCGCTGGCCCCGCGACGCATTGCCAAACGCGCCCGCATGATGTGCCCTGGCGCGTATTTGGGATCGAGCCGCAGAGCGGTCTCCAACAAGGATTGCGCCTCATCGAGCTGATCCTGATGGATCAGGATGTCGGCCAGACGGCAATGGGCATAGACATGGCCAGGCGCCAATGTCAGCGCTCGCCGCAATCCCGCCATCGCCATCAGCACATTGCCCTGCGCCAGAGATTGCTCCACCTGCGCAATCAATTGATCGATCTGTTCCATGAAACCTGCGTACCTGCGCCGGAAAGAGACGACATGCTAACAGTTCGACCCTCCATCTCTGCTGCGCTGCGGCGGCTCAATCGGGAATCAGGGTCTTCATCACATGATCGACGTAGGCCTCGAACTCCTCGTGCTGCATCCGCGGCTGGCGCAGTTGCAGGGAGATTTGGAGGAAGCCGACATAGGCGGCGTAGGTCAAGTGCGCGCGGTGCTGGGCCTGGGCGCGCGGCAAGCCGACCTGACGAAAGGCCAAGACCAGATAGTCCAGTCGGCGCTTGGAAACCCGCTGCATCACCGGCTGCACGATGGGATGATCGAGTGCCTTGAGCAACTCGGCGTAGATCACATGCGAGCGCGCCTCGTAGGCCACCTTGCGAAACAGCTCGCGCATGCGTGAGCGGGGATCGGCGATGGCTTCCAACTGCGCAAACACTTCATCCAGTTCCACTTGTTCCCAGCGCTCCAGTGCCGCCTGCAGCAGGGCCGATCGGGACGGGAAATGCCAATAGAAGCTGCCCTTGGTGACACCCAACTTGCGCGCCAAGGGCTCAACTGCCACGGCACTGACGCCTTCGGCTGCCACGACATCCAGCGCGGCTTGCGCCCAGTCGGTGGCGCTCAATCGCCCGCTGCGTTCGGCCCTGTCGGGAACCTGTTCATTCATGGATCGCTGCCTGAATTAGGAAGGGGTTTGCACATCCATGCGCAACTTCGGAAGATCAGGATGCAGGCCTAACCATACGCATGCGTATTGACAGATCCGTCCCACCTGACGATACTGAAACGTATGGTAACCCAAGTTTCAGGTCCACCCCGCCCGCCCGCCGCTCCGAACCGCGCCACTTCGAACCGCATGTTGGCGATCGATCGTTTCAACGGCCTGAGCGACCACCCGCATCTCTTATTTGCCCACGGCTTTGGTCAGACCCGCTTGGCTTGGCGACGCGCGGCGGAAGTTCTGGCCGCCAACGGGTTTTCCGGCACCACCTTCGATGCCCGCGGCCACGGCGACAGCGCGTGGAACCCCGCAGGCGAAATGTATCGGATGGAGCAGTTCATCGATGATCTTGCCGGCTTGGCCCAAGCCGAACCGGAACCGCCGATCCTGATCGGGGCCTCGATGGGCGGTCTGCTCGGATTGTTCGCCCAAGGCCATTTTCAGCCCACGCCTTTTCGCGCTCTGGTGCTTGTGGACATCACCCCGCGCTGGGAAGCGGCCGGGGTCGAGCGCATTCTGGGCTTCATGACCGCGCATCCGGAGGGTTTCGACGATCTTGAGCACGCTGCGTGCGAGATTGCCGCTTACCTGCCGCACCGGACCGAACGAAAGTCCCCGGCGCAACTGGAAAAACTGTTGCATCACGGTGCCGACGGACGTTGGCGCTGGCATTGGGATCCGCGTCTGATCGATTCGATCGGCCGTGGCGGTAAAGACCAACAGGCCGAGCTGATCGAGGCCGCGCGTCGGGTGGCCGTTCCCACCCTGTTGATCAGCGGCGGCCGCAGCGATCTGGTCAGCCAAACGCATGTGGACGAGTTCCTTGAACTGGTGCCCCATGCCCACCATGTTTGTCTTCCCAAGGCCACGCATATGGTGGCTGGCGACGACAATGATGCATTTACTCGAACGATTCTTGATTTCCTAGTGACGCTGCCCGCCGGCAGTGCCCATCGTGCTGGAGACCCGTCATGAGCCTTGTTCTTCCGTTTCTCGCCCTGCTGCTGGCCGGCATGGTCGCGGCCTATTTTCGATCCAGCCTCAAGTCCTGGGTCATCCTCAGCGCCGTGGCACTGGTGCTGGCGCTACTGCTCAAGGCCAGCCTTCTCGCTACCGTGATCGGCGCCATCGTGCTGGCCGTGGTCGCGGTGCCGCTGCTCAACGTCGAACTGCGCCGCGCAAAGCTCACCGCACCGCTGCTCAAGATCTACACCAAGATGCTGCCGACGCTGTCGGAAACCGAGCAGACGGCGTTGGATGCCGGCACGGTCGGCTTTGAAGGCGAACTGTTTTCCGGCATGCCGAACTGGAAGAAGCTCCTGAATCAACCCAAGCCTGAACTGACGACCGAAGAGCAGGCTTTCCTTGATGGCCCGGTCGAAACGGTCTGTACGATGACCAACGATTGGGACATCACCCACGTGCACGCCGATCTGCCGCCGGAAATCTGGGCCTATCTGGGCAAGCACAAGTTCTTCGGCATGATCATTCCGAAAGACTACGGCGGACTGGGTTTTTCCGCCCTCGCGCATTCGCGTGTGATCGCCAAGCTGGCCTCGATCTCGGCCACGCTCTCGTCTACGGTCGGCGTGCCCAATTCGTTGGGGCCTGCGGAACTGATTCTGCACTACGGCACCGACGAGCAAAAAAACCATTATCTGCCGCGCTTGGCCGATGGCCGCGAGATTCCGTGTTTTGCCCTCACCGGCCCCT
The DNA here is from genome assembly GCA_963205415.1 of Pseudomonadota bacterium. Taxonomy (GTDB): domain Bacteria; phylum Pseudomonadota; class Gammaproteobacteria; order Xanthomonadales; family Xanthomonadaceae; genus Denitratimonas. The sequence continues at coordinate 20,771 of CAUJJS010000195.1, forward strand.
TCGCCGGTTCCGATGCCACCTCGCTGCCCGACTACGGCGTGGTGTGCGAAGGCGAATGGAATGGCGCCAAGGTGCTCGGTGTCAAACTCAGCTTCGACAAGCGTTACATCACGCTGGCGCCGGTTGCCACGGTGATCGGCCTGGCTTTCCGCCTGCACGATCCCGATGGCCTGCTCAGCGATGTGAGCGATCGCGGCATCACCTTGGCGCTGATGCCACGCGAAACGCCGGGCCTGGACGTGGGCCGCCGTCACATGCCGCTGAATTGCATGTTCCAGAACGGCCCGGTGCGCGGCCAGGACGTGTTCCTGCCGCTGTCCACCTTGATCGGTGGTGAAGAACAGATCGGCCACGGCTGGCGCATGCTGGTGGAATGTCTCTCGGTGGGGCGTGGCATCACCCTGCCCTCGACGGCGTCGGGCGGTATGAAGGCCGGTGCCTTGATCACCGGCGCCTACGCCCGCACGCGCAAGCAGTTCGGTCTGTCTGTGGGCCGTTTCGAAGGCGTGCAGGAAGCACTCGCACGCATCGCCGGCAATGCTTATGCCGGCAGCGCCCTCTCGCGCGCCACCGCTGCAGCCATCGATCAGGGCGAAAAGCCCGCCGTCGCCACGGCCATCGCCAAATACCACTGCACCGAAAAGGGCCGCGAAGTGGTCAAGGACGTGATGGACGTGATCGGCGGCAAGGGCATCGTGCTCGGGCCCCGCAATTTCGCCGGCCGCAACTGGCAGGCCGCGCCGATCTCGATCACGGTGGAAGGCGCCAACATCCTCACCCGTTGCCTGATGATCTTCGGTCAAGGTGCAATCCGCTGCCATCCTTGGGTGCTCAAGGAAATGCAGGCGGCCCGCCATGCCGACCCGGAAATACGCCTGCACGATTTCGACCATGCCTTGTTCAGCCACATCGGCTTCGCCATCTCCAACGCCGTGCGCAGCCTCGTGCTCGGCCTGACCGGCGCAACCGTCGGCAAAGCCCCCGGCGATGGCTACACCCGACGCTTCTACCGCAAGCTCAATCGCTACTCGGCCAACCTCGCTTTGGTATCGGACACCTCGATGCTTACCTTGGGCGGCAAGCTCAAGTTCAAGGAGCGCCTGTCGGCACGCCTGGGTGATGTGCTCAGCCATCTCTACATCGCCAGCGCCATGCTCAAGCGTTACGAGGACGAAGGCCGGCCTGCGAGCGACCAGCCCTTGCTCGCCTGGGCTTTCCACGACGCCGCGCACAAGATCGAACTGGCGCTGTCCGAAGCGCTGCGCAACTTCCCGATCAAGCCGGTGGGTTGGCTGTTGTGGCTGCTGGTGTTCCCGTGGGGCCGTCGCGCCCATGCGCCCGGTGATCGCCTCGGCCATCGCGTTGCAGCCTTGCTGATGACCCCCAACGATGCACGTGATCGTCTGGGCGAAGGCGTGTTCCTGACGCCCGGCGTCAACAATCCCGGCGGTCGCATCAACGACGCCCTGCCCAAGGTCATCGCCGCCGAACCCATCGAGCGCAAGCTCAACAAGGCGATCAAGGCCGGTCAGATCGAAGCACTGGAACACGAGGCCCAGTTGCAGGAAGCCCAGCTCAAGGGCGTGTTGACCCACAGCGAAGTGGAGTTGCTGCAAGAACTGGCCGAGATCACGCTCGATGCCATCAGCGTGGACGACTTCGACCCCGCCGAACTGGTCGCTGCCAGCCACGCGCAAAAGCCTGCCTCACGCAGTCAGGCCGCTTGATACCGACACGGCCCGCGTCGTCGAACGACGTGGGCCGTCGCACCCGACGCACCCGACGCACCCTCGCCCATCCCATGCCATCGATCCTGTCGCTGCATCGTCGTCTTGCCGCATGGCCCGGCGGGACCTGGCTGTTCAGTCGCCTGGTGTGCTTCAAAGCGCCGTATTTCTCGACGATCCGACCGCGTATCACGAAACTTGAGGCCGGCCGCTGCGAGGCCCGAATTCCTGATCGTCGCGCCGTGCACAACCATATCGGCACCGTGCACGCGATTGCCCTGTGCAACCTGGCTGAACTGGTTGGCGGGCTGATGACCGATGCCTCGATCCCTGCCTCGATGCGCTGGATTCCCAAGGGCATGACGGTGCAATACCTGAAAAAGGCCAAGGGCACGCTGCACGCAGTCGCCACGCCGGATATCGAGGTGGTCGAGGCCGAGGCCGGTTACGACTTGCCGGTATCGGTATCGGTGCGCAACCCACAGGGCGATGAAGTGTTCCACGCCCGCATCACGATGTGGGTCAGCCCCAGGTCGCACCGCAGCTGAGATCACCCGTTCGCCTCAACACGTGTTTCGCGCTACAGACCGCGTTTGGTCGGCAACTTTTGCTGCTCGCGCCAAAGCTTGAAGCTGCTGAAACCAAAGCCCAGCGCGATCAAGGCGCCGGTACCGAACACCGCCGTCGCACCGAGCACGCTGATGGCCTTGTAGGCCCAGCCAAACACCAGATCACCGCCGCGATAGATCACCGTATCAATCGCCGCACCGGCCTTGTAGCGCCATTCGCGCGGCACTTGGGTGTACACCGTTTCACGCGCCGGCTTGTGCAGGCAAAACTCGCCGCTGCGCGTGAAGATCTGCACCATCGCCACCAAGATCGGCAAGGGCGAGGCGGCCAACAGGCAGTAACCCAGAAACACCGCCGCTGCGGGAATCAGCAAGGCCGGCGCGATGCCGAAACGTGACAACAACCAGCGCGTCACGAACAACTGCACGATCAAGGTCAAGGCATTGATCGCCAGATCGATGTTGGCATAGAACGCGGTGGCGTCCTGTGGATCGGGATAATGCGCCCGCACGATGCCGGCCTGCGCGTTGTACAGCAGGGTACCCACGCCCACGCCACACACCATCAACACCGCCATCCAGCGCAACAACGGTTCGCGCGCGACCAGGGTCAGTCCGGCCCACACCGTGCCGCCCAAGGGTTTTTCACCATCCTTTTTGCCGCGCTGGATTTCGCGCTGTACCGCCCAGCGCCGCAAACGCACCTGGCACACCACGCACATGCCCAGCAGGCTGGCAGCGATCAACATCAGGTTCGGAATGCCGACACGCTCCACCAACATGCGGGTGATGATCGGCCCGCAAAACGCACCGATGGTGCCGGCCGCACCGATGTAGCCGTACCAAGCGCGGGCCTCCACGTCACTGAAGATGTCCGCCATGAAGCTCCAGAACACGGCGACGGCGAACAAGTTGAACACCGCGATCCACAGGAAGAACGCCATGCCACGACCGGGCATGCCGCTGTCGAACATGGCGTAGAACACCAAGAGCGTCGCGATGAAAAACCCGTACACCACCGGCAGGAACACCCGTCGCGGATAGCGGCTGACCAGAGCACCGTAGGCCGGCTGCAACAACAGCATGATGAGGAAGGTGCAGGTGAACAGCACTTGCAGGGTGAATTCACCCAGTGCAATGCCACGCTGCGCGAAGAACGCGATCATCGCCGGCGGAAACACCTGTGCCACATCGGCCGAAGCGCCCATCGCCTCACGCACCGGCCGCAACACGTAGTAGCCGCTGAGCAGAAAGAAGAAATACAGGAACGACCACACCAAGGGCGGTGATTCACGCAAGGCGTCGAGGAAGCGTCGCAGCGGCGTGGCGACTGGGGTCATGGGCAGCATTGCAGCAGGCGTGGGCGCGCCCGCAAGTTACAAGGCCTCGGCGCCAGTGGCAATGCATTGCTTTCGCAGGTTCTACCAGCCGAGCATATGCTCTAGCGCTCTGAAACTACCTTCGAGCCACCGCAACACGCCGCCATCCGGAATCGCCGTGCAGCCATCACAGTCCGCATACGACTACATCATCGTGGGAGCCGGTGCCGCAGGCTGCGTGTTGGCCAATCGCCTCAGCGCCGACCCCAAGGTTCGCGTGCTCCTGCTCGAAGCCGGGCCGCGTGATCGCAATCTTTTCATCCACATGCCGGCCGGCCTCGCCAAGCTGGTTCACAACCACCGCATCAACTGGGATTACTGGACCGAACCGGAAGCCCAATTGAATGGTCGCCGTCTGTGGTGGCCGCGCGGCAAGGTGCTGGGCGGATCGAGCTCGATCAATGCCATGTGCTACATCCGTGGCCATCAGATCGATTACGACCTTTGGGCCGAACACGGTGCCACGGGCTGGGACTGGGCCACCGTGCTGCCTTGGTTCCGCCACGCCGAAGCCAACACGCGTGGTGCGGACGCCTTCCACGGTGATCACGGACCCTTGGCCATCAGCGACCTGCGCCATCGCAATCCACTGTCGTCCGCTTTCGTGCAGGCCGGCACCCAAGCCGGCCATGCCGCCAATCCCGATTTCAACGGTGCCGACATGCTCGGCATGGGTTGGTATCAAGTGACGCAACGTCGCGGTGAACGCTGTTCGGCGGCGACGGGCTATCTCGATCCCATCCGCAAGCGACCCAACCTTCGCATCATCACCGGCGCTCGCGTCAATCGGGTACTGATCGAGAACGCTCGCGCCACGGGCGTGGTGTGCGCGGTGGGCAACAAGGCCATGGCCTATCAGGCCGAACGCGACGTGTTGCTGGCGGGCGGCGCGCTCAATTCCCCCCAGCTGTTGATGCTCTCGGGCGTGGGGCCGGCCAACGATCTTCGCCGCCTCGGCATCAAGGTTGAAGTCGATGCGGCCGGCGTCGGTGCCAATCTTCAAGACCATCTGGACATCTGCACCCTCACCCGCTGCCGTACCCGCGACAGCTACGACCGCCTCAACGAACTGGCCGTAGGTTGGAACTGGCTGGTACACCGTCGCGGCCCCGGCACCAGCAATATCGCCGAGGCCGGCGGCTTTGCGCGCTCATCACAAGCGACCGATGCGCGCCCCGACCTGCAATTTCATTTTGTGCCGGTGCAGTTGGATGACCACGGCAAGCATCGCCTCGATGGCGATGGCTACACCGTGCACGCCTGCGTATTGCGACCCAAGAGCCGAGGTCGGCTGCGCTTGGCCTCGGCCAGCGCGGGCGACAAGGTGTTGATCGAAGCCAATTACCTATCCGACTCCGAAGGCCACGACCTGCGTGGCATGATCGAAGGGGTTCGAATGAGCCGCGAGATCCTCGCCCAAGCGGCGTTTGATCCCTATCGCGGCGACGAACGCATTCCCGGCGCCAAGGCCCGATCCGATGCCGAGATCACCGACTTCATCCGCGCCAAGGCCGAAACCATCTATCATCCGATCGGCACCTGCCGCATGGGCACGGACGATGCCGCCGTGGTCGATCCGCAGTTGCGCGTGCGTGGCGTGGACGGCTTGCGCGTGGTCGATGCCTCGGTCATGCCCTGCCTGATTTCAGGCAACACCAATGCGCCTACCAACATGATCGCCGAGCGCGCTGCCAACCTGATTCTGGGTGGCAACGGCCACGCGAGTTCTTCGTCCTTACATCCACCCACACGCTAGAAACAACAGCCCGCCGTCAATCGGGGCGTTGGCCATCGCAGCGCGGCGGATTGGACTGAAATCCATCACAGAAGAGTCCGAGGCTGTCGGTCAGCAGGTAAACGGCCCTGGCGGGACGTGGGCTGCCCTCACTGCCGTGCAGGGGGACTATAACGATCCGTGTGGATGACAAATGCCCTGTCATTGTGCTGGGCTGATGGCGAAGGGCGATGCCGGAAGCTTCAATCCGCCGCGGATGAGGAAGATGATCGTGTGCAGGTTCTTGAAAGTCCGGAAGCCTCGG
>CAUJJS010000196.1 GCA_963205415.1 Pseudomonadota bacterium
GTAGGCCTCGAAATCCGGATCAAAGCGCGCCTGAGTGCCATACCGTCCCGCCTCACTGGCCGCCACCACCTGTGCATCCAGGCGATACGGTGGGCGCATCGCTGCCGATGAGTTTGGCCGACAGCTCGCGTCGATCCGACAGTTGCACGTGGATGTCGTCCGCGCCGTCGATGACGTGATGGTTGGTGAGAATGTAACCATCCGACGAAATGATGAAGCCGCTGCCGAGCGAGGTGCGATCCTGCGGCATTGGCCGCTGGCCCCGCTGGCCGGGCACACCCTGCTGGCCGAAGAAGCGGCGCAGGAACTCCTGCATCTGCGCGTCCTGGTCACTCCTGTCGGATGGGTCGCCGATCTGCGCATCCGCCGTCTTGGTGGCCACCACGCTCACCACGCCGGGCGCGGTCTTGGTCACTAGGCCGGTAAAGTCGGGCAGCTGCGCCTGCGCCGTACCCACCATCAGGAACATCAGCCACGCCATCGCGAGCATCAAGCGAGTCATGCGATTCATGAAAACCTCCAACGTTTCATTACGGAAAGCGATGCCATCAAGCCGTTGAGGGATGAGCCCGGCCTGAAACCTTCGCCTGTGAGTCACGCGGTGGCAGGCAGTGCGCCACCGCGCGTATCGTCAATGTCGACCGGCCGCCTTCACCACATCCGGATGCAACGGCGACATCCACGGCATCGAAACCGTTTCGGCCCGGCCGCTGACGGCCTGTTGATGGCGCAACCAGTAGGCCTCGAAATCCGGATCAAAGCGCGCCTGAGTGCCATACCGTCCCGCCTCACTGGCCGCCACCACCTGTGCATCCAGGCGATACGGTGGGCGCAGATCCTGTACGCGGTAGGGCGATGGCATCACTTGCGAGGCCGGCAACGGGGCAGAAACCTCGGGCGTGGCTACCGCCACTGCGGTTTCCGCAGGAACCGTGAGGCTCGGGCCTTGTGGACGCACCAGCAGCAAGGCACTGAGCGCCACCGATGCGGCCACCGCGAAACCGCCACCCCAGCGCCAGGCCCGCGAATAACCGGGCTTCGCCGCGCGCACGGGGCCATCCACTTCAAGCCGTGCATGAATGCCCTGAAGAAAATCCCGACCCAAGGGCAAGGCCGTGCCGCGCATGATTTCACCCGTCAGATGCCAGCGTTGCCACAGCGCCACCAGTTCGCCGTCGTGCTCGGCCCGCTTGAGCAGGAAGCGCGCGCGATCCCGATCGAGTTCGTTGTCGATCAGCGCGGACAATTGTTCACGAATTTCCTGATTCATCACGATGCTCTCTCGCTTCGATCCTTTCTACCGGTGGCGTCTTCCATCAAGGGGCGCAATTGCTGGTCGATGGCATCGCGCGCCCGGAAGATGCGCGAACGCACGGTGCCGATCGGGCAATCCATCGCGGCCGCAATTTCTTCGTAACTCAAACCCTCGACTTCGCGCAGGGTGATGGCCATGCGCAAATCGTCGGGCAAGGCTTGGACCGTGCGCGCCACGGTTTGTTCAATTTCCTGACGCATGGCTTCATTTTCGGGCGTGCCCGATTCACGCAGTCGCACGCCACTTTCGAACTGCACCGCATCCTGCGCGTCGATATCCTCGGTCGGCGGACGACGGCCCATGGCCACCAGATGATTCTTGGCGGTGTTGGTGGCGATCTTGTAAAGCCAAGTGTAGAACTGGCTGTCGCCGCGGAAATTGGGGATGGCGCGATAGGCGCGAATGAAGGTCTCTTGTGCCACATCCTGGCATTCGGCCCAGTCGTGCACGTAGCGCGAGATGATGCCCACCACTTTGTGTTGATACTTGAGCACCAACAGGTCGAAGGCGCGCTTGTCGCCATCCTGTACGCGTTTGATCAGTGCCTGGTCCACGTCGTTCTCACCCATTCGGGCCTGCCTCCACAGGGCGGCTCGTTTCCGAGCTTCATTGACTGGCCGACTGCGACAAAAGTTCCGCACCCGGCGACGATTTGCATCACGCCACGCTGGCACCATACTGTGGCGAATTGACCGAGCGTGGTCCCTGCCCGGATCATAGCCACTTTGTCGCGGCCTCAGCGTGCCGCTCTGGAGACTGTCATGTTCGATGGCTTGCGTTTTCGCCACTGGCGCAGCGAGGTCCGCCCCGATGCGGTGCTGGTTCTGACTTTGGACCGCGCCGACGCCCCGGTCAATGCACTCAATCAGGCCGTGCTGGAAGAACTGGACACGATCTTGGAGCGCATCGAGATCGAGAAGCCCAAGGCGGTCGTGATCCAGTCCGGCAAATCCGCTGGCTTCATCGCCGGTGCCGATCTCAAGGAGTTTCAGGACTACGACGCCAAGGGCACGGTGATGGAAGCCATCCGCCGAGGGCAGAAGGTGTTCCAACGTCTGCACCGTCTGCCTTGCGTCACCGTGGCCGCGATCCACGGCCATTGCATGGGCGGCGGCACGGAAATGTCATTGGCCTGTCGGTATCGCGTGGCCAGTTCCGATGATTCCACCCGCATCGGCTTGCCCGAGGTGAAGCTCGGCATCTTCCCAGGCTGGGGCGGATCGGTGCGCCTGCCCAAGCTGGTCGGCACGCCGGCGGCGATGGACATGATGCTCACGGGCCGCGCGCTGCGCGTTTCCAATGCCCGAGCCATTGGGTTGATCGACAAGGTGGTCGAAGCCGCAGGCCTGCTGGACGCCGCGATTGCTTTGGCGCAAAAAGGCACAGGCCGCCCGCTCAAGCAACGCGCACTCGCCTGGGCCACGAACTGGTGGCCGGTGCGTCAAGTCATGGCGCCGATGCTGAAAAAGCAAGTGGCACGCAAAGCCAAGAAGTCCCATTACCCAGCGCCCTACGCCCTGATCGACACTTGGCGCCGCAATGGGGGCTCGATCGACGCCCAGCTCAAGAACGAAGCCCGCGCCGTGGTCAAGCTTGCCAGTGGCAGCACCGCGCGCAACCTGATCCGGGTCTTCTTCCTGATGGAACGACTCAAGGGCCTCGGCGGCAAGGATCACGGCATCCAGCACGTCCACGTCGTCGGCGCCGGGGTGATGGGCGGCGACATTGCTGCGTGGTGTGCGTTGCGCGGCTTCAGCGTCACCTTGCAGGATCGGGAAATGAAGTACGTCCAGCCAGCGCTGGATCGGGCGCGTGCCCTGTTCGAAAAGAAGTTCAAGGACGAGGCTCAACGCGCCGCCGCGCGCGGCCGCTTGGTGGCCGATGTCGCCGGTGCCGGCGTGGCCAAAGCTGATCTGGTGATCGAGGCCATCTTCGAGAACCTCGACGCCAAGCGTGCGCTGTACGCCGACGTCGCACGTAGCCTAAAACCGGAGGCGCTGCTGGTTTCCAATACCAGCTCGCTGGCCTTGAACGACCTGCGCGTGGACTTGGCGCACGCCGATCATTTTGCCGGTCTGCACTACTTCAATCCGGTGGCATTGATGCCGCTGGTGGAAGTCGTGCAGCACGACCAGATGGCCGCCGAGACCGAACGTCGCCTGGCAGCCTTCTGCCGCGCGCTCGACAAGTTTCCGGTGCCGGTCGCCGGCACCCCGGGTTTTCTGGTCAATCGCATTCTGGCGCCGTACATGGAAGAAGCCCTCCTCGCCTTCCGCGAGGGCATCCCGGGTCGCGCCATCGACAAGGCCGCACTCGATTTCGGCATGCCGATGGGGCCGATCGAACTGGTCGACACCGTGGGCTTGGATGTGGCTGCCAGCGTCGGCAAGATCATGGCCAAGTTCCACGGCCAGCCCGAACCGGACTTCGCCTTCGAGCCCAATGCCCGTGGCAAGAAGGATGGTCGCGGCTTGTACGAATGGCAGGATGGCAAGGCGGTGAAGCCGGAGCTTCCCAAAGACTACCAAGCCCCCGACGACCTCGGTGATCGCTTGATCCTGCGCCTGTTGAATGAGGCGGTGGCCTGCCTGCACGATGGCGTGGTGGCCGATGCCGATCTGCTCGATGCCGGCGTCATCTTCGGCACCGGCTTTGCACCCTTCCGTGGCGGCCCGATCCAGTACATCCAGAGTGAAGGCGCCGCCAAACTCAAACAACGTCTGGAGCAGTTGGCCGGGCGCCACGGCCCTCGTTTTGCACCGCGTCCCGGATGGGATGCACTGGGCAAATAAGGTCACCGGCAGGCCGCTTCCTTTCAGCGCGGCCTGCCCTATCGAGATCGCTCACACATGATGACCTTGGATCGCCTGCAACGTGCCGTCGGCATGCTGCGCCCGCACGAACTGCGACTGCGTCACGACGCCTGCCCACTATGTCGCTTTGCATGGCAAGTGCGACTGCGTGACGAAGAAATGGGCGTGCGCTGCCCACGTTGCGGCGCCAGCGCCGTCACTCAATCGCTAGTGGATGTGCTGCAGCAACTGCCCTTGAACCTGGCCCAAGTCAGCGCCTACGAACTTTCGGCGCAGGGCCCGCTGGTCAAGTACCTGCGGCGGCGCTGCCGCTCGGTGCTGTTGAGCGAGTTTTTCCCTGGCGTCGAGGCCGGACAATGGCTCGACGGGGTGCGTTGCGAAGACGTGCAAGCCCTCACCCACGCCGACGCCAGTTTCGGGCTGTGCACCTCGACCGAGGTGTTTGAGCATGTCGAAGACGATGCCGCCGGCTTTCGCGAAATCCATCGAGTGCTGCGCCCGGGCGGCTGGTTCGTTTTCACCGTGCCATTGGACCTCGCCAAGGCCACGGTCGAGCGCACCGTGCTGGAGAACGGCGTGCGCCGCAATCTATTGCCGCCGGAATACCACGCTGACCGCTACCGTGGCGCACAGGTGTTCTGTTATCGCAATTACGGCGCCGATATCGTGGACCGCCTGCGCACAGCGGGCTTTGCCAGCGCCGAGATCCGTCGGCCACGCGCGCAGCTCTTCGGCCACGCGCGTGCCGTGGTGTGCGCGCAGAAATCGTTGGGGAAGGTCTGAGCAAGTTCGTCATGCCCGCGAAGGCGGGCATCCAGTGACTTCAAACCATTGAAGTCAAAGACGCTGGACTCCCGCCTTCGCGGGAGTGACGAGCAAGTATCGACTTGTTCAGGCGTTCCCTGGGACCACGTACGGCTCAGGGCTCCTCGACCTCGTAGCCTCGCGCCTTCAACTTGGCGAGATAGCCATCCTCCGACACCAGTTGCTCCATCGGCAACACCGCGAAGCTGCGCTCGTGCTCGGCCAGTATTTTTTCCGCTGCATCCAGCCAGAGTTTTTCCAGGCGCGGCTTCAGGTCGGTGATGCCTTGGTGCTTGGCGATATCGGATTCGAGGAAAGCGGAAAAACACGCCGAACTGCGGTTCTCATAGGTGACTTGGCGCAAGGTGATCATGTCGCCCGTAGCCCAGGCGTTGGCGCGCTGCCGGATCGTCTCCAGATCGCTTTCGAGATTGTCGAGGGTCTTGCGAAAACACGCGGCATCATTGATCTCGGCCTTGCGAAACTCGGCCAAGGCCGCTTTGGGATCTTCGATGACGACCTCGAAATGCGGACGTTCGACTGGAATTTTGTGCTTCTTGGCGAGCTTGTCCACCAAGGGTGAAATCAGGCCACGCAACTCCAGACCGCTATCGTCCAGGGCTTCCTGATACAGGGCTTCGGCGGCGAACAGCGGGCGTTGCTTCTCCACGCCGCGATCGCGCCCGAGGAACTTCTTCTTCAACACCAGCCAGCGAGCGTAGTCTTCCGCGCTCACCTGATTCACCAACTTGCGGCCATCCGGGTTCTTGCGCGCGCCGATCAGCCGCGGCAGAAACAGCAGGCTACGCATCATGCCCATGCCCGTGTCGATCTTCATGTAGGCCGGATAGAGGATCGCTTGGGATTCGCGCACCACGGCTTCGACCTTGGCCGATTCCCACTGCAGGCGCTTGGCCACGGGTTGAACGTAGCCGAGTATCCACATCGTGTGGTCTTCGTGATGCACCTTCCACAGGCCGGGGCCGGGCATCACTCCGGTCACCACCAAGGTCTCCAGGGTCGTCGCCTCATTGCGCGGCGGCGTTGCGATGGCCTCATTCTCGGCCGCATGGAGCAATCCGACGAAAAACAACAAAAACGAAATCAAACACGCAGATCCTGTTCGCATCACATATCTCCATCACGACGCCTCGTGATGCTAGTGACTCCGCACTGGCATACCTAGCCCCCTTGCACCCAGCGCATTCACACCCGGTTACGCGTGTTTTTACCGCTGCGCACCCAAACGCTCATGCAATAAAGGCATACTGGCCGGACACTCCCCTGTCCGGTCCAGTCATGTCGAACCTGCCTCGTCGCACGCTTCTTGCCAGCTCACTTGCCCTCATCCTCGCCTCTGGTGCCATGGCATCGCCACCAGCCACCGTCCCTGCGACGCGTCCGGATCTGGCGTCGCTCGACTTGGCCCGCACCAAGCCCGAACTCCTCATTCTGCAGGCGGGCGCCTTCGACCCGCGTCAACAGCGACCAGACGCTCTCACCATCGGTGTCCCAACAAGCGCGGCGTCACAGGCATATGCCATCGTGCAGTTCAACCCTGAGCATCTGCGCAAGGATCGCGAGACCTTGCGGTCGCAAGGGGTCGAATTTCTGGGCTATGTCCCGAATAACGCCTATTACATCCGCCTCAACGGCCAGTCGCTGGGCGACGTAGCCACCTCACCCGGTGTGCGTTGGGCAAGTGGCGTGGCGCCGGCCATGACGCTCGATTCCAGCCTCTGGCTCGCGGCTCGACGGGCTTCGCCGGCACGCCGCGACGATGGTCGATTCGAGATCATCGTGCATGCCTTCCGTGGCGTGTCTCCAGCGGCCATCGTCAATCACATCAAAACCTACGTGCCCTCTGCCTTCGTCAGCGGCCGCAGCGAACGTGCCGGGGCAGCACCTTATGTTCGCATGGTGGTCGATGAGGTTGGTCTGGATGCCTTGATCGATGCCGCCACCACCGCAGCCGGGGTGTACTACGTGGCGCCTTGGATCGAAAACCAAACCATGAATGCGGCAGGCATTGCGGCCCTGCAGGGCAATTTCACCGGCAACTGCAACGGCAGTGGCGCGATCTGCACCGGCAGCGGTGGCAGTTCGCTGACGGCCCTGTTCGACCACCAGCTCACCGGCAGCGGCCAGATCATTGCCGTGACGGACTCCGGCACGACGCCATGGGCTGCTTGGTTCACCACGCTCGATTCTGGCTCTGGCCCGTTCACGGCCGTGACCTTGGCACAGAATCCACCACCCGTGCCACCGGCCTTGGGCACGCTCTATCCCACCCGCAAGCTCCTCGCCTATTGGACTCAGCCCGGCGCACTCGATTACGACTACAGTTCCGGCCACGGCACACACACCAGCGGCACCGTCGCAGGTGATGCCGCCGGAACCTTCGGGGCCAACACCTACCTGGCCTCAACGCCGCTATTGCCCAACCACGAACTCGCCGACGGCATGGCACCCAACGCCCAGATCCTGATGCAAGATGCAGGCCCAGCCAGCGCCACGTCGATCGTCATCCAGGATTTCGAAGGCACGCTCAAGCAAGCGCACGACGCAGGAGCACGTGTACACAACAACAGCTGGGGCGCCAAGACCGGCGGTCAATATTCGGGCAATGACGAGAATCTCGATCGCACGAGCTTCGACAACGAGGCCATGCTGGTGGTGGTATCGGCGGGCAACGACGTTGCCGGCGCAATGGCAACCGGCTCGCCCGGCAATGCCAAGAATGCGCTGACCGTCGCAGCCCTCGGTCACGGCGGCAGCTTGAGCAAGGCGTCCTACTCCAATTCCGGCCCGACCAAGGACGGTCGCATGAAGCCCGATCTTGCCGCGCCCGGATCTTCCACCGTTTCTGCCAGAAACGAAACCAGCTACAGCGCCAACATCACCGCCCCACAAACGGCTTCGATGAGTGGCACGTCGATGTCGGCCCCGACCGTAACAGGCAACGCAGCTCTGGTGCGCCAGTATTTCGCCGAAGGCTTGTATCCACGCGGTTTTCGCTACGAAGCACCCAGTGTGACGGCTTTGTTCGCCGATGGCTTTGAAGCCGGCACCCAGCCTGGCTCTGGCATCCGCATCGATCGCCACAATCTCAATGGCCCGTTGCTCAAGGCAGTGATGCTCAATTCGACGGTACTGACCACATCACCTTCCGGCTTCCCCAATACCGGCACCGGCTGGGGCCGTCCTTGGCTGGACGGCAACCTGTGGTTCAAACAGACCTTTGCCGGCGATGATTCTCGTCGATTGCGCGTTTTCGAGCGTACCAACGCCAGTGGCCTGGAAACGGGGGAGATCAACGAGTACACCTTGGTCAGTGTCGGCTCCGGCGCCGAGTTCCGTGCCACCCTGACCTGGTTCGACGCCGAAGCCATGGCCGGCGCGGCATCGGCGCTGGTCAACAACCTCGACCTCGAAGTCGTGGCGCCCGGTGGCAGCGTCTACCGCGGCAACGTCTTCACGGGCAACGTTTCGAGCACCGGCGGTGCGGCCGATGCCAAGGACACGGTCGAACAGGTTCGATTCACCACTCCGGTTGCGGGCACCTACACCATCCGCGTGAAGGCAACGTCCGTGCCGGGCAATGGTCGCTCAGGCACCGACCGACAAGGCTATGGTCTGGCGGTATCGGGCCGGTTCGCCCTACCGGATCCCACGCCCTTTGCCGCTCCGACCGCCCTCACCGTCGCCAGCAACAATGCTTCCGGCGTAGCGATCGATGCCACCGCAACACCCGGCGCCACCAGCTTCCAGCTCTATCGGGCAAGTGGCACCTGTGCGAACGCTGCGATCGGCGACTTCCACCTCGTCAGCAACGGCGCCAGCCTGCCCTTGGTCGACGACCGCACCCAAGGCGGATTCAGCTACGCCTACACCGTGCGTGGTGTAAGCAATGATGTCGAAGGCCTGCGTTCGGAATGCCTCGACGTGGTATCTGCCGACGACTGCACCCTGACGCCCAGCTTCAACGGTGCGGCACCCGCGCAGCAATCAGCCTTTGCCAACTGCAAGGTCGATCTGGCGTGGCAGGCGGCGCAGTCCAACTGCCCGGCGGCTTCAAGCATCGTGTACACGGTGGAACGCGCAAGCGATCCCTATTTCACGACACCCGTCACACTGACCAGCTCGGCCACCCTGCCCAACTACTCCGATTCCGGACTGGGCTTCGGCACGCCTTACCACTATCGCGTGCGCGCAACCGATGCGGCAGGGAATCTCTCACCGTGGTCCTTACCGGTCAACGCCACACCCAGTGGCCCCGATGGCCCTAACCCAGGCAGTTTCCTGGACGATGCCGACACCCGCAGCTACCTGACCCTGGTGGCGCCGTGGCAGATCACCAACCTCTATGCCAGCAATGGCGTGCTCGCTTATCGCTCTGCCGGTGACGGCCAGCTGTATCCGGATAACTCCTGCGCCACCATCACCACCCCGGCCATGACCCTCACCACGGGTGCGACGCTGAGCTACAAGGCCCGCTACAACCTCGAATATCAATGGGATGGCGTGGTGCAGGAAATCTCCACCAACGGCGGCGCGACTTGGACGCCACTGGCACCAACAGGCGGCTTCCCCAGCTCTTTTGCGCAAACGATGAACCCACCCATCAACGGTTGTGGCTATCCAGCATCTCAAGGGGCGTTCAGCGGCGTCAGCACGGCATCCTCCAATGCTGACCCGGCCAATGACACGGCCACCCCCATATTCAAGCCCTTCACCACAAGCCTTTCTGCCTATGTCGGTCAGAGCGTGATGATCCGCTGGGTGCTATCGACCGATCCCGCGTCGGGCTACGAGGGCTTTTCCATCGATGAAATCCAGATCAGCGGTGCCGCCGGACCCGGAAATTACGTCTGTACGCCTTGATCACAGCCGCTTGACCTGGGCACGCTCGGCTTCGGCCGGGCGTGCCTCACGACACACCTACGTCACTCAGGAAGGCGCTGCCGGGTGCGAACGACTACAATGGCGGGCTGCATGAATTGATCGGAGACCCCCATGTCCCACACCCTACTCGAAGCGCTTGGCTTGGCCGCGCACAACCCCGGCACCTATCTCGGCAATGGTGAATGGTCCAGCGCCACCGGCGCCGGCACGCTCAGCCCGAAGAATCCCACCACCAACGAAGTGATCGCCACGGTGGAAGCCACCACCACCGCCGACTACGAAACCGTGATCGCCCGCGCCCAGGCCGCCTTCAAGACTTGGCGCACGACGCCGGCGCCGCGCCGTGGTGAGGCCATCCGCCTGTGTGGTGAAGCCCTGCGCCAGCACAAGGACGCGCTCGGCTCGCTGGTCGCATTGGAAATGGGCAAGTCCAAGCCCGAAGGCGATGGCGAAGTGCAGGAAATGATCGACATCGCCGATTTCGCGGTCGGCCAAAGTCGCATGATGTACGGCTACACCATGCATTCCGAGCGTCCCGGTCACCGCATGTACGAGCAGTACCAGCCGCTCGGCTTGGTCGGCATCATCAGCGCCTTCAATTTCCCGGTCGCGGTGTGGAGCTGGAACTCTTTCCTGGCCGCGGTGTGCGGTGACATCTGCATCTGGAAACCCTCCAACAAGGTGCCGCTGTCGGCCATCGCCGCGCAGAAGATCTGCAATGAAGCCCTGCGCGCCGGCGGCTTTCCGGACATCTTCTTCATGATCAACGACGCCGGCGTCGAGCTGGCCGAGAAGTTGGTCAACGACGCGCGTGTTGCCTTGATCTCGTTCACCGGCTCCACCGCCGTGGGCCGCGAGGTGAATGCCAAGGTGGCCCGCCGCATGGGCCGCTGCCTGCTGGAACTGGGCGGCAACAACGCCATCATTCTGGATGAGTCGGCCGACTTGAAACTGGCGATTCCGGGCATCGTGTTCGGTGCGGTCGGTACCGCCGGCCAACGTTGCACCACCACGCGCCGTCTGATCGTGCACGAATCCATTTACGACGCGGTGCTGGCGACCTTGGTCAAGGCCTACAAGCAGCTCGACAGCAAGATCGGCGATCCCACCGATGCCGCCAACCTGATGGGCCCACTCAATAGCCAAGGCGCGGTGGACCAGTTCCTGAGCGCCATCGAAAAGGCCAAGGCCGCCGGTGGCAAGGTCGAGATCGGCGGCTCGCGCATCGATCGCGCCGGCAACTTCGTTCTGCCGACGATCATCACCGGGCTCAAGAACTCCGACGAGATCGTGCAGCACGAAACCTTTGCACCGATCCTGTACGTGATGAAGTTCAAGACCCTGGACGAAGCCATCGACATGCAGAACGCCGTGCCGCAAGGGCTGTCATCGTCGATCTTCACTCAGAACCTCAAGGCGGCCGAACGCTTCCTGTCGGCGGCCGGCAGCGACTGCGGCATCGCCAATGTCAACATCGGCACCTCGGGCGCTGAAATCGGTGGCGCCTTCGGTGGTGAAAAGGACACCGGCGGCGGGCGCGAGTCCGGTTCGGATGCGTGGAAGGTCTACATGCGTCGCCAGACCAATACCATCAACTATTCGGATTCGTTGCCGCTGGCCCAGGGCATCAAGTTCGACCTGTAAGACGATTGACCCATCCATGGCCGCAGATCCGGACTCTCCCGATCTGCGGCGCGGCGGGATGGCCATGCTTGGCGCAAAACCGTGATCTGATTCACATGTACAATCCCAAAACGCGCGAAACCCAAGGGGCCACATGAACACGCCTGTTCCCACACCGCAAACCAGCACCCTAGCCGTTGTCAGCCTGGTGATGGGCATCATCAGTTGGTTCGTGCTGCCCTTGCTTGGGCCGATCGTGGCGGTGATCACCGGCCACATGGCGCGCGGCGAGATCCGGCGCAGCCCGACGCGCCTCGAAGGTGATGGCATGGCCATTGCCGGCCTGATTCTGGGTTATCTGCAACTGGCCTTGATCGTTCTGGGCCTGATTGCCGTGGTGCTGTTCTTCGGCGGTCTGGCCGCCGTGATCGCATTGGCCCAGTAGCCCATTCATCGAGCTAGTGCATGTACTCCCTCCTGCGCCCATTGCTATTGTCCGGTGATCCCGAGCGTGCCCATGCCCGCGCACTCAGGCTGGCCGCGCTGGCACACGGCACGGGGCTGGCACGGCTGTCCAGTGCGCGTGTGCGCGATCTGCCGACCAAGGCCTTCGGCCTGAAGTTCGCCAATCCGGTCGGCCTCGCCGCCGGCATGGACAAAAACGGCGCCTACATCGATGCGCTGGCGGCATTCGGTTTCGGCTTCATCGAAGTCGGCACGGTCACGCCGCGCCCGCAAGAGGGCAACCCCAAGCCTCGCCTGTTTCGCATTGCCGCCAAACACGCCGTCATCAACCGCATGGGTTTCAACAACGTCGGCGTCGATGCACTGGTGCGCAATGTTTCACGGGCGCGCTGGAAAGGCGTGATCGGCGTCAACATCGGCAAGAACAAGGACACCCCGAACGAGCGTGCGCTGGATGATTACCGCCACTGCCTGGAGCGCGCCTGGGATGTGGCGAGCTACATCACCGTCAATGTGTCCTCGCCCAACACCCCGGAATTGCGGGCACTCCAATTTGGCGAGCCCTTGCGTGCGCTGATCGGTGGCCTGCGAGAATCCCAAGAGAAGCTCGCCGCACAGCGCGGCACGCGACGCCCCATGTTGTTGAAGATCGCACCCGATTTGCACGACGCCGAAGTGCACGCCCTTGGTGCGGCGCTCGCGGGCACAGGCATCGACGGCGTGGTCGCCACCAACACCACCGTGGACCACTTCGGTGTTGCCGGCTTGCCCCATGCAGACGAAAGCGGCGGTTTGTCGGGCGCGCCCCTGTACGGGCAGTCGACCGCGATCTTGCGAATGCTGCGCGGCGCGCTGGATCGGAATATCCCGCTGATCGGCGTCGGCGGCATCCTCAGTGGCGCCGATGCGGTCGGCAAGCTCGCGGCCGGAGCGACCCTGGTGCAGTGCTACAGCGGGCTGATCTATCGCGGCCCGCGTCTGGTCGGCGAGTGCGTCGAGGCGCTGCGGCGTCGGCGCGAACAGGGCATCACGCACGGATGATCCCGGGCCTGACCTTCACCGAGCACGCCAGTCTTCAGGCGCGCAACGGCTTTCGCGTTGCAGCCCGGGCGGAACTGCTGGTACAGATTCGACGAACGGAAGCGCTGCCAGAATTGTTTGCCCTGCCCTGGTTGCGGTCTGCACCATTGCTGGTGCTTGGTGACGGCAGCAACACCCTGCTGGTCGGTGATGTTTCGGGAACGGTACTGGTGTTCGAACATCGCGGTCGAAGCCTGCTGCGGGAAGATGACTCCGGCGCGCTGCTGCGCATCGCTGCAGCCGAGCCATGGGACGACGTGGTACGTTGGAGCTTGGGGCTAGGCTTGCGCGGCCTGGAAAATCTGGCCTTGATTCCCGGCACCGTGGGAGCCGCCCCGATCCAGAACATCGGCGCCTACGGCGTGGAACTGGCGGAGTTCGTCGAAACCGTCGAAGCTTGGGATCGTCTCACGGCCACGCTGGTGCGACTGAAGCGCACCGAATGTGCGTTCGGCTACCGCGAGAGCGTGTTCAAGCAAGAGCCCGGGCGTTGGCTGGTCACGGCGCTGGAACTGCGCCTGCAACGCGATCGTCCGCTCCAGATCGATTACCCCGGATTACCGCAGGAGCTGGCCGCCTTGGGCGCCGAAACCAATCCGCGCGCCTCGCAGGTGGCCGAGGCCGTCACGCGCTTGCGCACCCGCAAGTTGCCCGATCCAAACCTGACGCCCAATGTCGGAAGCTTCTTCCGCAACCC
>CAUJJS010000197.1 GCA_963205415.1 Pseudomonadota bacterium
CCACCGTAGCCAATGTTGGCGGGAATGGTGCCCTGCACCTCGACAATGTGCTGGTGGCAGATGCGATCCAGTTCGGCGGTGGTCACGCCCGGTTTGACGAAAGGCTCCACCACACGCAGGACTTCGGCCGCCAAGCGGCCCGCCTCGCGCATCTTTTCCAGGTCTGCGGCTGTTTTGATCGGAATGCTCATCATTTCATTATGCCGCCTAAGCCTTCACAACGGCCAGCCTCTTCCATAGACCCATGCGCCTGAAGGCCAGACAGCGATATCGGCGACGCGAAAGACCACCCTGCCCGCCTCCAGCGGTCGTTCGATCAAAGTGCTCAACCCGATCGATCACGAAACTTCGCGTCCATGACCTGCCGATTCTCACATCGACCGGAACGCGAAAACCCCGCCGGAGCGGGGTTTTCGTGACCAGCAAACGCGAGTACGACAGATCAGGCCGATACCACGCTCACCGTACGGCGCTTGTTGGCGCCCTTGACGGCAAACTCGACCGTGCCATCGACCAGTGCGAACAGGGTGTGGTCGCGACCGATGCCGACGCCATTGCCGGGGTGGAACTGGGTACCGCGCTGACGCACGATGATGTTGCCGGCGTCGATCGCCTGACCACCATACACCTTGACGCCCAAGTACTTGGGATTGGAATCGCGGCCGTTACGGGTACTGCCGCCTGCCTTTTTATGTGCCATGACTCAAGTCTCCTGCGCGGGATCAACCAGCAATGCTGGCGATCTGGATTTCGGTGTAGTGCTGACGGTGGCCCTGCTGCTTGCGATAGTGCTTGCGGCGGCGGAACTTGACGATGCGTACCTTGTCGGCCCGACCGTGCGACTTGATCGTCGCCGTTACCTTGGCGCCGTTCAGTGCACTACCCAAGCGCACGTCCTCACCACTGCCCACGAGCAGAACTTGATCGAATTCGACCGTGGAGCCGACCTCAGCTTCCAATTTCTCGACACGCAGGTACTCGCCTTCCATCACGCGATACTGCTTGCCGCCGGTCACAATGACTGCATACGACATAGTGGATTACCTCTGTAGTTATTCTCGAACCGAGCCTCGCCCGGTCGGCATGGTTCCGCCAGCGAACAGACCGAACGCTTTGGCGGACTGACAAGTATGTGGCCAAACCCGCTGCGCGTCAATGCTTGCTTCGCGCGATGGCGGATGCAAGGCACCCCTCCACCCATGATTTGGTTACAGTTGCCACTCCTTGCGCCCTCACTTGGGAAACCGCCATGAGCTTGTCGTTCTCGTTGCGCCTGATTCTTGGCCTACTTGCGCCCACGGCCTTGCTTGCACAGACCGCCCCACCGCCGACGATGGCCGATGTGTTGGCGACATCCCAGCCGAGCGACTGGCAGCAACCAGATCCCGACAACCTCCTCTACCTCGATCTGGCCGCAGGACGGGTGATCATCGAACTGGCGCCGCAGTTTGCGCCCGAGCACGTCGCCAACATCCGGACCTTGGCGCACGCCGGTTACTGGAACGATCTGGCCATCCTGCGCGTACAGGACAACTACGTGGTGCAATGGGGCGATCCCAATGCCGAGGACAGCGCAAAACGCAAATCCTTGGGCGATGCCAAAACAAAACTCCCCGCCGAATTCGAGCGCAGTTCGGATGGCCTTGCCTTCACCCTCCTCGACAGCCGTGACGCCTATGCCCCGGAAGTGGGTTTCGTGGGCGACTTCCCAGCAGCGCGCGATGCCGCGCGCGGCAAAGTCTGGATGACGCACTGTTACGGGCTAGTGGGCGCGGGTCGCGACAACGCCGCCGACAGCAGCAACGGCGCCGAGTTGTATGTCGTCATCGGACACGCGCCGCGCCATCTGGATCGCAACATCACCTCGGTCGGGCGCGTGCTGCAGGGCATGGAACTGTTGTCTTCAATGCCACGCGGACCTGCGCCCATGGGCTTCTACACCGAGGCCGCACAGCGCATCCCGATCCGCTCGATTCGTCTGGCCGCCGATGTACCCGCAGCAGATCGCAGCGCCATCGAAGTGATGCGTACCGACACCGCCACTTTCCAACGTCTGATTCAGGCGCGACGAGAGCGCCACGAGCAATGGTTCGTTGAACCTGTGGGCAAGATCGAATTGTGCAACGTGCCCATTCCGGTTCGCACCCCGCCAGCCATTGTCAAATAGCGCGTCAGAACGGCTTGGCCAATACCAGCCACAGTACGGGAATCAAAAGCAGCAATGGCAGTTCGTTGAGCCACCGCATACGCCTCGCATCGGGCAAGGGACCGCCCGCTGCGATGGCCTTCAGGCGCCGTCCGAACAGCACATGGCAGACAAACAAGGCAACGACCAGCGTCAGCTTGACGTGCAACCAGCCACTGCCCACCGCCACCATCGTCGGAAAACTCGGCAACACGCGGTAACCGAGCCATAGCACCAGACCAAACACGAAGCTCAAGCCGAACATCGCGTGTCCAAATCGGTACAAACGCTGCCCCATCAACAGCAGACGAGTGCGAACTGCCGGCGCATCTCCGGCCTCGCCCAGATTCACCAGGATGCGCGGCACATAGAACACCGCAGCCATGAATCCGATCACGAACACCAGATGGAACACCTTGATCCACAGATACATCGTCATTGCGGCTCACCACCCCGGAAAGGATTGAAAACTCGGCGATCAGCGGCAAGAACGAACGCCTGTGCCTGCCGAACAAGGCCTCGGACTGTACTGCATGCTCCAAAATTCATCGAGTTGCATTCAACCTGACTGCCTTGCTACCGACCCAATCGGCAAAAGCTTGAATCACACATGTTGTTCTTGTGCGCAGCCCCGTGGGTGACTAAACTGCCCACCCCTTCGCGGTGTGGGGCCTGTCGCCCTTCGCATTGCTTCGCCGCACATCGTGCAGGCACGACGGGCCGTTAGCTCAGCGGTAGAGCAGTTGGCTTTTAACCAATTGGTCGATGGTTCGATTCCATCACGGCCCACCATTTGACCCTTCCTGATCGTCTCGAATGCTCCCTACCGTTGCAGCAGGGAAGCATCGTGGGGTGCCGAGACGCGGCCGAATCGAACTCCGCTGCTCCAGGGCGTCGCCGAGCCTCAAACGACGCGACGCTGGCTCGGCTTCGAGACCGAAGGGTGTGCTGGCTTGTGGCCCTGATTCTGCCGGGGCGCAGACGCGTTGCCGCCAGGGCTCGGCTTGCGCGGTGGGCGGCGATTGCGTTGCGCTTCGGCGTGTCCCGGGCGACGGGCGATCTTGAGCGAACCATCCAGTCGCAGCGCCTGTGACGGTTCGAAACCGGAAATCGGGACCAGTGCCAGTTCCTGCTTGAGCAGGCGCTGGATGTCGCGCAGCAGTGGGCCTTCTTCAGGTGAAGCCAGTGAAATCGCTTCACCCGAGCGACCATTGCGTCCGGTACGCCCGATGCGGTGCACGTAGTCTTCCGCGATGGTCGGAAGATCGAAGTTCACCACCAGCGGCAGGTCATCGATGTCGATGCCGCGTGCCGCGATATCGGTGGCGACCAAGACCGTGACCGCACCACTCTTGAAGCCGTCGAGTGCCTTCACGCGCGCGCTTTGTGATTTGTTGCCGTGGATGGCGGCACTGCGAACACCAGCCTTTTCCAGATACTCGCTGAGGCGATTGGCGCCATGCTTGGTGCGGGTGAAAACCAAGGTCTGACGGCGGCTGTCGGCGGCGATCAGGTGCAGGAGAAGCTCGCGTTTGTTCGAGCTGTCGACCGGGTGCACACGGTGTTCGATGCTGGCCACGACGCTGTTCTGCGGGGTGACTTGGATTTCCGCCGGCTCGCGCATGAACTTGTGGGCAATGTCCTTGATCTCGGGTGCAAAGGTGGCCGAGAACAACAGGGTCTGCCGATTATTGCGTGGCAGCATCGCGAGGATGCGACGGATCGCTGGCAAGAAGCCCATGTCGAGCATGCGGTCGGCTTCGTCCAGCACCAGGATTTCGATCTTCGACAGGTCCAGCGTGCGCTGCTCGACGTGATCGATCAGGCGTCCTGGCGTCGCCACCAGCACATCCACGCCACGGCGCAGCGCCTGCACTTGCGGCTGCATGCCGACACCACCAAAGATCTGGGTGCTGGCGAGTCCACTGCCCTTGGCGTAAGCCTGCACGTTTTCGTGGACTTGGATTGCGAGCTCGCGGGTTGGGGTCAGAATCAGGCCGCGTGGCGCGCGCGCGCCACGAACCACGGAGGCAGAAGACAGGCGTTGCAGCATCGGAAGCGCGAAGGCGGCAGTTTTGCCAGTTCCCGTTTGCGCGCCGGCGAGCACGTCACGGCCTTCGAGCACCAGCGGAATGGCGCCTTGTTGAATGGGAGTCGGTGTGGCGTAGCCGATTTGTTCGAGCGTACGCACCAGTGCGGGCGCAAGCCCGAGGGATGCAAATGTCATGAGGGTATCTTTGATTGTGTAAACCGCGCGCGGCGCGGTGACCGTGGCCATAGGGCGCCAAGGCTGGCGCGGCTCACTGGCCGGTGAGATGGGTTGCGGTGTGATGCACTGCAACAACGCCGCGCACTTTACGCCGATTTGTCTGCGAAGACCAGCAATTTACCCGCACGGGCGCTGCGCCGGTTCAGGCTGGTGCCTCAGTGCAGCACGCGTTTGCCAAACAGATAGCGCTTTCGCCAGTAGGCGCCATCGAGCGGATCCAGACGCACCGTGCCGCCGCTACTGGGCGCATGCACGAATCGGCCATCGCCGACGTAGATGCCCATGTGACTGACGTGTCGCGTGCCGAAAAACACCAGATCCCCTGGCTGCAGACGATTGCGTTCGATCGTCTTGCCGACCTGATCGGCGATGGCGGTGGTCGTACGCGGCAGGCTCAAACCCGCGGCCTCGCGGAACACAAAGCCCACCAGACCGCTGCAGTCGAATCCACCCTCCGGTGTGTTGCCGCCATAGCGATAGGGCGTGCCGACCAGGCCGATGGCACGAAACAACACGGCGTTGGCGTCCTGCGAGGCCGTGCTGGCCGATGCGGCCGAACGCGTGGGCGTCGATGAGCCGCAACCCGCCAGTGACAGCAGCATCCAGACGGTGACGAGGCAGGCGAGCAGGCGCGACATGCCACAACCTTGAAAGATGCCCCCCGGCCTGTCAATCACCGGATCAAGTGAACGGCATGCTTGCCGAGGCGTGCGGACCGCGTGCCAGTGGGCCGCCAAGGCAGTATCCTGTGCGGCTCGTTTTCCTCAGCTCATCACCATGAACATCGAACGCAACAAGGTCGTCAGCTTCCACTACAGCTTGTTCGAAACCGACGGCAGCCAGATCGAGTCCTCGCAAGGGCGCGACCCCTTGGTCATCCTGCACGGCCACGGCAACATCATTCCGGGTCTGGAGAAGGCG
The DNA here is from genome assembly GCA_963205415.1 of Pseudomonadota bacterium. GTDB lineage: Bacteria > Pseudomonadota > Gammaproteobacteria > Xanthomonadales > Xanthomonadaceae > Denitratimonas. The sequence goes on from CAUJJS010000197.1 coordinate 5,376, forward strand.
CTCGAAGGCAAGGCCGCTGGCGATCATGTCGAGGTGACGGTGGAACCCGCCGATGCCTATGGCGAGCGCAGCGACGCGTTGTTGCAACGCGTGCCCAAGAAGCACTTCGGCAATGCCAAGCTGGAGCCGGGTCAGATGCTGATGGTGCAGACTCAGCAGGGTTCGCGTCCGCTCAAGGTGCTGAAGGTCGGCATGAGCGTCGTCGATGTGGATTTCAACCACCCGATGGCCGGCAAGACCCTGCGTTTCGAGGTGGACATTCAGGACGTGCGCGATGCCAGCGAAGAAGAAATCGCCCACGGCCACGCCCACGGCCCGAACGCGCACGCGCACTGAGCCGCATCAACGTTGATGCCATGAGTGCCACCATGCCAGGGCGCCTGCATGTGGTGGCCACGCCCATCGGCAATCTCGGTGATCTTTCGCCACGGGCGCTGGAAACCCTACGCGCCGTGGCCGTGGTGGCGGCCGAAGATACCCGCCACACCCGGCAGCTTCTTGCGGCATTTGGCGCCACGGCCAAGCTCGTGGCCCTGCACGAGCACAACGAAGCCGAGCAGTGTGCGCAACTGATTGCACGCATGATGAGGGGCGAGGTGGTGGCCCTGGTCTCCGATGCCGGCACGCCGCTGATTTCAGACCCGGGTTTTCGTCTGGTTCGCGCCGCACGCGCGGCGGGCATCACCGTGTCGCCCGTGCCCGGAGCCTGTGCTGCGATCGCTGCGCTTTCGGTGGCGGGATTGGCAAGCGACCGCTTCGTATTCGAAGGCTTTTTGCCGAGCAAATCGTCGGCGCGGCGTGAGCGCTTGCAGGCCGTGGTGCACGAAGCGCGCACCCTGATCTTCTACGAGTCCAGTCATCGCATTTTGGACAGTCTGCGCGACATGGCGGCGGTGTTCGGCGCACAACGTCCGGCCGTGGTTGCGCGCGAGCTGACCAAGCACTTCGAAACCGTGTTGGATGGATCGCTGGAAACCCTCGTGGCACGGATCGAAGCCGACAGCGATCAGCAGCGCGGTGAGTTCGTGGTGATCGTCGAGGGTGCACCTGAATCAGACAGCGGTGCAGAACTGGCCCTCGGACGTCGCATCTTCACCGCGCTGCGCACGCATCTGCCGCCTTCGCAGGCGGCACGACTGGCGGCGGAAATCAGCGGCGCACCGCGCAAAGCGTTGTATCGCGATGCGCCGCCTGAGTGAGGCCTACTGGATGAGGTTGGCCTGCGTCACCGCGGTGCCGGTCAACAGGCCAAAGTGCCCGGTGGCATAGGTGTAACTGGCGTTCTCACCGGGAATGGTCGAACTGTGTACGCCGCCGACCGTACACACGCCGGTGGAGCAGACGATCTGATCGATGTTGGACTTGATCGAATAGGCACGCGCGCCCGGCTTTTTGCCCGCAAGGCTCGTGAGCAAGGGGCTACCGATGGACAGACCTTGCGAACCGCAAGTCGAAGTCCACACATTCCACGGGTAGGTGCCGCAGGACCAAAGCCCGCGGTAGGCGCCGGCGATGCCCACGAAGCTGTCGACATAGGATTTCAGGCCAAACTTATTGATTTCGCGCGCCGCCAAGGTGACGCCCATCGAGTGCCCGATGACATCGATCTTGCCGGTGCAGGAGCTGGCGATGGCATCAAACAGCGCGTTCTCGACCGGTGTTTCTTCGCTGCCGCTGTGGTCGTTGCAGGCGGGACAGGTCTTGAGGCCCCAAGATGGTCGAAAAATTTGCGAGGTGGCGTAGCCGCGTGCCCGCAGTTCACTGTAGGTGTTGTTGAAATCCGATGGCGAACCGGCGTTGCCGTGTACCAGCACCACGTTGTCCACGCATGCGGCCGAACTGGCCGCCCCCCAAAGCACCAGCACCGCGCAGAGCGCGGCAATCATCAAGCTCTTCATGTCCCCTCCCAAGGATGCGACGGATCGTGGTCCGTCTGCAGGTTGACCATGCCACAAACTTGAGGCACGGCCACTTGTACCAAGGTACGAGGGTGACGCTTCAGCCGGTGGCGCGCGCCAGTTGCGGCAGTTGTGGCCAGCGCTTGAGGATGGCGGCCTGGACGCCAGGTACATCGAGCCCGCATTCCTGAAGGAGTTGTTCGCGCGTGGCGTGTTCGAGGAAGGTGTCGGGCAGGCCCAGATGCAGGACCGGCACGTTGATGCCTTGCGCCGCCAAGAACTCGGCCACGGCACTGCCGGCGCCGCCAGCAACGGCGTTGTCTTCCAGTGTCACAAAGCCCACGTGCTGACGCGCCAGTTCCAACAACAGGGCATGGTCCAGAGGTTTGACGAAACGCATGTCGATCACGCTCAGGTCCAGCGCCCGTCCTGCCGCATCCGCTGCCGGCAGTAGGGTTCCAAACGACAGGATGGCCAGCGCACGCCCACGACGGCGCACCTCGGCCTGACCCAAGGGCAGAGGCTCCAGCCCGGCTTCCAGCGCAACACCCGGACCCGTGCCACGTGGATAACGCACAGCGGCCGGTCCCGGATGGTGAAAGCCGGTGCTGAGTAGACGTCGGCACTGGTTCTCATCGGAGGGCGCCATCACCACCAAGTTGGGGATACAACGCAAGTAGGACAGATCGAAACTGCCGGCATGGGTGGCCCCATCGGGGCCGACCAGTCCGGCACGGTCGATGGCGAACAGTACATCCAAGTTCTGCACCGCGACATCGTGGATGAGTTGGTCGTAGGCGCGTTGCAAGAATGTCGAATAGATCGCCACCACCGGCTTGGCGCCTTCACAGGCCATGCCGGCCGCCAAGGTCACCGCGTGCTGCTCGGCGATGGCCACGTCGAAATAGCGCTCGGGAAACTGCTGCGAAAATTGCACCAGACCCGAGCCTTCGCGCATCGCGGGGGTAATGCCCATCAGGCGCGGATCAGCTGCGGCCATGTCGCACAGCCAGTCGCCAAAGATCTGGGTGTAGGTGGGCTTGCTTGCGCCGGCCTTTTTGATCACCCCGACGCGCGGGTCGAATGGGCCGACGGCGTGGTATTCGATCTGATCGCCTTCGGCCGGGTCGTAGCCCTTGCCCTTGGTGGTGATGACGTGCAGGAGCTGCGGGCCTTTGAGCTCCTTGAGCGTGCGCAGGGTAGCCAACAAGGTGGGCAGGTCGTGTCCGTCGATCGGGCCGGTGTAATGAAAGCCCATCTGCTCGAACAAGGTGGAGGGCACGAACATGCCTTTCCAGTGGCCTTCCCAACGGCGCATGAAACGCCCGGCACCGCGACGCTTGTCACCCAACAGCTTCTTGCCGCTTTCACGCAAAGCATTGAGGGTGCGATTGCCGGAAAGTCGGCCGAGCATCTTGGTCAGCGCGCCGACGTTTTCCGAGATCGACATGCGGTTGTCGTTGAGGATCACCAAAAGATTCGGCTCGGTGTCCATGCCGCCGGCGTGATTGAGCGCCTCGAAGGCCATGCCGGCGGTCATCGCACCATCACCGATCACCGCCACTACCTGACGTGGATCGCCACGCTGTTGCAGCGCCACGGTCATGCCCAGCGCGGCCGAAATCGACGTGCTGGAATGCCCGACGCCGAAGGTGTCGAAAGGGCTCTCTTCTCGACGCGGGAAGGGCGCCACGCCATCCTTTTGCTTGACCGTGTGGATGGTGTCGCGCCGCCCGGTGAGGATCTTGTGTGGATAGGTTTGATGGCCCACGTCCCAGACGATGCGATCGTTGGGCGTATCGAAAAGGTAATGCAGGGCACAGGTCAGTTCGATCACGCCCAGGCCCGCCGCGAAATGCCCGCCGGCTTGGGCCACGGTGTCGATCAGGTAGCCGCGCAGTTCGTCGGCCACCACGGGCAAATCGGTTTCGGCCAAGGCGCGCAAGTCGACGGGTGTGTCGATGGCGGCCAGATGCGGATAACGTTTTGAATCAATCATGGTGTCTGGATTGTCCGACCGTGCCGGTCCCCGCCGCAAGCCGACCTTGGGCCGGCATGCGGGCGAAAGCGGGCAGGAAACAGGCGGACGCGGCTCAGCGGCCGCCGCGCAAGCGCCCCAGTAGGCCGCGTGGTGGCGATGGCGTCGGGTCCTCGCTTGGCGCCTTGGGCTCGACTTCGGCATGCGTCGTGGCGAGGCTTGCGGCGATGAACTCGCGCACGTCTTCCACCGTCGCGCCGCTCTGTTGGGCAAACTCTTCCGGCGTGAAGTAGCCCTTCATCATGGCGGTGGCGATGCGAAAGTGCTTGGGAAACTCGCGCTCGATCTGCGGCCACTTCGTCAGCTTGTAGCGTGCATCGGGCTCCGCATCGTGAAGCACGCTCTCACTTCCGCCCAAGGCCGCAAGCCAGATCAAGCGGCTCAGCGGTTGCGTGCCACCCATGCTCTTGCGCAAAGCGCTGAACTCGGCGCCGGAAAGCGGCTGCCAAGCATCCGCCGTCAGGGTGGGCTTGGTATGGGGTAGAAAGGGTTTGATGCCGCTACCACAAAGAAAGACTTTCTGGCTGAGATCCAGCGCCAGCACCGGCAAGCCGGGCAATTCCAGTTTGTGCGGACCCGTAGCCAAATCGCCGGCCAGCAGCACGTCGATCAGCCTGCGCTCACGCGGCTTCGCCGGTGGCACAGGCGCCGTAATCGCGGCCGGGACCACGTCTGCCTGAGCAGGGCTTGCAGCCGCTGGGCTCGGTGCGACGAATTCCGGATGGCTCGTGCTCGCCTTGTCAGCCTCGTCCGACCTGGTGCTGGTTGCGGTTGCGGCATGGGCAGTGGGCGCAGGTTTCTCGATGCTGGGCGTCGACCGGGCCGCAGGCGCTTCAACGGCGGACGCTTTTGGCGCGGCGCCATGGCCCTTGCCCAGCTCGTGCACCACGGCGCGCATCGCCTCCATCGTCACCGGACGATGCAGAACATAGTCGGCGCTGGCGGTGGCCCCCGAGGTCAATGCCACCAAGATCTGCCCCGAGTTCTGAGAACCCAGCCAAGTCATGTGGCCGTACAGCGTGTCGACGTCGATCACCAGCACCGAGGCGCTGCCTTGGTCATTGGCCAGCGACACGTGGTTGCCGGCGCGGCGGTTGGCGTCATTGAACAAGGCGGTCAGTTGCTCGGCATCGAATGAATCCATGCCGGTAAAGAACACCGATGCGGGTTGGTTCATGGGAATCCTGCGGTCGGAATGGGTGTCCAGCGTCGGCAGGAACGCGCAAGAGAGCGACTACTCGCTCCCAATCCCCTGTGGCGCAACAGACAAAACGTCATGAAATTATTGGCCGATCCGATACTTGCGTCAATCCGAATCAATCACGAATCGCTGCATTGAAGCATGACCTGACTCCCACGCAGGCTGCGTGGCACCTTTGTGGGCAGGTGGCTACGCAAGAACTCCATTTGATCGGCAAGGATGTTTCGGTTCGACAGGATCAGGTGTTCGACCCAACTGGGGCGATAGGGCACGGCCAGCAGGGGCATGTGCGCCTGCGCCGGCGTCCGACCGCCCTTGCGGGTGTTGCAGGCAAGGCAAGCACAGACCACGTTTTCCCACGCGTCCTTGCCCCCTTGCGAGCGCGGCAGCACATGGTCACGGGTGAGTTGGTAGCGGCTGAATTGCTGGCCGCAATACAGACACAGGTGGTCGTCGCGCGCGAACAGGGCGACATTGGTCAAGGCCGGTGAAGGAGAATTTGCACTGGCGCGTGCATGGCCGCGGGAGGCCACGATCGGATGCAGATCGAGGCGACTCTGCAATCCGGTGATGCGATTGATGCCACCACGCAAGGTGAAACAGGGATCACCCAAGGTCCACGCCACGGCATCGCGGGCATACAGGTGCGCCGTTTCCCGCCAGCTCATCCAATCCATGATCCGGCCGTGGGCATCCAGACAGAGCACGCGCGGCATATTGCGTCCGTCATCACTGGGATGGCGGGCATCGATTCCGACATCGAGCATGCCGGAAGTGGCAAGGAGGCTCAAGGACAGATTCATCTTGATCCCGAGCATAAACCACTGCGCGCCGCTGTGCGCGTTTTTTGTGGATCGTGCCTAGCTTCCGAGCGGAATCCAGGCCAGCAATGCGACGCCCAAGGCGATGCGATACCAGGCGAAGGGGGTGAAACGGTGGCTACGGATGTAGCGCAACAACCATTTCACCGTCACGAAGCCCACGACCAATGCGGTGATGAAACCCACGACCAGCGCAGCCCAGTCCTCGTGCTGGGCGCCACCGTGTTGCAGCACGCGAAGCAGCTCGTAGCCGCTGGCGGCGTACATGGTGGGAATGCCGACTAGAAAGGCGAACTCGGTGGCGGCGGCGCGGTTGGAGGTTCCACACAGCATCGCGGCAAAAATCGTGGCGGCCGAACGCGAGGTGCCGGGGAAAAGCCCCGCCAACATCTGCGCCACACCGACGAGGATGGCAACTTTCCAAGTGACCTCGCTGCGATCAGGTAGCCGTGCGGCGACATGCTCGGCCGCCAACATCCACACGCCGCCGATGATCAAGGCCCAAGCAATCGGGGTCACGGTTTCGGGCAGCTTGAAACCCCATTTGACCGCCACCAAACCCAATAGGGCCGTGATCAGAAATGCGGCTCCAAGCTTGGCGAGATACGCGCGCTGTGCCGGTTCACGCCAGCGCGTGAGCAACTGCCATAGGCGCTGGCGATAGACGAGGGTGATGGCAAGGATGGCGCCCGCCTGGATGCCGATATTGAACAGATCCGAGCGTGCGCCCAACCAACGCTCGGCAATCAGCAAGTGCCCGGTCGATGAGATCGGCAGAAATTCGGTGATGCCCTCGATGATGCCGAGCAGGATGACATTGATCAGATCGTGCATGGGTGGGCTTCAGCGCGGGAGGGCAGCAGGGTGTTTCGGCGCACGTTCAAAACTGCTGTGCATCCAGCGCCATGAGATTGCCAGCACCGCTCAACAGTGCCGCCGCATGGCTGTGGGTGCGCGGCAGGATGCGCTGGAAGTAGAAACGGGCGGTCTCGCGCTTGCCGCTTTTGAAGGCTTCGGGACGATCACCGTGCTCGGCCGCAGCGACCGAGCGCGCCCACCAATAGGCCAGCACCACATAGCCGCTGTAGAACAGGTAATCGACCGCCGCCGCACCCAATTCATCGGCATTGGC